>NZ_JBFRDU010000063.1:0-15390 GCF_052113965.1 Rhizobium sp. RAF56
GTACATTCGCCTGGCTTGGCCGATGCAGGCGACTGGCCAAGGATTGGGAAAAATCAATCGCTTCCGCTGAAGCCTGGATGCTTATTGCCCATATCCGCATTCTCACGCGGAGGATCGCAAGGTACCATGTTTATTGAGTTCTTTTCGAGCCAGGCTCTTAGATGTTAGCCGATCGTCATCCGTCGTAGCACATCCGTTTTCCAGTAGAACTGGTGAACCAATACACCCATTACATGAGCACCGACCACTGCCCACAGGGCAACTTTTAGAATGTCGGCATGAACCCCACCCGCGCTGTTGTGGCCGAGATAATACGAGGCCATCCCCGTAACCGGCATCGCCAGGAGAAGGACATAGAGGACAACGTGCGCGACTTTAGCGGCCAATCGGAAGATCGGAGGCTCGTTCGATGTAGAAGGGGGTGCACCTTGGTAGAGGCGAAGGACAAGACGCAAAAACACAAGAAGCAGTATCCCAATGCCAACATAAGCATGAACGTTGGCGCTGGCGATTTGATCAGCAGTTGCTGAGCCGGTTCGCCTCATGCTGCGGTGCCATTCATTCATGCCATCGGGCAGCAGCAGATTGAAGAAGACGAGCGCCGCCGTTAGCCAATGAAGAATGCGCTGCGGAATGGAAAAAGTGTTTATTTCGGATGATTGCAATGGAGCTGTACCCCTGTCGCTGCCGTCCACGATATGGGCGCTCGACAGTTTCGCGATCACCCATACCACTTGTTGCTAGTCTGTGACCGTCAGCACGGCATGCATGCCCGCGTCGTAGTGGCCCTTGATATTGCAGACCAGCAGATAAGCGCCCGGAGCGAGCTTCGCCTTCAGCGTGCCATCTGCACCCGGCTTCAATTCGGACACCTCGCCCATACTTTTCAAGTGCTTCTCGTCAATGCGCTTTTTCGCATCAAGATACGGTATTTTTTGATCGGCTGACTTCAGCTTGACCAGCACCATTTCGTGCTCTTCGGTCATGGCATCGTTGTGGACCATAAAGGTCGTTTCGCCCGCCTTCACGGTCGATTGGTCAAGCGTCAACGTCATCGGGCCAGCGCCTTCTCCGCCCTCAACGACTTTGACGACGGTGGCAGCGAATGACGGGGTGGCAATGCAGGCTAGGGCAATGGCGGCGGCAATGGTGTATCTGGTAAATCGCATATGGTGTTCACCTTTTTTGATTGAGCCCGGGTGAATGCATATGAACGGATCCTGACAGAGGACTGAACATGGTCCTCTCAACTGGGTTCAAGGGTGGGACACCCTCCCGCGACTACATCTTCTTCTACGTCAAAAACGCCCTGAGGGGACTACGGCACGCTGCCGGGCGCCGCCTGGAGCGCGTCCGGACCGTGCAGGTCCCCGTCTGCAAAGATGGCAGTACTTTGATGGCAGGACGTCATAATACAATTGCGCGGAGGCTGGTCAATTCGACCCTGCGCATCAGGTTCTGGTGGAAATCTGACGGGCGCGAGCTGCGGTGCAATTGTCACAGCCATAATCGCCGGAGAGCAGCTTTAAGCCGCGAGGCCGTCCGGGAGCCGACCGGTCCGCCGCCGCGTCGTCGCATCGCTCGTCCGCCAACCTTCTAATGATCGGCTAATTTCACACCGCTACTCATGCCGCTCGATACGGGTTTTGACTTGCGACTTCAAAATAGCAGGCGCGCTGGCATGGACTTACTACTGACGACTTGGATCAACGGCCTGTCGGGGCAAATCGACGCCGTTGATCATCTTATGATCCTCGTATCGATGATTGGCATCCCCGTTATGGTGGCCGGTGTTGCCGGACAATGGTGGATCGGGCCGGACAGGACCTATATTCGCCACGTTGCCGTCGCCGCAGGTCTTTCGTTTATGATCGGCCTTGGCGTCAACCAGATCATTCTGTTGTTCTTCGCGCGGTCGCGCCCATACGAGGCAGGACTAACGCAGCTCCTTATCGATCGGACCTCCGATCCTTCCTTTCCGTCCGACCACGCGACCGCCGGATTTGCTATCGCTGCGACCTTCCTGCTGCACGGTGTTTCAGGCCGAGGGGTCGTCTTCATGACGGCCGCCTGCCTCATTGCCTTTTCCAGAGTGTATATGGGGACCCACTATGCCAGCGACGTCGTGGGCGGAGCGATCATCGGCACAGCTTCCGCAGGGTTGGTAATGGCAATTTACAGACCCGGAAGCCGGATCGATCGCCTCGTCAACAGCATCCTTTGACCGGCGATGACAGTCGAATAATCGACGTACTCATAGATGGGTCCGCCAGCATGGGAAAACTCAAAGAAGCTGGTCCGCCGACATCCATCCAGACAGCCAGCTTTCAGGGAATCGTCAGGTGGAGCACTTACCAAAGGTCGTTGCTTGTGTCTGGCAGTGGAAATCGGCCCCGCACCCCGTGGATCGAGCTCGACTGGACATCCCGCACCTGCCGCCCTTCCGCCGCCGGAGCGCTGATATCACCTGCCGCCTAGTCCCTTATTGCCAGGATGCCGATGACTGAATTTGCTGCAATCATCTCCACGATCACTGCTTCGTTCCTGGGCTCGTTCGTCGAGGTCGTCGAGGCATTCACGATCATACTGGCTGTCGGCGTGACGCAGAGCTGGCGGCCCGCCTTTGTCGGCACCGCGATGGCGTTGGCGGTGCTTGCTGCGCTGGTCGTCGCCCTCGGCCCGCTGCTCGCCCTCGTGCCAATCGACCTCATGAGATTGATAGTCGGGACGCTGCTCGTGCTCTTCGGCCTACGGTGGCTGCGAAAGGCGATTTTAAGAGCATCGGGCTTCATCGCGCTTCACGACGAGGAGAAGGCGTTCGCCGCAGAAACGGACGCCCTAAGGCGCCAGGCGGCGCAAAAACGCGCGGATTTCCTTGCAGGGATTGCCGCCTTCAAAGCAGTCCTGCTGGAAGGCATCGAGGTGGTTTTCATCGTCATCGCGGTAGGAACTGGGCACGGCATGATCGGTTATGCGAGCCTCGGGGCCGCAGCCGCTTGCCTCTTGGTCTTGATCCTCGGCCTGCTGATACACAAGCCATTGTCGACTGTTCCCGAAAACACTCTCAAGTTCGTGGTGGGCCTGCTGCTCAGCGCATTCGGGATCTTCTGGGTGGGCGAAGGTTTCGGCGCTGAATGGCCGGGCGCCGACGTCTCGCTGCTTGCTATCCTTGCGCTCCTAGCGGTGTTCGCCTTCGCCGCCGTGCGGCTGCTTCGCCAGTATTTCAACTACCACTCGAAGGTTGCGGCACAATGAAGTACCTGAAGATTGCGTTCGGCGAGATCGTCGGAATGTTTATCGACGACGGCGCCTTGGCGCTGGCCGCCTTCCTCCTAATCCTGGCGCTGTCGGCCGCCGTGAAGCTCGGTTTGTTGGATCCCCTGCCCGCCGCCTTTCTACTCTTGGCCGGCTGCGTCGCCATCGTCGCAGAAAGCCTGATCAGGTCAGCAAGAAATCGCCTTCCCCCGAAGAGATAGTTGAGTGCGGTGAAAGCGCTTCGATCCAAGCTGTAGCGTCTACGCGGCTCTTGAGCGAGTCGCTCAAGAGCCGCGTAGACGAGCCGCGAGACGGTGGGGCACTAACGCGCGGATGGGGGAACGGGGCTCTCCCGCCTATTTCACGTTCTTCACAAACTCCGTGGTATAGGTTTTGGACAGATCGATCTGTTTGCCTTGAACGTTCTTGGAGAAAGTGGACAGCACGGCAAGCACAGTCTTCGGACCGTCTTCTGGCATGATCCCATCAGGCGTGAACATTGCTTTGCCGGCATCCAGAGCCTTGACATAGCCTTCCTTGTCTCCGACGTAGAAATCCTTCGGCATCTTATCGGCAATTTCCGCCGCCGAGTGCGTATTGATGAATTTCAGCGTCTTGACGAAGGCGTTGGCAAGCTTCTGCACATCATCCTTGTGCGCTTCGGCCCATGAGGTTTCCATGTAGAGAGACGCGGCTGGATACGTTCCTCCGAGCGCGGCCCTCGTGTTCTCCTTGGAGCGCATGTCGACAAGTATCTTCGCCTCGCCCGTCTTGAGCAGGCGCGTGATCGTTGGTTCGGTCGTCATGCCAGCCTGGATCTTGTCCTGCTGCATCGCCGCGATGAATGTCCCTCCGGCGCCGACCGGAATCGATGTGAAGTCGCCGAGCGCCAAGCCGTTCTTTACACCGAGGTACTGGGTGAGGAAGTTGGTAGACGATCCCAATCCGGTGACGCCGAGGTTCTTGCCCTTGAAATCCGCGGGAGACTTGATTTCCGGATGCTTGGCCGAAACCAATTCGACTTCGCCGGGCGCCTGGCTGAACTGGACGATGGATTCGACGAACTTGCCCTTGCTCTGCAGATCGATGCAGTGGTCGTAAAAGCCGACGACACCCTGGACCGCGCCCGCAAGCATTTCGTTCTCGGCGTCAACGCCGGCGGCTTCGTTGACCAGGTCTACGTCCAGCCCTTCGTCCTTGAAATAGCCGAGCTGTTCTGCAAGCTTCGCCGGTAGATATATCTGCTTTTCGTATCCGCCCACGATGATGGTGATCTTTTCGGCGGCGTGAGCGTAGCCAACGCTGGATATCGCCGCCCCGGCAGCGAGCGCCAAGGCGATGTTGGTACGGTAAAAACTGCGCGTAAAACGCATTGAGCATTCCTCCCCTTGATCTGTCGTCGCCGCGATGCGGGTTCGACGCCTGCATCCTCCTCGATGCAGCTTCACGCTATCCTCACCGAGCTTTCAGTCAGCTTTCAGCCAGGCATTGCGTCATTCCGCATAGGTGTTCCGACTTAGCGCAGAATTAGTGACTGGCTCGGGCCGTTAGCTTGCGTTCAAGGAGCGCCGGACAGGGCTGTGGCCGCCGCCCCTTGAACGTCCGCAGGGAGCTTTTGCTACTGCCCTGTGGAAGTCGCGGGCTGAATGTGCGACACGCGGGTCTTGCCGGAAGCCGATGTCGAATAGGTGATCCGGATCTGCTCCCCGACGTGCAATGTTTCAGCTTCTATCCCTTCGGGAAGGTTGAACGTCTTTCCGTCGGACAAGGTGACAGCGTCGGCTTTCTTGTTGACCGACGTGATCGTTCCCGTCGCCTCTTTCGCGAAGGCGCCTGTCGCCGTCCCGGCAACGAGTCCAAGTGTCATAGCGAGCACTGCTTTCTTCATTTTGCAACTCCGTTTGGCTCCGATATTGCCGGACGACGTCAAAGCTGAATGTCTCCGGCACGCCTCTCGTCTTGAGAGTACAACAACACCTTGAACTACGAACTTTGGCGGCGCTTTGCGTGGTCCTTACAAATGTGTAAGCGGATCAGAGGTCACGCAGTCGGCCGACATCGATACGAAGCATCGACATGACCAGGACGATTGCGGCCGCTATGGAAGCGGCAACGCATCCGACCACGGTCGCAAGATAGGCCCAGGGAACAACAAGCGCGTCCGGCGGAGGATCGAAGATTCCGGTCAGCAGCTTCACCAGCACCCAGGCGGCCGAAAACCCCCAAAGCAACCCGAATATGCTTCCGCCAACAAACGTGACTAGGCCCTCGCTCCACAGGAAGGCGCCGAGCTGTTTCGGCTTGGCCCCGATCGCGTGCAAGATTGCGAACGACCGGCGCCGCTCGAGAATACTGAGCACGAATATCAGCCCTGCCGCTCCGGCGGCAGTCAGTACCGCGAACCCAAGCTCGATCATCGTGAGGCTGCGCAGGTCGACCGCAACCAAACTGGAACCGATCAGCTGAGCGGCCTGGCCGATGTCAGTGACCTTCAGCGACGGATCCGCGCCAAGCTCCGCCCTTACACGGCTTGCCACCGCCGCAGGATCGCCAACGGTGAGCATCAAGACGTACTCCTCTTGCGGTGAGCCTGTCGACGCCGCCACATAAGCCGCGTTGGCAACGAGAAACGAATCCCTTGGAGCGGTCGGAAATTCCCGGACCACGCCGACGAACTTAAAACCGACCGATTGGTATTGGTGGTCGGCAGAGTTCATCAGCCTCAGCTTGATGTCATCTCCCTCCTGCAGTTGGAAATCCTGAACCGTCTCTTCCGACACGAGCACCCCGTTAGGGGTCGATGCCAGCCGTCGAAGCGCGACATCCGCGTCTCCGTCGCTAAAAAATGTACCGGACAGTTGGGCCACGCGACCGATACGGTCTGCATCGATACCGAAAAGGTCCTGTAGGTCCGTTCCAACGTACGCGAAGCGGTGTTGCATTGGTTCGACGTCTTCCACACCGGGAATGGCGGCAAGTGCGGGGGCGTAGGCGCCGGCCGGACTTTGGACAGTGCCGAACACGGTGACGTCAGAGCCGTTCGTGAGTTGGGCGTCGAGGCGCGCTTGCGCTTCGTAGGTGGCGTTGAAAACGGCCGTGGATGCCGCGAATGCTATCGCGACAGCCGTCGCCGCTATTCCGACGGCCAGTGACGTCGATTGCCTGGAGAGCGTTGCAGCGACGATCGGCGCGAGACGACCGGAAAATGGCGAGACCAGGATGTTCAGGATGGGACCGTTGCTTCGGATGACGTAGCTGCACACGCGAATGACGAGAAGCGTCACGGAGATCCACGAAAGGGCCGGCGCGACAAACGCCTTGTAGTCGACCGAAGTCGCGGCGACCCCCTCGGTGGCAAGTACAATCTGATACCCGGTGCTTTCGGACTGCCAAAAGAAAAAGGCGGCGATCGCCAGCAGAGCCACATCCAGCCAGAGGCGTTTCCACAACGGCGGCGAAGGCCTCGTCAGAGCGAGCCGTGACGCGTTCACGGTCATACCTCTTGCGTTCCTCCACGCCGGAGGAACGTAGCTTGCAATTGCTAGGAGAACGCCGACCAGGATCGCCGCGAACAGTGCGCGAGGATGCTGTCCCGGCGCTTCAAGGCCGGGCGCGGAAAAGGCTAGAAGCGCCGCAAACAAGACCCCCGTCGCCGCACCAACTCCCCCTGCGACCAACGCCTCGCCAATTGCAAGAGCAACGACTGTCGCCGGCGACGCCCCCCGCACACGCAAAAGGGCTTGCTCCCTTCGTCGGCGCGCGCCCCCTGCAGCAACGACGGCGAAGCTGAGGGCAGCCGCGAGAGCTATTCCGGGTGCCCCAAGGAAGAGAAAGAGCACCGTCGCATAAAGAGCGTCTTCGCGAACCGCATCCAGGCGTGCGGCGAGATTGTCAGCAACCAGCGCCCTGCCTGCCAAACGGGATTCCAAGTTGCGCTCCGCCGATGTGACGTATGCAAAGGCAGAAACGGGATCAGCCGGCAAGTTGGCGCGCCCAAGGCGAATATGCCACTGGTTTCGCTCCGTAAGCGGCGTAGCGACGCCGTCCAAAAAAAGCTGTTGCCGTTCGCTGGGCGGAAAAATCAGCACGTTGTCAGGCGGCGCCTGCGGGCCAGCATCAGGCGTCTTGCCGACCGCCTGGAAGAGCGCGTCGGCATCGGGAAGATCGACGACACCAGAAACTTTCACGCTTACCGGCGCAAGGCCAGTGCGCTCGATGGTGACCGTTCCGCCAGGCGCTATGTGGAGGTTGGCCGCCGTTTGCTGAGCGATGAGGATCCCGCTCGCATCGCCCGAAAGCATCCGCATTTCCGCCGGGAAATCCTTAAGGTAGGTTTCATCGATGGTCACGACCTGACCGGGACCCGTACGCTGCGTCGTCTGGCCCGTTCGTGCCTCGAACCCGGCCGCGTCCAGATAGCGGACCCTGTGGACCGTCTCGACGGCATCCGTCTCCGATATCTCCTTCCCGATGTCATCTACCTCAGCACCGGCTTCGGCTTGGACCTGCCAATCAAGCGAAACAACCGAAATGGCTCGGCTCGTCATGGAAATCTTGGCCGCTGCCAGAAAGCTCGCAAGCGTCACGATAAAGGTGACCGTCAAGGCAATCCCAATGGATGCGGCCGCGATCTCCGCGAAACTGCGCAATATCTTGCCTCGAAGCCACAGCCGCAGGATCATGGCAGTTCCTCGCAGGTGAGAGATCCATGAACTATGGTCCATCTTGTGTTCATTCGTGCTGCGACAGCCTCGTCATGGGTTGCAAGAACGAGCGAACCGCCAGCCGCGTCCAGCCGTACTATAAGGGCGTCGAGAGCCGCCTGCGCGGTCACGCCATCAAGGAAACCTGTCGGTTCGTCGGCTAGTACCAGCGGCGGGCGGATAGCGAGCGCACGCGCCATCGCCACGCGCTGAGCTTGTCCGCTCGACAGTTCCTCCGGCAGCTTGTCGGCAATCTCGCGAAGGCCGAAAGCTCCAAGGAGGTCGAGCGGATCCTCACCGTCGACGCCGGCGAGCAACGACGGCAGCGTCACGTTCTGAAGAGCGGTGAGCGAGGGCAGCAAGCTCGGAGCCTGAAAGACCAGTCCCACCTTTTGCGGCCTTAGGTCGCTTGCCGAGCCAAGGGCGGGCCATTCGATACGTCCAGCTGTGGGATTGTCCATTCCAGCGAGAATGTGGAGCAGCGTCGACTTCCCGCTTCCCGATGCGCCGACCAACGCGATGCGCGCGCCCTCGGGAACGATGCAGTCCACATCTCGCAGCGCCATCGTTCGTGCTGCATCTCGAGTCTCGAACTCCCTGCAAATTCGCCTAGCGACGACTAGCGGCATCATCGATCGTCTTTCCGTCCCTGAGTGTGATGACACGGTCCGTGACTTGCGCCAGAGCGGGGCTGTGGGTCGCCAGGAGCGTGGCCTTGCCATCGGTCTTGCGCTTTAAAAGCAGATCGATCACGCGCTCTTCTGTTTCGCGGTCGACCTCGGCGGTGGGTTCGTCCGCTACGAGGATGGGGGGGTCAGCGATCAGCGCTGCAGCGAGGCCGGCGCGCGCGGCCTCTCCGCCCGAAAGCTCGGCTGGAAGTGCGTAGCGGCAATGACCAAGGCCCAGAGACGCCAGAAGACTGCCGACCTTCCTTGGTGCTGACCTGCGGGCGAGTGCGAGGGAAAGTTCGACATTTTCCTGCACGGTCAGATGCGGGAATAGGTTGTCCGATGCGAGTACGATACCGAACCCCGATCTGCGCGCTGCCGTCCGTTCGGCCTCCGATTTCCAGGTCAGCCGAACGCCGTTAAACTCGACGAACCCGCCATCCGGCCGATCCAGTCCGGCGACGCAGGCGAGCAATGTCGACTTTCCGCTTCCGGAGGGGCCAACGAACGCAAGAATTTCACCTGGCTTAAGGCTAAAACTGACGCCGCGCAACGCTGCCACTTCCTCCTCGCCTGTGTGGAAGAAGCGATACAGTTCATGCGCTCTCAGCGCATGCATCTCAATTCCACCGGAACGATTTCGACATCAGTTGCCATTGGTCGGCATTGTCGGCGCCTTTCGGCGCATAAAACTCAACGGTGACCAGCTTGCCGTCCTTGAAAAACAAAAAGCGCTCGTTCTCTAGACGGACCTGTTTGCCGGTGACGTCGTTCGGTTCCGAGTTCGACGTATAGACCACCCGGACGGCCCTTCCCGCGGGAAGCTTGGCGTATTCTACGGAAGTGACCTTCACCGCGCGCTCGGCCGACGCCAGGCGAGCAAGATAGTCGCTCCTTACCATCTCCACCGTTGGCGCCGAGTTTTCCGGCTCCGTGGAGACTATCACGCCGTCGAGCTTATCGACAAACGTCGACCCGCTGCTTTGGTCCGAGCGTGCCCATCCTTCGGGCACCTTGAGTAGAAATCCCGCCGGCGACGAAAAATCGATGAACACCTGAGTATCGGGGATATCGCCGGGAGGGTTCCTTTCGGCGGGCGCAGCCTTTTCCGCCGCGCGCGCGAGATCCACAGCTACAAAGAGAGACACCGATAAAGCCAAGGGCATGACCGCCACAAAGGCGATCCTACGTTCGAATTTGCGACGACGCTCAGGCATGGCGCATAACCTCCGTCCGACGATACACGCGGTGACGATAGGACTGGAACCTTGCAGAAGGTTCGCCAGGACTTTACGGATTGGTAATCTATTGTCGGCGCTTCGGTGGATTGTGGCTGGTTGTCTCCCTGTCAGCCCCAGGACTCGGGCGTCGCTCGGCTGATTGCCGCCGCTTGCACCCTTCTACAAAGGCAACCGAGCCGTCGTTCGAATAGAGAAGGTTTCGATGAGGCTGCGCAGTCCCGCCTCCTGGACGCGCTTGGCGGCTTCCGCAGAGGGAACCCATTCGATACGGCGTTTCCCACACTCCTTGAACGTCGTTGCCTGGGCGCTGACTTGGAGCGCATATACACGCACAAGGCCACGCAGACGCCGTTCTTCAGCTTCTTCAGATACGAGAATGTTCCGAGCGGTTCGGCTGCGATCGCCCCGATCATTCCAGCCTCCTCGAGCGCTTCCTGAGCGGCAACCTCGTGCGAAAGCTTTCCCGCCATCGGCCACCCTTTGGGGATCACCCAGCGGCCAGTCTCGCGGCTGGTTAGAAGCATCACCTCAAGCTCGCGCGATGTGTTCGTCCGATAGCATAGAGCGGCATACTGCTGTCTTGGCGGGCGCCGGAATATCAGTTTTATATCGCGGGCAACACGCATGAGCATCTTCAAATCGGGTCTACTTTCTCTCTCGGGCGGACAAGAGGTTCGGATTTCGGCGCATCGGCACGTTCGTGTGCCCGCGGCGGCAGCCGGCGGCCAGATCCAACCTGGGATCGCAGGCCTCGGTCACCACGGTGAACAGTAGGCAAAGAATTTCGCGGGAAGCGGTCTGGCGCGACGGCCGCGTACTATGTCATCAGACTGACATTGAACTGAAGGCTATCCGAAGAAGCGTGGAATGATTGCCGCTTGAAGGACTTGGGGTCGGCAAGTATCCGACTGGGCCGAGTGGCCCTCCAAGCGTCTCGACAACGGCGTCCCTAAGCTCCCCTTCATTTTCGCGGCGCAGTATGCGTTGAAGATGTGTGGGGCAGCGCAGTCTAGTTTGCGGTTCCCGCACCCCACGATCTTCGCGTGTCTCCTCCCCAAGCGGCCTCGCCTTTATGCGCGGTCGCTTCTTTTCCCTTAATGAGAGGCGGACGCAAACTCCACGACGCTCGCGAAGCCGGCACCATCTGGCCGATTGGACACCCGTAGAACGAGCCCATGGCGCTCCGCGATCGAGCGGGCGATCGCAAGGCCCAGACCGCTACCTTCCGCCTTTACGCCCGGACCGCGGAAGAAGCGCTCCGTCAAACGGTGAAGGAGATTGGGATCGACGCCAGGGCCGGTATCCACGACCGCCAGCCGCACGCCGTCGGCGCAATTCACGACAGAAATATCAATCGACCCGCCCGGCTCGGTATATCTGATCGAATTGTCGATCAAAATCTCAAGGAGGGTGCGAACATCCGGCACCGACGCGATCACCTCGACGGCCTCAAGCCGTGTGAAACCGATATCGATGCCCTTGTCGTCGGCAAGTGCGAGAAGCGACGAAACGACCTCTTTCGCCAGCTCATCCAAACGGACGCTTTCTTTCGAAGGAAGTTCCAGGCTGTCGTAGCGCGCGATGCGGAGGAGCTGAGTGGTCAGAGACGAAGCCCGACGAACGCTGCTTTGCAGTTCTACCAGCCGTTGATCCAGGTCGGTGCCGGACGAGGCTGTTCGAAGATTGCCAATCTGGATCGTGAGGGCCGCTAAAGGTGTTCGAAGTTCGTGGGCGGCGTCGGAAAGAAAGACACGTTGGCGGACGATCGCCTTCCGCAGATGTCCGAGAAGCGTGTTTATGGAAAGAACGAAGGGCATCACGTCCTGTGGTACGCCTTCGGTTCGGATCGGGGAATGATCGCCTGGATCGCGTGCTGCAACTTCCGCCGCGGAGCGCTGCAAGCGTCGGAACACGCGTCCAACTATCAATGAAACGATAACCCAGGACAACGGCACGGCGAGCGCGAACGGGAGGATCGCGCGCAGGGCGGCGTCCGCCGCCAGTTCGTGGCGAACCATGATTTGCTGTGCGACCTGCACGACCCGCCCCGGCGTGCGCATGGAAAACACTCGCCAACGACGGCCCCTCTCGTCATCGAACTCGGAAAAACCGGTGTGCGGCTGATCTGGAATCACGATCGTCGGATCGGAACTTTTTGCCGGTCTGCCGTCCGAATAGGTAACCTCGATGAGATAGTCATCTTCCGGATCATGCGGAGGCAATGCTGCGTCGCCGGGCGCGACGAAGGTCAGATCGCCGACATACCGGGCAATCTGGCGCTGCTGGAGGTCCAGGAATTCATTGCTTTCGCGGCTTGCGGAAAGATACGACACGACACCGACGACGCAAGCCAGCATCGTGAACACAGCGGCCATGGTAAGGGCTGTCGCTCGCCTCAAGGAGATCACGGTTTCGACACCATCCAACCGGCACCCCGTACGTTTCGAATGACATCCTTTCCGAAACGGCGCCTGATGTAGTAAATGAGGACATCCACCGCGTTGCTTTCAACCTCCTCGCCCCATCCGTACACGCGTTCCTCGATCTGCGAGCGCGACAATATTGTGCCTGGCCGCTCCATCAGCACGCGCATGAGGGCGAACTCCCTGTAAGGCAGCACCTCCGAAGTTTCCCTGTATCTGAGCTCGTGCGACGCCATATCCAGGCTTATTTCTGCGGTCCCAATAACCGAAGTTGAGTGGCCTGCCTGTCGTCTAAGGACGGCCCGAATGCGCGCTACGATCTCCACCACCTCGAACGGCTTGACGACGAAGTCATCAGCCCCGAGATCGAGCCCCTTCACGCGCGTTTCGACATCGTCGCGAGCGGTGATGATGACGATCGGCGTGGCAATACCACGGCTCCTGGCATCTCTTAAAACGTTGAGCCCATCGCCATCCGGCAGCCCCAAATCAAGGAGCGCCGCGGCGTGGCCGCCTGATGCGAGAGCGTCCAGGGCGGAATTTCCGTCCATCACCCAGTCGACACTCATGCCGGTATCGGAGAGCGCCCGGCGTAAACCGCTACCCACCATGGGGTCATCCTCTATTACAAGAATGCGCATCGATTGTCCTTCCGCGACGCTTGCCGCAGCAACCATCCCATTGGCATCCTGACCAGCCACATGAGGATCACCTCAGGAGATCTACGCCCACGACAGCGGAGCATCGGCCTTTGAAGCGTAAGGTCGTTACCGAAAGCCATGGCAGCCTAGGTCCTACTATCGGCGCGCAGGGAAGCGAACACAGGCGCATACAGATAGCTTAGGCTTCTTGCCGCCGTCGCAGTGATATGGTCGGAATCCAAATAGAGGGGTATTCCATTGCGATCCGCGTCGCAATGATCGGAGTGGCAAAAGGCGGGTAACGGATCGACTACCGTGGCGTGGTAGGTGGCGGCGTCCTCGGCTAGAATCGAACGACCCAGAGCCTGCCGCTTCATCACATATGACCAGGGAGGCGCTATATCCGTCGAGCCGCCGTCACGAACGGCTCTGGCAAGGGTGTCCGGCGCGAGCCGACCCATTTCCGGCACGTCCATCACCAGCACGACTTTGACACCGTTCTTGCGGAGGTCGGCTAGAGTGCTGTCGAGGCCCGCAGCTATGGCGGCCGAAAAGTCGCCGGTCGGTGGTTGCACGGAAGGATCGAACGCGATGCCCTGGTTCGGCAGTTCGGAATTGTGGACGTACTTCGTCCAATATGCCGCTAGGAAAACCAGCGATATATGCTCCCTCGCCACAAGCTCCCGCACGGCCTATTGAAGCCTTTGCACCGGCGCGTATCATTCGCTCCTGACAGCGTCACGTCTCCTGCCGGTGGGCACGAGGCGTGTCCGGCGAACAGGCCGTGTATCCCCTGCTCTGCCGCCGCCGTGTCGATGGCGGCGGCCATTGCAGCAGCATGGGAATCGCCCCAGACGAGAAACTGCGGCGAAGCACCGCTCGCTCCCATTGCGCACAACCTTCCGTCCTTGATATCGGAGACGGACGGCCCGTTATGGTCCGACACTGTGAAGCAGCCGGCCTCATAGAACCGTCCTTTGTCGAACGCCGCCGCGTAGACAGCTCGGGCTGCCGCTGGGAGACGTTCAGGCAGCCCGTTGCCGACGAGCACAAAGGCGCCCGTCGCCGCAGCAAGGCAGACGACGGAAGAGGCGCACGCAAACAACCGCCCCCGCGAAACCTGGATCGCGCGCGAGCGAAACGGCAATTCGATGTAGCGCCAAGAAACATAAGCCACACCGATCGACAGGATTACGATCGAGACGCCCTGCATTCTCGACAGGTCATGGCCGAAGAAATAGCGCGTGAAAACGATCATCGGCCAATGCCACAGATAGATCGAGTAGGACATCAGTCCGATAAAGACCATCGGCCCCGACGAAAGCACACGCGCAGCAAACCCGCCGCGCGCACTGGTATGGATGACAAGTGCGGTTCCGGTGCAGGCAATGAGAGCAGACAGCTCAGGAAAGGCAGTATCTCCGCGGAAAACGACGGCTGCAATAAGAACGAGGCCAAAAGCGCCAAGTAGGTTGCAAGTCCACGGCTTGCGTAGGGCGGGAAAGGCATTGAACGCAAGCAGCGCGCCGAACAACAGTTCCCAGACGCGATACTGGGCAAGATAGAAGGCCACGGTCGGGTCACGACCGGTTTCCACGACGCCCGCCGCGAGCGAAAAAAGCATGGCGGCAAGCATTATCGGAACGATGCGGCTTGGCGCGAACCTGTGGACCAGGATCATCGCAATGGGAAAGACGATGTAGAATTGCTCTTCAACCGCCAACGACCAGGTGTGCAGCAAGGGCTTGATCGAGGACTCAATGTCGAAATAGCCCGCCTCCTTCGCAAACTGGACGTTCGAAACAAACAGCGCGGCCGCTTTCAAGCTACGCGCGAAATAGATCAGTTCCGCAGGAGGAAACAGGATGAGCGCGATCACAGTCGAGGCCGCCAACATCGCAAACAGGGCCGGAAAAATCCTGCGGATGCGCCGCTCGTAGAAATCCCGCAGGCCGAACCCGCCGCTCTCGAGTTCAGTGCCGACCAATGACGCCATGAGGTATCCGGAAATAACGAAGAAGACGTCCACGCCAGCGAAGCCGCCGGCAAAACCTGGCAAGCCGGCATGAAACGACACGACCGACAGGACGGCGATGGCGCGCAGACCATCGATTTCGGGTCGATAACCTCGTGGGATCACAATGGGTTCGTGTTGACGATCCAGTGGCAGGCGATCTGACAATACCTCCAAAATTTGCGCTCGACCTCTCTGTCTCGCCAGCCCTGCGATGGTCCCTGATCGCTCGCGAAGTCCGAGGCGACTGGCTCCCTGGGCTTTAATAACGGCAGAGAGTGACGCGAAAATTAGGTGCTACCTGCCGTCAAGATCGCGCGCGACAACGCGCCTCGCAAAAATCGACCAGCATAGAAGGGCCCACCCAGCGCCGATCGCCCAGCCTGCAACGACGTCGCTCGGGTAGTGGACACCCAGATAGACGCGGCTGGTGCCGATGATAAGG
>NZ_JBFRDU010000064.1:0-15062 GCF_052113965.1 Rhizobium sp. RAF56
AAGGGCTTGGGCAGCGGCGCGGCATAGGAGCCGCGCTTGCTTGTGGAAAGGCCGAGTGAAACCAGCGCCTCGGCCTGCTTGACGGCAGCCGAGACCCCGTCGACGACCGGAACGCCGTAAATAGTCTGCAACATGCGCGCAAGGTCCGTCATGCCGGCGCAGCCGAGCACGATGGCTTCGGCGCCGTCTTCCTCAAGCGCCCTTTCGATCTCCGCTCGCAGCTTGGCGATTGCGCCCGAGGCGGCATCCTCGAGTTCGAGGACGGGAATATCGGACGCCCGCACCTTCGCGCGTCCACCCATGCCGTAACGACGAACAAGGTTGTCGATGAGCACGCGTGAACGCTCCAAGGTCGTCACTACCGTGAACCGTTGGGCAAGGAAGCCCGCGGTTGCGACCGCGGCCTCGCATAGGCCGAGGACTGGCACGTCGCAGAACGTCCGGGCGGCCTCAAGGCCGGTGTCATCGAAGCAGGCGATGATTGCCGCGTCATAGCCCTCCGGCTGTCGGTCCTTGAGTTCCGCAAGCAGGCCCGGGATCGCAAGCGCGCCATCGTAATGGCCTTCGATAGAGGCCGGCCCCATGCGCGACGTCACCGGGACGATCTCCGTGCCGGCTGCAGCGACGGCGCGAGCCGCAATCGCCGCTTTTTCCGTCATCGAGGCCGTTGTGTTGGGATTGACCAGAAGAATGCGCATCAGGTTAGCTTATCCTTGACTGACGGCGACGCAGCATCGTCAAAATGCCAGGCGCGACAGGATGATGGTGACGGTCGTCACGGGACCCGAGGTATCGAGAGCAGGCGTCGACATTCCAGACCGCAGAACTGACTCGCATCGGCGCGCGTGTCTCCAAATTTCAGCAAAGCGTTGCAAGCGTCAACGGAGCCAGTTCGCGTGCCCCACGGCCCGCCCAGTCCACTTTTGGAACTGATATTTCTGCGGCTCGTTGAGCTGCCTCAACCGCAAGTGCGGCGGCCTCCACGTCAATCTGCGGCACTTTACCTGCGAAAACCACTTGACGCCCATCGATCCAAACATCGCGAACCGGCCGATCGGCAGCCGAGTAAATCAAGCTTTTAAGCGGATCGCGCAGCGGGCGCATGCTCGGATCGGTTAGGTCGATTGACACTAAATCGGCCTTTGCACCAACGGAAATACGGCCAATATCGGTTCGGCCGAGGGCCTTAGCGCCCCCCACAGTCGCCACGTGAAAGACGTCGCTTATGGAGATGCGCGTCATGTCCTCGCAGGCGACGCGTGCCAGGGTCAATGCTAGTCGCATCTCTTCGAGCATATTGTGCGGAAATGTGTCGGTACCGATGCCCATTGTAACGCCTGCCTCGATGTAGGCGGGCAAACTCTCCATAGTCACCCCATAGCGTGAAAATGGCGTCGGGCAATGGGCAACCGCCGCACCACTCTCGGCGATCGAGCGGAGGTCTTCACGCGTGTGCCAGTGCGGCCAGGAATGCGTGTCGAGGAAAATGCAATGGCCGAGAATCACATTTGGTCGGAGAACGCCCTTGGACTTCGCGTAAGCGACCGGCGTCTTGCCGGTGCGACGCGTGAATTCGTGGAACTCGACCATGCTTTCTGCACAATGGATGGTAAGTGGCCAACCTTTGTCTGCCGCCACAAGCAGGGTGTCGCCCAGCAAATCTTCATCCGTAGTGTCAAGCGTGTCGGGCGCAAGAATGCCGGTCAGCCGGCCGCAGGTATGAGCATTCGCCCGTTCGATCAGCTTAATAGCAGCGTCAAAACGGTCCCGCCCCGCCTTAATGTCCCAGAGATACTCGACCTCGTGGCCGTTCCTGGTAGACCAGTCCGCGCTGGCATACCACGGGCCAACCACACAGCGCAGGCCGCTCTCTTCGACAACATCGAGCCAAGCATCATACCGTGCGGACAGATCGAGCACCGTAGTTACGCCGCCCAGGAGCAACTCGTGGTAGGTCAGTCGCGAGGAAGCAGCGGGCGTCGTCTCGTCGCCAGGCACCGAACTTCCTTTCCAGAAGGCTGCTTTGGCATCATAAAGGCCGCTCATCCAAAAAGTCGGTGTACCTAGCTCCTCCATGATGCCTTTGCCGATCGGGCCGGATCGTGAATGACAGTGGATGTTCACAAGGCCCGGCATGATTAATCGACTGTCTGCATCGATCACCTCATCGGCCACACCCTGCCACGGTCCGCCGACATATGTGATTGTGTTGCCCTCAAAAACGATATCGCAACCGTTTCGATAGGCATGCGAGTTGGTTTCTTCGTTCCATACGACTGCCCATGCGGCATTTTTTATATGCGTTTTCCATTTGCGATTTGAGTCTAGCATTATCGGTTACCTTCGAGGGCGAACGCACGGCAGTCTTCGTTGCGCCAGGATGCTGTGACGGTTTCACCAACAGCCGGTAGCTGCAGCCGGGCGTCGTTGGAAATCTTGGCTGTCAGCGACTCGCCGCTTGTAAGCGCAATATCAAGGCGCGCGTGATCACCGAGATAGACGAGCGAACTGACAGTAGCGCTATGACGGTTTTCGCAGTCGGGGAGGTCCCCAATCATGAGCCGCTCTGGTCGCAAGGTGAGGATGGCGCGCGTCCCGACGGCAAGAGGATTCGGCATAAGGGCACGAGCTACAAATCCGCTTTCGCTGCGAATGCGGCAGTGTTGCCCGCTCGCTTCAATCACAGTGCCATCAATACGATTGTTCTCACCGACGAAATCAGCGACCAAAGCATCCGTGGGCCGCTCATAGAGCTCGCTCGGTGCGGCCAATTGGCGAATACGCCCATGGGCAAATACGGCGACGCGATCAGACATGGCAAGCGCTTCGTTTTGATCATGAGTGACGTAGACAATCGTGACACCGACGCGATCATGGATACGCTTAAGTTCAAGCTGCATATGCTCGCGAAGGCGCTTGTCGAGCGCGCCAAGGGGCTCGTCCATCAGCACGAGCTGCGGATCGAACACCAATGCGCGAGCGAGTGCCACACGCTGCTGCTGGCCGCCCGAAAGTTGGGCCGGTAGCCGATCGGCCATTTGCTCGAGTTTGACCAGTGACAATATCCCGTTTACGCGCTCGATGATCTCCCCGGCGGGGCGGCGACGCTGCTTCAATGGAAACGCGATGTTCTGGAATACAGTCATGTGCGGAAACAAGGCATAGCTCTGAAACACGATGCCGATGTCGCGCTGCCACGGAGGTACATTGTCGAGCGGCCGGCCGGCTAGCTCGATCTTGCCCGAGGTTGGGCGCTCAAAACCGGCCAACATCATCAAGGTGGTTGTCTTGCCGGAGCCCGACGCTCCGAGCAGCGATAGGAACTCACCGCGCCTCACCTCAAGATCAAGGTCACGCACCACCAGCGTTTCGCCGTCGTAGCTTTTGTTGACACCTGTGAAGCGCACGAGCACATCGGATTTTCCGAGGTGGGCGCGGGTCATGATAGGACAGTCGGCGCCGCTTGCCAAGGTCGGAGCGCCGGCGGGAATACATCCGCCAGTGGACGTCCGATCCAGTGCGTCCCCGGGAATTCTTTCCAGACTGTCTCGCATGATATCTGCGCCTTTCTCAAAAGTTCGTGCTCGTCAGCGAACAGTACGCGGCCTTGATCAACGACAATCTTGCCGCCAACCAGCACGGTGCGGACGTCGTTGCCCGACGCACACATTACCAAGCTGCGGATTGGGTCCCAGACCGGGCCAATCGCCACATTGTCAAAATTAACCAGCACGATGTCCGCCTTAGCTCCTGGCGCCAACCGTCCGAGATCATCGCGGCCGAGAGCCTTGGCGCCGCCCAGGGTCGCTGCGTTGAAAACATCGCGCGCCTTGGCTGCTTCATTGTCCATGCCTATGAGCTTGCCTGCCAGAGATGCCATGCGCATTTCTGCGATTACGTCGTATGGATAGCTGTCGGTGCCGATGCCGATGTTGACGCCGGCCCTCTGGTATCGATCGAAGGTCGATAGGAACACGCCGCGGCGCGCGAGGGCTAGCGGGGCGTGCGCGACTGTCGCTCCTGCGCCGGCAATTAGTTCAAGATCGCCCTCCCACGGATAAGCGACCATCGGATGACCTGCTATGTAGATGCAGTGGCCGAGTAGCACATCCGGTGCGAGGAAGCCTTCGTCGGCAAGCACCTGGACGGGGGTGCGACCGGCCAGCCGGACCGTCTCGTGAAATTCAAACAGTTGCTCGCAGAAGTGCATGGTGATGCCAACGCCGAGCCGGTCGGCGGCTTCCCTCGTGCGGCGCCGGAGCTCAGGCGTCGAAAGATAGAACTCGTCCGGATTGAGGATGCCGCGGTAGCGGTCGCCGAATTCGCCGTCATGGTCCTCGATGAAGCGGATTGCGCGCTCGAGTCCGTCGAAACCCAGTTGCTCGTCGCGGTGCACCACCAGGCGGCCATCGCTATCGACGAAATATTCGCCGGTCACGAACGCTGGCGAGTAGTAGAGCCGGGCACCGCAGGCGCCCATGTGCTGCAGCATGATATCGCCTACATCGCCGGTGTTTCCGGCCTCCACGATGGTGGTGACACCGTGGCGCAGCAATGAGGCGAACGCATAGGCGATTGAGGCGTCGGCGTCCTCGTAGGAGCCGAGGCTAGGCCCTCCTAAAAGCTTCCGCGGCGCGCAGTTGAGGAAGCCTGAGCGCATGAAGTCGCGGCGGCCACCATCGAGCACCAGCCGGTCCGTTACTTGCGCGGCGACATGGGCGTGAGTGCTAATGAGTCCGGGGATGGCCAAGCAGTCGCGCGCGTCGATAGTTTCGTCCGGCTCCCCCTCCCATTCTTTCCCAACGTGGACAATGCGGTCGCCCTGCACGACGACGACGCCGTCCTCAATCAGTCGGTGTTCCCCATCCTGGAAGCCGACCAGCCATCGAGCCCGTATCAGTGTGTGCTTACCATCCTGTTGGGTCATTGCTGTTTTGCTCCGGTCAGTTTTCGGGTACGGCGCCGGAGGGCCTCAACGATTAGCGACATCATGACCGACGCAATAACGAGAAACACGGCTGCGACGGTAATGGTCGGCGACACCGTCTCCTTCGCACCGCTCCAGATTTGACGAGGCAGCGTGCGAAATTCTGGGCTGCCGAGGAAGATCACGCAGACGATTTCATCGAAAGAGGTAATGAAGGCGAATGCTGCGCCAGTGACGATGCCGGGCATCACCAGCGGGCGCGTCACTTGCCAGAAGGCAGCAAAGGGACCCGCGCCCGAGGCATATGCGGCACGCAAGAGATTTGGGTCGAAGCCGGCGAGCGTCGCTGAAACCGCGATAACCACCAACGGCAGCGCCAACGTCGTATGGGCGAGCACAAGGCCCAAGAACGTGCCGACAAGGCCGAAGCGGGCGAAGTAAAAGAATATACCCACGCCGACGATGATGACCGGCACGATCATGGGGCTAAGCAGCAATGTCGACACGACAGCCCGCTGACGGGCAGGCAAGCGTACCAGACCGAGGGCCGCGGCCGTGCCGAGGCTGGTAGCAACCAGCGTTGTAACAACTGCCAACAGGACACTATTGCGGAGCGCCGACAACCATACTGGATTGGTGAAGAAGTCGGCGTACCAGCGCATCGAGAGCCCGGGCAATGGAAAAACCATCAGCGTCGCCGATGTGAAGGACAGTGGGAATATCACCAGGATGGGTGCGACCAAGAAGATGGCAACAGCGATGGCGACGATCTTGGCGCCGATATCGGCAGCTCGCTCAGTGACGGTAAGGTGCGTGCGTTCAGTCATCGTCCGCTCACAGCAGCAGTGCCCATCACGCGCCGAAACGCGCCAAGGCAGACAAAGGTGGCGATAAGGAGAAGCGTGCCGAGTGCGGCGGCCATACCCCAGTTAACCGAGGAATTGGTATAGAAGGCAACAAAGTAGCTGACCATTTGGTCGCCGCCGCCACCTACCAGGACCGGTGTGATATAGAAGCCGATCGCGGTAACGAACACCAACACCAGGCCGGCGACTATGCCCGGCATGACCTGAGGCAGATAACTGTGGCGGAACACTGCTAACGGTCGCGCGCCGAGGCTTGCCGCTGCCCATATCTGAGCGCGGTCAACCTTCAGCATTACCCCATAAAGCGGCAGTACAAAAAAGGGCAGCAGCACATGCACCATCGCGATGTAGACGCCGGTGCGATTATAAATCAGCGTAAGCGGTGCGCTGATAAGGTGGTGGTCGATCAAGAAACGGTTGAGAATGCCGTTCTGCTGGAGAAGCAGTATCCATGACATTGTTCGGACCAGGACTGACGTCCAGAACGGTAGCAGGACCGCGATGAACAGGAGGCGCCCCAGCCAGCCTTTGGCCGTCGCCAAAACATAGGCGACCGGGAAACCGACGATTAGGCAAAGTAGGGTGACGATACCGCTGATCCAAAAGGTTCGCGCAAAAATCACCCGGAAGGTGCCGTCCTGGTCTGAAGCTTTTGTTAGGCCGCCGTCGCGAAGTTGCAGGTCCAGTGCGCGCAACAGGTAGTAGGGTGTCAGTCGGCCACTTTCGTTGTCGATGACTTGCCAAATCCGATGCTCGCCCCACCGTGGATTTAAGGCGATGAGTTGTTCGAGCACTGGCTTTTGCAGCGATAGGGACAAACCGTGAAGGGCGATCACCATGCTGCGCATCCCCGACTCGGAATAATTCAAACGACGTGCAAGCGTCGCGGCGACGGAGCGGTCGAGGCTGTTCACGTCAGCAACTAGCGCCGCAGCTGCTGGTTCCGGTGGCCCACCGGTGCCATCCCAGGCTCTGAGAACCGCCCGTGTGCGAGGTAAAGCACTCCACGCTTCCGCGTTGTCGACGCTGCGCCAAGCGAACAAAGCGATCGGCGCAACGAAGATCAGTAACAGGAAGACGACGGCGGGCGCGACGAGGACGAGTCCGCCGAGCTGTTCCCGGCGGCGCGTTGCACGCACCGCGAGGGCAATGACTTTCTTGTCGTTTTCCACCGTCGTTGTTCCCTATTAGCTCAGGTTACTTCGACTGCCAGGCAGCGAAACGTTCGTTAAGGTTGTCCATCTTGTCCAGCCAGAACGATACGTAGGCCGGGTCATCCTGATCGACGGCGGTCTGCATGTGGCTTGACGGAAGTACGTTTGCGAGTGCTGGATCCACGAGTGCAACCGCCTTATTGTTAAGCGGCGCATATGGAGCGACGTTGGTGAAAGCCGCCTGCTGTTCCGGTTCGGCCGCAAACTTGATAAAGCCGAGTGCAGCATCCATGTTCGGCGAGCCCTTCAATACGGCATAATATTCACTGCCATTGAGATGGCCAGCATCCCAGGCAATGCGGAAGTCGCGTTTATCGTCCCTGTTTGCCTTGGTGACACGACCATTCCAGCAATAGGTCATCGCAAGGTCGCCGGAGGCGAGCAACTGAAGCGCTTCGCTGGCACTATTCCACCACTGGATGTTTGGTTTCAGCGCATCAAGTTTCTTGAAAGCGCGATCCACGCCTTCCGGCGACGTCAGCACCTTGGTGAGGTCCGCAGGCGCAACGCCGTCGGCGAGCAACGCCAGTTCAAGGGTCTCGTTGGGCGCGTTATAGAGACCGCGCTTGCCCGGAAACTTTTTGACATCCCAGAAATCAGCCCAGGTTTTAGGACCATTGTCACCGAGCTTAGAGCCGTTATAGACGAGCACGCCCGACGATGAGAACATGGGAGCAAGGCAGGGATTGAGCGGCTTCCCAAAGTCCGCCTGGTTCACGATGCCCTTGCCCGAGAGATTTTCAAGAAGGCCCTCGTCGCACGCCAGCGGCCCGATTGATGGGCCAACCATAACAACATCCCACTTCAGGCTTTTCGCCTCTACCTGAGCGCGAATTTCAGCGAGCTTTTGATCGTATTCGTCCTCGACAACCTTGATTCCGGCCTTAGCCGCATATGGCTTAACCATTGATGCCGATGCGGCCGCCTGCCCCGCTCCGCCAGGACCGGCAATCCTCAATTCCGCCGCAGCAGCTCCAAAGGCTGTGACGCCAAAGGCAAACGCCAGCGCGACGAATATTTTCGAACTTCCTGAATATCTAGTCATTGTATTTCTCCTTCTGGGGTTTTGTTTCTTATTCTTCATGCGCACCGACCCAGCGGTTCATCCCGACAGGCCGGAGAAGGCTTTTCCGATACATTTCCCGATAGAAGGGCGCGAGACGATCTGCCTGGCGCCGTGTTTCAGCGAGCGTGGCGGCGTGCTCACTCATTACCGCGCGTATTTCAGCGCGCAGCGCCGCCTCGTCGATGGTGAGCAACTTGCCGTCTTCATAGACGATGCGACCATCGACCATAGTCAGCGACACCGAGCTGCCGTTTTCGCAAAACACCAGCTGTCGGCGAATGTCGTTCAGCGGTGTAAACGCAATCGTATCGAGATCAACCAGAACCAAGTCCGCAGCATAACCCGGTTCGACGCGACCGATCTGATGTTGCAGGCCCATGCCACGCGCTCCGCCCGCAATCAGATCGTACAAAACTTCATCGGCCCGTGGCCAACGAGTCCATTCTGGATCGGCGATCTTATGGATGAGCCCGGCAACCTTAGCGACACCCCACATGTTTGCAGTGTCGTCGACGGCTGCTTCGTCTGTGCCAAGGCAGATCGGTACACCGGCATCACGTAGTGCACGCCACCGCATAACACCGCTGCCGAGCTTCAGATTAGAGATTGGGTTGTGTGAAACGGTGCAGCCACTAGCGGCCAGCAGCGCAATATCTTCGTCGTCAATCCAGACAGCATGGACGACCAGCTTGTGCTCGTCGAGAAGCCCGAGGTCGTGTACGTACTTGACAAGCGACTTTCCGTATTTTTCTTGCCCCAGCACCCGCTGTAGCCGGGTCTCCAAGATGTGCACAATGAACGGCAACCCATGCTCAACCGAAAGCGCAGTCAGGTCCTCGAAATAGGGCACCGTCACCCGCTGCGGCGCGGAACACGACACAGAGACTCGGAGCCTTCCGTTTGCCGCGCCATGCCATCGGCGAATAAAATCACGGTAGAGGGCTAGAAGTTCGGCGTCACTTTGCCGGGGCGCTTGCTCCATGTGGGCGCGCAGGTCAGCTGGCAGCAATTCTTTCAGGAACGGGTATTTATCGAACTCGACTATATTGGGTTGATCGAGCGAGACATTGGCGCGCATGCCACTGTCCGCATACGCTTGCATTACTGCGCCGATGGTTTCAACGGTCGGTACGGGGTTGAAAAAGGCGTCATCGTGCGCCGAAGTGACCCCCAGCTTTAACATTTCAGCCGCGCCAAGCAACGTGCGAAGCCGGCACAAATGGGCGCTCTCTGGTGCCGAAGCGAGCGGCGGCACTTCGTAGAGCATAAACATTTCGAGCGGCGCATCGTCGAGCGCACCCTTTAGAAAATTTGCCGGTGAGTGGATGTGGCCATTAATCAGGCCCGGCATGAGTAAGTGATGGGTCGCATCGATCACACGCGCCCCAAATGCCTGTAACCCTGTTCCAACCGCCAAGATGCGGCCACGGTCGACTAAGACGTCGGTGTCGGTTAGCAGACGCTGCTCGGCGTCCATCGTAAGCACGGACGCGCCGCGAAATATCACCGCGCCGTGAGACAATTCAAAATTAGGGCTAAAGACGGTTTTCGGGCGCATTTCCGATCTGATCCAGTTATTACACCAGCAAATCGGCACGCCAACCACAAAGGGATTTTAGGACAATCCCTGCGCTGAAACCAAGGCTAGCAGCAGGCGTTGCGATGATCAAGCCCCAATTTTGGCGTGCGCTCATTCTAACCGATGGTCCGTTCTTTGCCGAACGTGAACCGCGGTCCGTGGTGTTACGATGGATGACAATGGAGAACTGCCGTGGCTCGAATTGCCCGAGAAGCGGGACCGCTACGACGAAGTCGCGATGGGCGGCTAGCGGACTAGCACCGCTGGCGACCAGGTGCCTGTGGCCGGCTCTCTCGACCAGGGCCGGCATCATCGCCGACGACTGGGGCGAATAATCCAGCTCTCGTGCAGCCAGCTTTCGCGCGACCCCCACAATCGATTATGTAAGGCTCCATCCCTCTGGCGCTCCTCGCCAGAAGTATGGTCCGCATAGAGCCCAAAAAATGGTCGCAATCGGGCCCTAAGGCAAAAACGGTACGCTGTCGAGGATTGGGGGGCTACAAGAACGTGGCGAAAGCCTTACTCGTGAAAAGCTTCACTTCATTCTAAGGCTACAGTTCGCCAAGCAAATGCTGCATGGGATGATAGCCGTCTTCGATCTGCTGCGCCTTGGCGGTGACAGCCACCTCGATATCACCAAGATGCTTTCGCATGCAGGTGATTGCCCCAGCCGTGTTCCCAGATTCAATGCAATCGACCAGGGTCTTGTGTTCATCCGAGCGGCAAGCGCTGTGTGTTTCGTCTTCAAATGCCGAGATGACCAGTGACGTCCGTGAAATTATCCCCGTCAGGAATTCGATGAGGTTCCGGCTCTCGGTCGCTTCGGCGAGGAGTACGTGGAACTCGCCTTGTAACTTGCTCATTGTCTTGTAGTCCTTCGCCGCCATCGCCCGCTGTTCTTTGTCGAGATGTTCGCGCAGGCGCTTGATTAGCGGCGCTGGCTGACGTCCGCAAAGATCCGCTGCGATACCTGTCTCGACGACGAGGCGGACACGGAAAAGATCGTTGACCTCGTTGACGGACGGCAAGGAAACGGAAGCGCCCTTATTGGGTTCGATCGTCACCAGGCCTTCTGATTCAAGCCGCTGTAAGGCCGCGCGAACGGTGGTCCTGCTTACGCTGAAAAGCTCACCGAGAGCCTGTTCCCTAAGTTTTTGTCCAGGGCGCAAGCGTCGATCAAGAATGGACCGGTGCAATGCCGCGTAGACGGTGTCGACCATCTGATGCGCGTTCTGTCTGCCCATTGGGGATCTCCGATTTCAGTCTATCCTGTTGAGGGATCATTGCTATTTTAGGCTTAGGCCTCAAGTCAAGTCGATCTTGGCCCGAAATTCCTATTGATGGTCGCCAAAAAATGTATACAAATACTGAAGAC
This sequence comes from Rhizobium sp. RAF56, assembly GCF_052113965.1. Lineage (NCBI taxonomy): Bacteria > Pseudomonadati > Pseudomonadota > Alphaproteobacteria > Hyphomicrobiales > Rhizobiaceae > Rhizobium > Rhizobium sp. RAF56. The sequence continues at coordinate 11,028 of NZ_JBFRDU010000064.1, forward strand.
ACAATATCAGAAAAGTCTTCACCGCGGAAGCCTCCGGGCATACCTCCGGTCGCTCCGAGCGAACCAAAATTCACTTCATCGAGGATATGATGTCCCATACGATCTATCGCAATCTTCGCCAGTTGGACGATGTAGCCATCGATCTGCATTGCAAGGACGGCAAATTCGCGTCGATTGCGCCGGCCGGTTTAACCACCCCGTCTGATAGTGCCGCAGTGATCGAATGCGGCGGACAGCTCTTGCTGCCGGCGTTGGTCGACAGCCACACCCATTTGGACAAAACCCTGTGGGGGATGAAATGGCTTCCGAACACGGCCGGGCCAACGCGGAGGGATAGAATAAATAATGAGCTCGAGATCCTACGCGAGCTCGATGTGCCGATCCTGACGCGAACGGGCGGCTTGGTGGAAGACTGTATCGCGCGCGGCTCGCTGCATTTGCGATCGCACGTCCATATCGACCCAGAATTCGGACTACTCCACGTCGAAGGCATGATGGCCGTGCGTGAGGCTTATCGTGATGTCGTCGATCTGCAATTCGTGGCATTTCCCCAGACCGGGATGTTGACCCGTTCCGGCACAGTGGAGGTGATGGAACGAGCGCTGCAAATGGGCGTTGAGACCGTGGGTGGCATCGACCCGGCGGGTGTCGATAACGATCCAATAGCGCATCTTAAGACGATTTTCGATCTGGCCGCAAAGTATGGTCGTAGCATCGACATCCACTTACATGACCATGGCGAATTGGGCTTGTGGCAGATCGAACGCATCGCCGAATTCACAGCGGTGTCGGGCCTTCAAAACAAGGTCATGATCAGCCATGCCTATTGCCTTGGAATGTTCCCGGAGGCGCGGATTGAAGGGATCGGTCGCAAATTGGCCGATCTCGGAATCTCCTTGGTGACCTGCGCGCCAGCCAATATTGCCGTACCTCCTGTCGAATTTCTGCAGGGTCTCGGCGTCAATATCTGTTGCGGCTCCGACGGAATTCGGGACGCCTGGTCGCCCTTTGGCAACGGCGACATGCTTGAGCGTGCCTTCCTGCTGGCCCTCCGCTTCAATTGGATGAAGGATGCTCAGTTAGCCAATGCTTTCGCTTGTGCGACGCACGGGGGCGCTAGGGCACTGAATCTCCAACCTTATGGCATCGCCCTCGGCAATCCAGCGAATTTCATCTATCTGCCAGCAGAAACCATTGGCGAAGCGCTCGCCAACCGACCGATTGAGCGCCACGTGGTGAGTGGTGGCCGCCTCGTGGCAGCGGGCGGAAAATTCCTGTCGCCACGGCAGAGCTAACGCTCCCCACCCGAACGCACATTTTCCGTTGGAGAACTCGCATGAGCCTGGCGCTCACATCAAGAACAGCCGCCCCGGCGGCACTGTCGATTGTGGCCTTCGTCCTGATTGGATTCAACCTGCGGCCCGGCCTCTCAAGCGTGGCGCCGCTCTTGCCGCAAGTTGTACGGGATCTCGGCCTGACGCCTTCGGGTGCTAGCATCCTGACGATGTTACCGATTTTGTGTCTTGGGCTATTCGGTCCATTCGCCGAGAGGCTTGCGGGGCGATTTGGTCTTGGCAAGGTGATTACCGGATTTCTCCTGCTTCTAGTGATCGGTCTTACTTTGAGGGTGATCGAGAACGCGGCAACGTTCTTTTTGGCAACTGCAATTATCGGCACGGCAATAGGCATGACCGGGGTCCTGATGCCGGCAGTCGCGCGCCTGTGGTTTCCGCAGAAAATCGGGCTGATGATGGGTATCCATACGATGTCGCTCTGCCTTGGAGCCGCAAGTGCTGCTGGCCTCAGCGGGCCGATCGCTCTTTTGGCAGGAGAAACAACGGGCGTTGCAGGCTGGGCCGCAGCACTTTCGGTCTGGGCAATTCCTGCGCTCGCGGCCACATTGCTTTGGGCATCGGTGGGGCAACATGTAACGTCATCGCCGAGGAGCGAAAGCAATAACACTTCGTCTTTGTGGCGAAACCCTCTTGCCTGGCAGGTAACGGGGTTCATGGCGGCGCAATCCTCACTTGCCTTTGTGACCTTTGGCTGGTTGCCTGTGATCCTGCAGGATCGTGGCCTAACGGCGATAGAATCGGGCGTGATTACGTCCTTGTCGATTATGGCACAGGCGGTATCGGCATTGTTGGTCCCAACGCTCGCGGCGCGCAATCGACAGCAAAGCATATGGGCGATTGGTATTATGACATGCGTCGCGACAGGATTGCTGGGATGCATCATGGCACCGACGGGATCGCTTATCGCTTTTGGATTGCTGCTCGGATTGGGTCAGGGTGGGTCGTTCGGACTTGCTCTGACACTAATTGTGCTGCGCACAAACAAGCCGCAGGCCTCGGCAGCGCTGTCCGGTATGGTGCAAGGCATCGGCAGCCTCATTGCTTCGCTCGGTCCACTGCTGGCCGGAATCTTGCGGACTTTCGACCCGACGTGGCATCTGGCGGCGTTCGCATTTACTCTCATTGCGGTGATCGCCATGATACTGGGGAGTTTCGCTGGCCGACACAAAGAGATCCATCTTCATGGGTCCGACGATTTGTCGAATTCGCGGCGGATCAGTGTCTAAGCAGCCGGTTGGTACCCTTAATCGACAGGAGATTGATTTCTTAGTTTCTCGCGACAACCGCTGGCTGGAGCGTTTCTACTAGGAGGATCGCGCGCGGCCCGCGGGGCCACTTCGGTAGATGTCGAATGCCGCCCGCGTATCAGCAGCGACGAGTGGCTTTGGTTGCGCAACAGGGCGGCGCGATCCGCAGCGAGCAGGGCCATGCGCTCGCAAGTCCATCTGTCCGCCATTGTGAAATGCGAGCCGCAGTCGTGGATGCCTTGCGGCGAATCGCACACCTTCACCCCACCTGAGCCAGGTCGCACTCCCAAATTCGGCTTCGCAACATTAAATTACGGTGCCTTGGGCATTGTGTCCCAAAGCTCTATCACCTCGTCCTAGCGAGCGGCTCCAGCAACTTGACCATCGCCTTGTAACCTCGACGCCTGGCGTGTACCAGCGGCGTCACGTCGTAGGAGTCGGCAATGCTGGTGTTGGCACCGGCAGAGATCAGCCGCTTGACGATTTCGACGTGGTGGAGGCCGCCATCGCTTAGAATGATGGCCTCAAGCAGAGCAGTCCAACCTAGATAGTTGATATGATCGACGTCGACACCGGCGGCGATCAACATTGAGACGGCCTCGATATGCCCTCGCTCCGCGGCGGGGATGAGCGCAGTTCCGCCATAGCGGTTAGTGCTTTTGAGGTCGGCGCCGTGGTCGAGTGTCATCTTGAGAATTTCGAGACGACCGCACGCGCCGGCGTAGAGATAGGGGCTATCCTTGATAGCGTCCTTGGCGTTGACGTCGGCACCGGCGTCGATCAGCGCTCTTGCGGCGTTCACCTTGTTATCATGCGTTGCAACGAGAAGGGCCGTGCGACCGTTCGCGTCCCGCCCATCCACGCGCGCTCCTTCCGACAGCAGCCGCTCGATCGCCGTGACATCGTCATTTGCGGCAGCCTTGTGCAGTTGCAGTTCGTACAATGCTTTCTCCAAACCCGAACGTTGGGTGAGCAAACGACGACAACAATGCCTTCATCGTGGATCGCCTCCTCATTTTTCTCCTATATGACCTACCGACGGTCCCATCGAGGGCTCCGCCCGTTTATTCGATCAGCGTGGTGTCGCGGCTGTGCCGCCAGAACATGTCCGGTGTCTTGAGCAGGTCTTGCAGGTTCAGCCGTTCGATCATCAGCTCGGTCTCCCGCTGCGCCACATCGAGTATTGCGTCCTGATCGACATGGACAGGGGTGCGATCACGCAGGAGCACGCGTCCCCCGACGAGAACGGTGTGAACATCGTTGCCGTTGGCAAAGTAGGTCACGCGGAATTCGGGCATGTTGGCCGGATAGAGATGCGGCCGGCGTAAATCGACGAGAATGATGTCCGCCTTCTTGCCGGGCTCCAGCGAACCGATCTCATCGTCGAGGCCAAGCACGCGTGCGGCGTCGATCGTGCACATTTCCAAGACCTT
>NZ_JBFRDU010000065.1:0-14568 GCF_052113965.1 Rhizobium sp. RAF56
TCGAAGGTGCAGTTCGTCAGGTCGACCATCTTGGCACGGTTSAGCCTGCCGTCTGCTTTCAGGTTCAACAGCGCCTGCTTGATGGTGCGAAGCGGGACCGCGCCGTACATCGAGTATTCCGTCATCGGAAATGCCTCGACATAGAGCGGCTGAGCGCCCGCGAGCACCATTCCGTAATGGTGCGACTTGTGGCAGTTGCGATCGACGATCGCGATATCGCCCGGTCCCAGCAGCGCCTGAACCGCCATCTTGTTCGACGTCGARGTGCCGTTGGTCACGAAGAAGACGTGGTCGGCGCCGAATGCCCTTGCRGCCAGYTCCTGCGCCTTCTTGATGTTGCCGGTCGGCTCCAGCAGGCTGTCGAGGCCGCCSGTGGTCGCGCTGCTTTCGGCGAGAAACAACGTCGGTCCGTAAAACTCCCCCATGTCGCGGATCCAGTCGGACTTGAAGATCGACTTGCCCCTGGCGATCGGCAGCGCATGAAACGTGCCGACGGGTCGCTGCGCATAYGTTTTCAGATTGTCGAAGAACGGCGTCTCAAATCGCGCTTGCACGCCCTCGAGGATGGCRAGATGAAGTTCGAGCAGTTCCTCGACGGAATAGAAGATCCGGCGGGCGACGCCMGCATCGGCCTGGCCGGCCAGTTCCTCGACCCTGCGGTTCACCATGAGGTACAGGTCGAGTTCCGGACGAACGCGCTTGAGAATCTTGGCAAGGCCGAGGGCCGACGCGGTATTYACKTCCYTGGAGTCGAGAGATGCRACCAGCGACCGCAGCATCGGCGCRTCCTGTCGYGATCGCAGGGCAAATCCCTCGTTGATGACGACAGCTCCAATGTTGGGGTTGAGGATCGTCGCGCAAAARGCGTCCTCGAGGCTGCCGACGAAGACTGGCTCGTAGATGAAGGTATCCAGTGCGCGGCGAAGCTTGCGCCATTCGGTGCTAAGCGCCGGCCAGTTCGACGCCGGCACGCCCGTGACGATCAATGTCTCGAAATAGGGTCGGTGATGCTCCCGCGCGGTCACCGACGATGGCACGAGCTCGGGAACGCTGTCGCGGATATCCTCGCCGGCGTCCCAGTCGTTCGCATCGTGCCGAAACGACCGTGTCATCACGGCGCGTACAATGCGGTGGACGAGGTGCGTCGTGGCAGCGGCATTGTCCGCCGCCGCATGGTCTCGTAGCGCGGTCAGCATCTGTCCGCCCGGATAGGCGAAATAGGATTCTGTAACCGCTAGTTCTGCAAGTGCTTCCTCGAACCGGGCTCGATCGAGCGAACCGGCAAGCCATGCCTCGGCGGCGTCGGCGAGGTCCTGCCACCGATCGGCTCTGGCATTCGGTCCTGAAAAGAATTGGTCGATACGGCTTATTTTATGCTTCGAATCCTGCGACATATTTACCTCCGCCGAAAAGATATTCGCTGGAAATGTAAGCCTGCCTGCCGTAACTCCAAAACTAACTCAACACCGATAACTATCAATGACTAAATTAGAAATATCCATACTTATATTCGAGTCTATAAAAGTATCCTGCGCGGCAAGATCTGCTGCGGCGCAGCAACTGACCGATCAAGAGCAGTAATAGAGCTTCCCCGGTGGCGACTATATCGAACTCAGGATGAAGCGTCGGTGCGCCGCAAGCGCCGGCCGTGCGTTCATCTTGTAGAGCTTGGTGAATTTTTCGATGTCTGCCGCTGCCACCTGGATTGGCTCGCGCACGACCATCCAATCGACAATCTCGCTGCAAGGCGGGGTGGTAAGCGAGCCCTCATAGGTCCAGTAGCCCAGCGTCTTCGGCACCAGGCCATTCGGGTCGATCTCTATCGGCCTCTTGGCGCCTTCCTCGACGGGAAAGGCGTCAGCGAGGCCGGAGAATGTCGCATTCGCCGCGCCTGATGTCATGAATACGCCGAGCACGCCCAAAGTCCCAGTGTCGGCGTTCTTGTGGACGAAATGCACCTCCATGGCAAAGCCCTTGCCCTTGACCAAGTGCTCGCTTGGCGCGTGGAAATGAAATTGCAGCATCTCGAAGCGCTTGTCGCCACGGACGAGTTTGCTGCCGGGGGGCATGTCAACCTGAATGGTGTGGCCGTTGTTGACGATCTCCGCCCTGCCCTTCTTCCAGTCGAGCACGAGGGCCGGAAGCTCGGCCTCGATTGCGCCCGTGATGTTGAGCGGCGATTGCTGCGAGCCGATGGAACAAGCGGCATCGTCGCCGCCGAGCGCACCCCAATGGTCGGGGCCGTGGTCGCCCTCATAGCTCCAGTGCGCGCCCTCGGCCGCAACGCTCGCCCTCGCGCAGAGCGGGCACAACCCGATCAACGCCAAACCCTTGATGAAACGGCGTCGTTCCATGCTTTCCTCCCAGCAATATCACCAAACGAGAAACCGGGGTGTCCCAGACCCGCTTGGCCGTTGGTTTGCCGCTATTCACATGCCTGTTAACCGGCGCGATGGCGCCTTGCGTGGCCAAGACAATACAGACCTAACACCGCACCTCCATCGGGGCGGCGCAACTAGGTCACAATCAAACGCCCGTGGCCCGGTCGCTTGCAACCAAACAAGATGTGCTGATTTTACGCTTGCTGCTTAGTATTTGATGTCTCGGGACTGCTGGCGTCCCCCCTGCTTGGTCTGCCGCTTGTCCTGGCGGCACGCCGAGTTGCTTTTCTGGTCTGCGGCGCGGCATGCTTGCTTGGTATCTCGCGCACCCTGGCGCGTGTCTTGTTTGACGTCACGCCCAGCACGGCGTTGTTGCGCTTGCTCCGTCGCAAACGATGTCCCCGGCAAAGTTGCGAGAACCATCGTCGCGACCAAAGCGGCAAATAGTGGCTTGAGCGTAAGCATTGTTCGCCCTCCTCTAGAAGCCCTCCCGTAAACCTGTGTCCAGGCCGGGCAAAAGCATTCTAGGCCTCTAAGGGGGCGTCAGCAAGGAACTGTCGCGCACAAACAATTCGAGCAGGAAATCCAGGCAAGGCGGGAGGAGAAGGGCCAACCTCGCCCTTCTCCAAATTCTAAGAACGCTGGTGGTTACTTGTAGACAGCCTCAGCCGGCGGCGGGGCTTTCCCCTTGCCTTTGCCAATCGTTCCGCAGGCGCTCAGGTTGGCAACTGCGAACATTGCAATGATCACGACTAGAATTCTGCTCATCAAGAAGTCCTCTCTCCTTAGACTGCAGCCCTATCGTAGGCTACGAATCAAACTTTAGAGAAATCTTACATGGACGCCTAGTACAGAATGACGGGTGCATCAGATGACGATCACCCTCGTTCCCACGGGCGCGCGGCCATAGAGATCCATGATATTGTTGTTCGTCATGCGGATGCATCCGTTTGAGACAGCATGCCCGATCGACCAAGGCGCATTCGTACCATGCACCCGGAACATGGTGTCTTGCCCGCCCTGGTAAAGGTAGAGCGCGGCCGCACCCAGAGGGTTCAGAGGCCCGCCCGGGACGCCATCGGCATACTCCTGCAGCCGGGGCTTGCGCGCCATCATGTCGTCGGTGGGCTTCCAGGATGGCCACTCAGCCTTGCGGCCGATTTTGGCTTCGCCCTTGAAGGTCAACCCCTCCTGCCCGACGGCTACGCCGTAGCGTGTCGCCCGGCCTTCGCCCTCGACGTAGTAGAGAAAGCGTTCCTCCACGTTGACGACGATGGTTCCGGGTGGCTCGCCACCACTATAGGCAACCTCCTGACGCCTGTACTGCGGATCGGAATCCGGATCGGATCCGAAGGTGGACCAACCGACCGGCGGTCCGTCCTCATTTGTCGTGCATCCCGTAATTGCCAGACTCAGACCACCCAGTATGAGTCCGCGTCGCGTAATGTGGTGTTTGTTCATTCCCGCCCGCCAAAGCAACCAGTTGCCATATTACTATTTACTAACATTGCAATGAATGCCGGCCAAGGTTCAGATCGTCACCGAATGGAGGAGTGGGACTGCAACAATGCGATTGAAGGGCGTGTGTTGTTTTCGCGACACTATCTGGCAGCCAACAGCACCTCTTGGGCCCCCAAGCCTCGGCGCGGCACAGGCAACTGCGCGCAGCCCCCGCGAAGCTCTCCTTCGCGGAGCAAGGCGGGGGCACCGCTTCACACTAGTGGCCCGCAAACACCAGGGTCTGCACGGGAAGCAGCATCGCTTGCATGCGCAGGATCATGGCGTGCACGAGGCCGACCGTGTCCACGACATGCAGGAACACCCATCGCATCGTGCCTATACTCTTGTCGGCAAGGGCGTCGTGGTTGTTCGTGTAGGCGTTGGCGATGCAACTGCTGCCCGGCGGGACGTCGTCGAGCCCACCTTCAAACAATGGTTGCAGGAAGACCGTCAACGTGCCTGGCGTCGAGATTTGCTGAACATCGATGAGCTGATCTGACGGCCGCAGCTGCCCGGCGGCGATGACATCCTGAACGTCGGTAACGACGAGGGGAATGATCGCAAATGGCTTTCCGACGCATGTCGCCTCGGCGATCATTCCGGGTTTCATCACCTGCGCTTCGATCTGTCCAAAGCCCGCAATCAGGGTGCCCCTGCCTGCCCCCGTCGGCACTAAGATACCCGCTGGTCGGATCATCGTATTGACGATGTCGCCCTTCCTCAGCGTGAACTGATGGACGGTACCCGCGACACCGGCCCGCACCAGGGTCTTGTCCAGCTCCACCTGCGCCTGGGCGAGAGCCGCTTCCGCGCTTGCTTTTTGTGCCGGCAACAGGACGCCGAGCTTGACCGCCAACGTTTCCTTCTTGGCGAGTACGGCAGCCACCGAACCCTTGCGGCTATCGATGGTGTTTGCCAGACGCTCAACTTCACGCCGAGCAACGGCATCTTTTGTGAGCAGTTGCGACTTCATCTCGTACTCGTCGATAGAAACCTGAAGCAGGCCTTGGGCCTCCTGGATCTGCGCGTCCGCCGTCGCGAGTTCCGTCTGAGCCACCTTGCCTTCAGCCTCGAGTTCGGCAATCTGGCGACGGGCCGTCTCCACGGCTGCCCTCTGCTGAGAATCATCCAGCCGGAAAAGCGGTGCGCCAGCGGCGACCGTCTCGTTGATGCCGACATAGACCTCGTCGACGCGACCTACCGTCTCCGGCAGGATCGTCACGGTGCGGAATATCGCCGTCGCGCTTTTCGTGGACGGATGGAAGTAGAAGATCATCGTGATCAGCGAAATGGTCAATATGAGGCAGGCCGAGATACCCCAGCGCAGCTCGTACCACATGGTGTAAATGGTGATTTCGCGACCGATCCGTTTCCCTTGGGCATAGCGGCGGTAAAGATAGTCCGGGAAGATGGTGAGAAGCGAGCAAAGCATCAACTCGAACATGGTCAGACTCCTTCGCTCTCGGTGCCACTCTTCGCGGAGCCTTCCGTTGACTTCGCTGCCTCGTCGGTGTTCAACGGCTCGTCAGGGATCAACGCCAAATCGCCCGTCGACTGAAGATCGCGTCCCGAGAGTTTCCCCAGCGATTGCGCGATCGAATAAAGCGGCGTCGAAAAGTCCGGGATCTCTATGAAGGCAAGCAGCAGGCCCGCGATCCAGAAAAGATGGTTGTGCGTGAACAGCGAGATCAGCGCCAACACCGCCACGATTTCCATCTGAACCTTGCTGGTCCGATGCGCCATGCGCTCCGGCACGGCGTGAAGCTGAAAGTAAAGATTGCCGATGATAAGGACGATGAGGATCAGGAAGATCGCTACCCCAACGAAAAGGTAGTCGGTCTGTCCGGGCTCGACGATGAAACCCGGAATATGCTCGATCGCTGCAGGATGGACAGACTGGGCCATTTGGGCCATCGAAGTATCCTCTCTCTTTCAGACCACAATGAACCGACGCGTCCGCCAATCAGCTTGATGTGGCCTGTTGGGCTGGCAACTCATCAGTTCGGCAACCACTGCATTTGAGGCCCGGGGGCATGCGGGCCCGCCCGGAGTTCAACATCGTCGCCTTAGCTTCACGGCTTTCGCGCGAAGACGCCAAGGTTGACGAGTTGCACGCGCCTGTTATCGGCGGCATCGGCCTTCGACGCATCGATCGGGAAGTACTCGCCAACGCCGACAGCATAGAGACGCTGCGGATCGATCGCGAACGTGGTCGACAGAGCTTCCTTGATTGCGGCGGCGCGCTGCTCGCTGAGCTCGAAGTTGTGCTTCGCGTCCCCGGTGGCACTGGCATGCCCGATCACCAGAAACTTGTAGGCCCAGAGGTTGGGGTGATGCAACGCGTCCGCTATCAATCCCAGCGTCCGATAGGACTCGGGCTCGATCGCCACGCTGTCGTTCACGAAGTTGATCTCGACAACCATCTGCGGCAGCTGGGCAATTTTGCTCCAGTTCGGAAGGCCTGACATCTGCTTGCCAGCGCCATTCATGGCCTCCTGCCTCAACAGCTCCAAGTCGACGACTGGAGCGGCTGCGGTTAGTTTGCCAAGTCCGGAAACGATCCGTTGCTGGGAAACTTGCTGCGCTACGGCCAGCCCTGGCGGAACAGCCAGGGCAACGAGCAGCGCGACGGTCTTGATAAGATGATGTTTCATGGTCTTATCTCCACCCCGCATCGGTGATCGCCTGGCTGCACTTCTTGGTGACCATCCGGCCCTTGCTCAAGCAGGCCAGTATGTTCCCGTCCCCCTTCACCCCCTTGCAGCGCATTGCCATGTCGGTTCTGCAGACCTCGGAGTATGCGGCTTGCGCCTGTTCGCGCCGGCTGATCGAGGCGACAACACCGGTCAACGTGGTCTTGCAGGTGGGTGATACTTTCGCTGCGTTCTGCGCCAGGCAGTTGGCGATCCTGTTGTTGCCAAGATTGAGACCGCTGCACAGTTTCTTGATGTCGGCCCCGCAATCGTCAGCGAGCTTCGTGACGGCGTCGGCGTAGCTTAGGGTCTGAGCCCTGGAGGGTCCGACGGATGCAATACAGGCGAACATAACGGCCGCCAGAAGACGTTTACTTTTCAGCACCACTGTCCCCTCCGTGAAATCGACGCGCGCGCGTCGTAACAACTGCAGAACCGTGCCCGAAACGAAATCCCCAAACAAGTACGTTACTGTTACGCTGGGCTTTATAGGCATCCCTGCCGAAAGGTTATGCTTGCGACGAACCACCTAGGCCCTGCGTATCCGCAATACGTGCGAGCGCCGCGTCCTCGGGCAAGAGATATACCTTGTCGATCATCCGATCGAGGAGATCCCGTTCCAGCCGCAACGTCGCCTTACGGGCTTCGGGCAGCACCTCGACCAGATTGTCTATCATGGCGCGCAGCCTGCGAGCGATCTGAAGATTTTCCGTGCCGTAGATCCTGATCTCGCGGCAGGTCAGTTGGACGAAGTCTTCCCAATCCGGCGTCGGAAACACCAAGCGCAGACGCCCCTCGTTATCGTGTCTGTAATCGTCCCCGAGTTCGCGCCGGCCGACGCTGCGCAGCAGCCGATGCAGCTGATCGATCGCCAGCACGGCTGTCGTCGGATCGTTTATCGCCTTCGACAGCGCCTTGGTGGCGATGTCCACGATGACACGGAAGGCGAAGGTGGGATCCTGCTCGATCGTCCGTTCGCGCCCGAACGCGACGGCGCCGCGAAGATCGTGGTCGGCAATCGCCGCGGCACCGCCATAGAGACGAAACAGCGGCTGTCGTTGCGACACGAAGTCACCGATGCGCGCCGCGAGTTCGATGACGCCGTCCGCCCGCTTGGCAAGGGACGTCAGTGCCTTCACGTCGATGGCAAGAATAATCGCCGACGAACCGGGGTGCGAGACGATGCGGGCAGGCCCTCCGCGCGGATGGTGTCGCCGGGGCGCTCCGTCGGCCTGCGCCAGGGGGGCGGGGTAGACCAGATTGAGCACGTCGAAACCCTGCTCGGCGACGCGATGAATGATGCTGACGGGCCGCAGCAGGCGAGCCGAATAATCGATGAAGTAGAGAAAGGCAGCCAGCGACGACACGCCCAGGAAGCCCGAGAACCACACGATGAATGGCGGAGCCGAGGTGTTTACGCGACTTATCACGCCGATGGCGAAGAGCAGCGTGAAGATAAACAATCCCACCGTGAAGCGGATGACGTTGTCGCGCAGCAGCGTGGTCGCGATGATCCGGGGCGTGAGTTGCCCGCTTGCGATCTGTATGGCGACAAGTAGGGAGCCGAAGGTGAAGACGATGAAGGAAAGCGCGAGGCTGATGATGGCTTGCATCGCAGCGACGGTACCTTCGGTGCCGAGCGGCCAGAGCGGGACCCATGTCGTCCAGTCCTGGAGCGCAAGCGCCGTGCGAAACAGTACCTGTTGAAGAATGAGCGCGAAGAAGGGTACGATCCACAACGATGATCGCAGGTAGCTCCTGAGCGCGTAGAGCTTGTTCCAGCTCATTTTTGATCCTGCCCCCTCTCGGATCCCGCCGAGCGCTCGGATGCCATATAGTACGGTCGCCTTCGTCCCGAACGATCCCGGCCCGCCAGCCTGGGAACGCCGTCCATGAGACTTAGCGCATGGTTTTAATCATGCCGTAAGGTGCCGACCGAATTCAATCGGATTTTACCTTACCTCCCGACAACTTAACCCCACACTCCCTAGGCAATATCGAGCAATGCTTCTACCCGAGGGCACGACGCCAGAAGGTCACAGAGCTTGACGAAATCATTTGGGTCTGACGGCGCCGGCGCGAGACCGAACCAGTCCGAGCCCTCGCCTCTTGGCGCCCATACGAGCCGCTCATCCAGAAGATAGACGCCGTAGACGACCTCTATTTCGCTGCCGGCGGCGAGATTGAGGGTCGGGCGCATGCCAAACGCGGTCAAGGCCGCGTTCAGCACGATCGCCACCTCGATCAACGTGGCTCGGTACCCCGGCCGGCGTATGACCTCCGCGCCATGCACCCGTTCCAGCCAGGTTGCGCCCAACTGGACCACGACCAGCGTGCGGTCCACAATGTGACGCAGATCCTTCTGCGGGATGATCTTCATGTATTTAGCGGGCTCGAGGTGAACATCGACCGCCGCCGAAACGGCACCGCACCGGCTGTGGCCGAGCACAACGATGGTGCGCAGGCTGTCCTTTAGATGGTCGACGGCATAGCTCAGACTGCCCATGACGTCGTCGCCCATGCCGTTGCCGGCAGCCCTGACGACGAACAGGTCGTTCGGGCCTTCGGAAAAGATGAGCTCCACCGGCACTCGCGCATCGGCGCAGCCGACAACAGCCGCAAACGGCTGTTGTCGGGGCGCTGCACAGCGCCCGTGGAGAAGTCCGACATCATGCGGATCGACATCGATACTCAGCCTTCCCGGCTTGGATGGGGTAACCCGGCCAAGCAGTTCAGCGAACGCCCGGTTACCGCCCTCGAGCCTCAACCGGGCAGCGTTTGCATCCGCCGGCAGCGGCCTGTGAACCGCGTCGAACGCGAACCGGTAAGTCACTTCGGCGAGCCACGTCGGATCTTCCGGCGAGACGTCTTCGGGAAGCTTGCTTGCCATGCTGAAGTCTCCTCCAAGCGATCTGCCGTCGTTGCTCGTATGTCCTACCTTCGCACGACGTCGTGATCCGCATCCGCCATCCACGCATTCAGCAAGGTGTAGGCGATCGCAAGGACCGTAGGCCCAATGAAAATACCAAGCACGCCAAAGGCAATCAGACCGCCGATGACGCCGGCAAGGATAAGGAGAATAGGCAGGTCGGCCCCCCTGCGTATCAAGACCGGGCGGATGAACTGGTCCATCGTTCCGGCCACAATGGTGAAGACCAGCATCACGGTCGCCCACACCGCATCGCCGGAATAATACATCCAAACCACCACCGGGACCAGCACCAGGCCGGGGCCGACCTGGATCAAACACAGGATGAAGATGGCTGCGGTCAGCAACCCCGCGAAAGGCATGCCCACAACCAGAAGACCAAGGCCGCTCACGGCAGTCTGAGCCACCGCGGTCACGACAACACCGAGAGCCACGCTGCGGATCGCCGCCCCGGCCAGACGTATGGCCATTTCCCCCCGCTCGCCACCAAGGCGGCCGCCGAAACGGATCGCGGTCGCAGCAGCTTTTTCGCCGCCTGAGTACATGATGGCCGCTATAGCGGTGGTCAGCAGGAAATGCAGAAGCATAGTGCCCAAGCTGCCGGCGGCGGATGCGAACCATTGGGTGAGCGCTCCGGCGTAGGGGATAAGCTTGGGGGCCAGCTCCTGCAGTCGGGTCGACGCCAGTTTTGCCCACGCCTCGGTTGCGCGTGCGCCGACCAACGGCACCTGCGCCAGCCAAGAGGGTGGCTGCGGCACTTGCATGGTCAGAAGAGTGTGAACCATGTTGCCGAATTCATCGATGTTGGTAACGATGACACTGACAGCCAGCCAAAACGGCACGATCAGCACGAGGAGCAGGATCAGTGTCATGATCAGCGTGGCAAAGCCGCGGCTGCCGCCAACATGGCGTTGGACCCATAGCATCAACGGCCAGGTGGCGATGACCAACGTCATCGCCCAGACGATCGCCGGGAGAAATGACTGCATTATCCAGAAACTGGCGATAAGCAGGCTGCCGATGAAAAGTACCGCCAGCGTTCTGCGAGTGAGATCATCCCGACGATCTTCGATCATTGTTTCCCCCCAACACCCGTATGCCCTTACTTTCTATCACGTTCTTCGCGGCGTAGAAATTCGCGTCGGAGTGGAGACCTGCGACCAAGACGCTCTCCTAAATCAGGCTCCGATGCTCAATCCTGTCCATTTTCGAACACCTGACAGCACCAGCAAAGGTGTTTCCCTCATCCGTGGCGTCTGGCGCTTTGATCTTCCGTCGTGACGTTCACCTGCACGGACATGCCGGCGGTATCGCTTGCGCTGCCATCGTAGCTCCCCCACAGGGGGATTGCCTGTTTCGGGTCGCGGGCCACGCCGACGCGGATCAGGTCGCGGTTGCCGACAATGCCGTTGGTGGGGTCGAACTCCACCCAGCCGGCGCCCGGCAAATAGATCGCGCACCAGGCGTGGGTCGATCCGCCGCCGAGCGTCGTCGAACCGTCGCGGTCTGGAACGTAGATATAGCCGGTGACAAAGCGGGCAGCGAACTCGAGCGACCGCGCCGCCTCTATCATCAGCAGCGCAAAATCACGACAGGTTCCGCGCCGAAGCTGAAGGGTCTCCACCGGAGCCTGCGTTCCATATGCCAACCGCCGAGCGTAGGTGAAGCTCTCGTGTATGGCGTAGCACATTGTCATCAGGAGGTGTCCGGTCTCGGTGGGCTGTCCGATCCGTACAAACTGCCGTGCCCATTTGCCGACATCATCCCCCGGATCGGGATAGTGGCGAAGCATAGTGGGCTCCAGATCGAGCACCTCTTCCTGATCGTAGGCAAAAGGATAGGTCAAAGCCTGCTCGTCCATCTGAAAATCGATTGCGACGTGCGGCGTATGTTCAAGTCGGATGATCGTTTCGAAGCGAAGTTCACGCGAAGCCTGCGCAAAGCCTATAAGGGCGACGCAATTGCCGAACACGTCATGAATCCACCTGACGTATTCCGGCGTCGGATCGACCTGCAGGTGAGAACTCAACAGCGTCTGATCGAAACTGTCCCTTGGCCTGAACAGCAGTCTGTGTTCGCCGAACTTCACCGGCGTCTTATACTGGTAGGAGGTGACATGCCGGACGGAAAATATGGTCATCCAATCACCGATGAGAGTTGCGTTGCAAGCGACGCCGATATCAATGCCATAGCAGGTGATTCCTGGCGAGCACAGGAATATATACCGTCAGTAGCGACGGATGTGCATCCCTTGCATGGTCCTCCGATTTTCAACCCGCGCGACTGCCCGATAATGCCTAGAAGGCTCAAGCAAAAGATCGAGCCTCTTGCTCGTCGCTGCCAGCCCCTGCGGGTCGATTCGTTCGCATGGATCGGCAACCGGCACTCCGCTTGTAGCGATTTGGCATTTGTCGTTCCGACGACCGTGTTTTAGTGTCATGATTGCATGTGCGGACAGTCCGCGAACGGTTGACGGCGGCGCCTCGTTCAATCCGCCATAGCGAGCGTCGAGGAAATGACCTTATGCTCATCCGCTACGGCTACGACATTACCGTGACTTGCCTTCAACCGACGCCGATGCTGACCATGCTGACACCGCGTCCCGAGCGGTCGGCAGATGTGCGATCGCCCGATGTCGCCGTGACGAGCCCCGAGACAGCAACCACGACCTACGTCGACCTCTTCGGCAATGTCTGCCGCCGCTTCATCGCGCCGATGGGTGACTTGCAGATTTGGGGTGACGGTACACTCGAAGACAGCGGCGCTCATGATCACGCCTTTTGGGATGCGCAGGAGACACCGGTTGGTGAGTTGCCCGACGATTGCCTCCTCTACCTGATGGGAAGCCGCTATTGCGAGACGGATCGATTGAGCCAGATCGCATGGGACACGTTTGGTAACCTCACACCGGGATGGAGCAGGGTCCAGGCGATATGCGATTTCGTTCACGACCACATCACATTCGGCTATGAGGATGCCCGCTCGACGCGAACGGCCCTGGAAGCCTATGAGGAGCGCATCGGCGTCTGCCGCGACTACGCCCATCTGGCCATCGCCTTCTGTCGCTGCATGAACATTCCGGCCCGCTATATCAACGGTCACTTGGGCGATATCGGCGTGCCGATCCTCGACCCCATGGATTTCAGCGCTTGGATCGAAGTCTTCCTCGGCGGCCGTTGGATGACGTTCGATCCGCGCAACAACGTGCCGCGCATCGGCCGCATCGTGGTTGCCCGTGGACGGGACGCGGCGGACGTCCCGCTCATCGTTTCCTTCGGTCCGCATGTGTTGAAGTCTTTCCGGGTCTGGACCTATGACATCACCGATGCACAACCTCCCGGCACCCAATAGCAATGGTGATTTTCTGAAAAGGCCGCAATCTCGCAAATGCCGGGGCTAAGTTCGCAAAGCATCTGAGGAGTTCGCCGCAAGCGGCAACCGGAACATCGGGAGGAGTGACCGGATGGATGCTGAAAGCCAAGGTTCAGAACCTCCGTCGACGGGGATTGATGCCTCGTTGCCGGAGGAAACATTCGCGAAATTCCTCGCGGCGCACGGCGGCCCCTTCTACGAGCTTCAGAAACAACTGAAGCTGCTGCACGATCATGCGCTCAGAGCCGGAAGGCGGACCTTGATCTTCGTGGCGGCTGCCTGGGGTGTGCCATTGCTGCTGGGCTTGCCGGACAGCCTATCGCTGAGCCCGGGAAGCTACCTGAGAGATCCAGGTCCCTGGGCGAAATTTTTCGTGGCGATCGCGGCCTTCGTTCTGGCCGAACCGCAGGTGGAGCGGGGCTTGCGTACCAAGCTCACCCAGTTTCTCCGTGCGCCGATCATCGCGCCGACTTCGGTCGCCGCTGCCGCCGACGCCGTGAACCTGGCGCTCAAGCGGCGGGACTCACGCGGGGCTGAACTTGTTTGTCTCGTGCTTGCCGCGGCGGTGTCGCTTGCATCCTACATTAATCTTGAAACCTTGCAGGCATCGTCCTGGGCGGCCGACGTCAGTCCTGAGGGTAACGCGCTTACGGCGGCGGGGTGGTGGTCGATCTGCATCAGTATGCCTCTTTTCACCTTCCTGTTCCTCAGGGGCCTTTGGCGGCATTTCGTGTGGGCCTGGTTGTTGCGCCATTTCGCGCGGCTCGAACTACGCCTCGTTGCCACGCATCCCGACGGCAAGGCCGGGCTATCCTTTCTCGCGGATTATCCGAGCGCCTACATTCTCTTCGTGCTCGGAACCAGTTCGGCGATTGCCGCGGCGATTGCCAAGCATCTGATCCACGACAGCCTTACCGCCACGACTTTCACCATGATCGTCGGTGGGTGGCTCGCGATCGTGCTTGCCCTCTTCGCCTACCCGCTCTCGGCCTTTTCCGGCCCGCTTGCAAAGCTGAAAGCCATGAGTCTCATGATGCTCGGCGCGCAGGCAACGCGATACCACCGGTCGTCGGAACGGACGCTCATCGGGAGAAACGTCGTTGCGAACTCGGAGCAGGAGTCCGCTGGGACCGGCGAAATCGCCGATCCCACCAAACAGTTCGACATCGTCCGCAAACAGTCGGCCATGTTGCTTAGCCGCAAGGCTTTCATCCCTGTCTCGGTGGCCGCGCTCATCCCGTTCGGGATCGTCGGCGCGACGCAACTGCCGTTCAAGGAGGTTTTCTCTGTTCTGAAGAAACTGCTGCTGTTTTGAGATAACGGATCGTCGTTCGAGGAACAGCAGTTTTCTCTAAGGAAGCTCGTCTGCCGTCTGCCCCAGGGTATCTGCGACATAGGCGCCCCGCGACCCCATCGGTAAAGGCGGCCCGGTCGTGGTGTCCTTGGCTGTCTGATGTTCGAGTTCCGCGTTAAGCTCTCCACCGACGATCAGGATGACAATCGAAAGCCATATCCACATCAGGAAGCCAATCAGCGCCCCGAGCGTGCCGTAGGTCGCGCTGTAGTTGGCGAAATGATTTAGGTAAAAAGAGAAGCCAAGCGACATTGCAAACCATGAGACCGTGACGAGAGCGGCACCCCATGTCATCCAACGAAACCTCGCCGGCTCCCGGCTTGGGCCGAAGCGATAGAC
>NZ_JBFRDU010000066.1:0-14484 GCF_052113965.1 Rhizobium sp. RAF56
AGCCTGGCCAGAGGAAGTGCACAGCAGCCCAATGCACGAACTTTCGATTCATGGCGCCGGTCGCCGTCAATCCTATGCCACCCTCACCGTCAGCATAGGCAACCGAAAGAAGCATGCCGCGCAGAAGTGGTGACAGCGCGGCGACGTCGGCGTCACCTTGCAGGTTGATTTCCGGAAGCATCGTGCGGCGTTGATCCCTAGCCTGCGCCATGCAGGTGTAAGCGAGTATCGAGCGGCGAGAGAACAATTGCCAGTGAGAAAGCTAAAGCCGAAGGGGGAGGATCCCACCCGCCCCCGCTCCGCCCTTTCAACCCGGCCCAGCCGGTCGGATCGGGGGCTGACCGTCAACGCCAGCGGAGACACTGACTGTCGCATCTCTAACTCGCTGGCGACGCCGCATCTCTAATCAGCTTTGACATATGGTTGTAGCCGGTGGGTTCAAGGATGAAGTGCGACTTGCAATAGATAGCAACGGTTTATCGCTTGCAAGGAACGTGACATGAAACGCACCTACTCCCAGATCGACATGGACGAACGCCGCAAGATCGCGCGCTGGCGGACAGCCGGCGTCAGCGTTGATATCATCGCCGAGAAGCTTGGCCGCCATCGTTCGACGATTTTCCGCGAGATCCGACGCAATGTGTTCGAAGATCGGCAATATCCGGAACTGAGCGGGTACTTCTGTGTGACCGCCAACGAGATCGCACGCGAGCGTCGTGCCAAGCTACGCAAACTTGCCCGGTTCTCGCATCTGCGCCAAGCCGTGATCGAGCGCATCAGGCATGGCTGGTCGCCGCAACAGATCGCCGGCAGGCTACGTCTGGAGCGGCATCCGATCTCTGTCAGCCATGAAACGATCTACAAGTTTGCCTACTCGCCGGACGGCCATGCGATCAAGCTGTGGCAGCATCTGCCGGAACGCCGCGCCAGGCGCCGGCTACGGCATGCCAGGCGCCGTCATGGACGGCGGTTCACCCCCGATGTCAATATCCTCCACCGCCCGGACGTCGTTGCCGAACGCAAACAGTTCGGGCACTGGGAATGCGATCTGATCCAGTTTCGCCAGAAGTTCGGCAAGGCCAACGTCACGTCGCTGGTCGAACGCGTCAGTCGCTTTGCCGTCTTCCTGCGCAACAACGATCGGCAATCGAGGCCGGTGATGGATGGGCTGATCCAGATACTCCAGTCATTGCCCCACCTCGCCCGCCGTTCGATCACGTTTGATCGTGGCACCGAGTTCACCGACTGGCCATACCTGCAAGCAAGCATCGGCACGCAAACGTGGTTCTGTGACCCGCAATCGCCTTGGCAGAAGGGTACCGTCGAAAACACCAACGGACGAGCCAGGAAATGGCTTTCGAGAGAGGTCAATCCATTGTCTGTCAGCGAACGCGACTTAGTCGATATCTGCAATCGCCTGAACGCGACACCGCGTAAATGCCTTGGCTACAAAACGCCAGCCGAAGTCTTCCGCCAGAAACTTCTCGCCCAGACCAGGCGCTCCGGTTAGTCTCTCGTGGTTCGCAAGTCGCGCTTCGCCATGAACTCACGAGGTACATTCTATTTAGTAATGCGACAGTTGGGCCAGTTAGAGATGCGACAGTCTCCCCTCTCGATCACGGGATCGCGTTGAAACCGTCGCGGGCGAATAATTGGCCCATTGTCAGAACCTGGATGCGCTGCGCTTGAACCTCGCCGGCAAGGTAGTCGTAGTGGGCGGAGAGTTCGGTCTTCAGGGTATCCAGACCGGAAACAATCGTGTCCACCGCGTTATGTGCGTAGGAGACCGTCGTCGTCTTGTTCTTTTTTGCCGTCTCGACGCGGGCGTTCATCAGGGCCGCGGTATTGTCGCCACCGCTGTTCGACATCGAGTTTCCGAGCACCTGCATGTCACGTTCGCCAAGTCCGAAGCGGGTGGGCATGTCGCCGCCGTTGGTCTGGCGCATGGAGCGCATGCCCTTGGAGCGGAATGCAGACGGAAGCTTGTTGTCATAGAAGGCGTTGCCTGCGTTCGTGGCGCTCATGACCGTCGCTGTGGAGGTCACGGCGTTGCTGAGAACAAGGGTCGTGCTGTTGGTCACCGACACGATGTAGGTGCCGCGCGGCATTCCATAGGCGGCGCACTTCCAGTTGATGCCATTGCCAACGCCCGCGGTAGACGCACAGGTGACGGTAGTCGTCCCGTTGAAAGTAACGCCCGTCAATTGCACTGGCGTTCCGGCATTTCGCAACGCCCCGTTCGGCCAGCAGCCATGGAACTTCTCCGGGGAATCCATTCCATTCGCGGCAAGGACGCCCCAAGAGGTGTCGATACCTGCCATGACGGTCACCATGTCCAGCGCATCGATGCATCGGCTATCATCCGGCATGCCGTCGATACCGATGCCCCAACCCGCATTGAAGAGGTCCTTGACCTGAGCCAGGGACATGAAGCTGACGCCATCGAGATTCGACACGGGCGCGAAGAAATTGGCGACCAATCCGCGTGACGAGAGCGCCGGCAACACCCAGTCATGGATGGAGAAACGTCCGTCATCGAAGGTAAGGACCGCCGTCGGAATGCCGCCTGCCTTGGCGACCACAGCGGCAAGCCTTGGCTGGGCGCAGTATGGAGCGCCAGTGCCACTGGATGACGTCAGGAAAAGGCGGCCGTGGATGGCTGACGATCCCAAGTCTTTGAATGTAGCAATATTCTGCACGCTCGTTGCATGCCAGTATTTGCCAACCGTGCTGTGAACCGTCGTCGCGCGCGATGCGCCCGTATAGTAGGTCGATCCGACACCGGGGCGGAAATCGATGCCGGTGATGGTCTGATATTCGGGGTCGGTGTCGAGAATGACGCAGTAGGCCAGTACGTCGAGATTGGCGGGGACATCCGTCGCAAGATTGGTCTTCTGGAGATACGTTCCGTTGGCCGCACCGGTGAGCGTTGCCTGGATCGCGCCGTATCCATCGACGGTGGTGCTGTTATTGCCATAGGTCACGATGCCGGATGCGTTGTTGGTCGTGCCCGCGGTGTTGTTGACGTTCCAAAGCACCTGAGGTGCCGCGAGAACCCATCCAATGGTGGTGGCGGATTGCTGGTAAACCAGCGAATCCTCGACGACACGAATTTTAAACCCGACATCGGCAGAGGTGGAAACGTAGGATATGCCCGTGGCGCCAAGAATGGCCGTCTGCGTGACGCCGTCCTTGCTGACGCGATACCACTGGTAGGATGGCGCGCCGCAGTTGACGTAGGAACCTGGAGTAACCGTGTAGACAGAGCCAGGTGATCCATCCTTTGTCCAAGAGATCGTAGGAACGGACGTAATCGAAGGAACGTCCTCGGTTCCGACTATGCCATCTCCCGTGCTCAGATTGGCATTGTTGATGTAGGTCGTATTGGTGCGAACACCGGTCGTCGTGATCGGGTAAACGGCGCTGCCGTCGTCTGTGTTCTGCAGCCAGTTTCCTTGCAGAAGGCAGTTTATCGCTCCATACGGGTCCGTCCCGCATAGACCAAGGCAATACCAACTCGGGTTGCCCCAGATGACGTTATTCAGCACCTGGATGGCGCTGAGGTTGGATTGCTCGCCTATCAGCCGTATTCCCGATGTGCAGTTAACCGAGGTGGCATCGGCCGGTTTGCGGCAATCGATGTAATTTTCGGCAATGGTGATTGGCCCGGTCTGCTTGTAGACCTGGATCGCGTCGGCGTGATTGTTGGTGCCATATCCGTATTCATGGATGTAGTTGCGGTAGGCCGACCCCTCCTGGAATTGGAGGAAATCTTCATTCTGGCAATAGGCCTCGCAATACTGGACGGTAATCGACCCCGCTCGGCTGTCGATGAAGACATTGCGAAAGTCGGTGGCGTCCTTGTTTCCTGCGAAGGTGCAGTGATCCACCAGAAGACCCGAGATGCCGTCAGGCTTGAATAGCGAAAAAGGGTTGCCGACACCCTTCTTCTGCTCGTCGAACAGGCAACTGGTAATGGTGATGTTGTTTGCCGCCATCACTATGCGCCGGTTGCGGAAGTCATAGCCCGAGACCGTGGAGTTCGCGACGTTGAGCGTGACTGTCGTGCCGTCGTCTGTTCCTAAGCTGTTGATCGGGATCAGCGATGCCGCCTTTAGGAAAGCGGTGTCTAATCGCCTGCCATACTGCCCCGCATACGGACTGTGGAACGTTGAACCCCATGGCGGAATGGAGAAGAGACCTTGCCATGCGAATGGATCGGGAGACGTCATAGGTTTTCCCCTCAACCTCGTGCTGCCTTGATCGCCACTTCGGCCGAAATGTAGGGCGCGCATCACTGCTTTCGACCACGGCGCATTGCAAAATGGCAAAGGACAACATTGTAATTTTGCGCACGAGGTAATACCTTCGTTAAAAGAGGTATTACGAGGCGTTCCATGGCATCGACGTTGACATCGAAGGGGCAAGTCACCGTCCCCAAGGCCGTCCGTGACCTGCTGGGCATCGGGCCTGGCAGCAAGGTCGACTTCACGCGTGCTCCCGATGGTAGCGTCGTATTGGTACGCGCTGATGACCAAAATCACGTTAGTCTTTTTGCGCAGTTGCGGGGCCATGCGGGCAAAGGTCTCGATACCGACGCCATCCTGGCTCTTACGCGCGGCGAACCGTGATACTTGTCGACACAAATGTCCTTTTGGACCTTGTGACGGATGATCCGAACTGGGCGGATTGGTCCGAAGCGCAGCTCGAGGCCGCCAGCCTGCATGGCCCACTTGTCATCAATGATGTGGTCTATGCCGAACTCTCCGTGCGCTACGAGCGCATCGAGGATCTGGACGCCTTCATCGAGGCGGCCGGACTGGAGATTATCCCGATACCAAGAGCCGCGCTGTTCCTTGCCGGAAAAGTCTTTGCGCGTTACCGCAAGGCTGGGGGAATGAGAACAGGGGTGCTACCCGATTTCTTCATAGGATCTCATGCAGCGGTCGCGCAGCTTCCCCTGTTGACGCGGCATGTCGGCCGATATCAAACCTACTTCTCGTCGCTAAAGCTGATTACACCCTAGACCCCTTCCCTTTTTCTTCGAAACACGGAAACGTTCTATCTATTTGTTTTTACGCAATTCCGGACGGAAACCCGTTTCACACTTTTCCTGGAACTGCGCTAGCAATTATTCGGGATAAGTCTGAGCGGCCTCGGGCGTTGCATTGTTGAAGAGGATAAAGACCAGGGGGTTGCCGGGTTCGGACATGGCATCGCTGCGCTGGCCCGTTATTTCTCCAGCCACGCCACTTGTGTATTCCGCAACAACCTCGCCGAAGCTGTTGCGCTGGATGGCCACTTTCTGTCCGGCTTCGACCTTGTCGTTCAGCTTGACCAGATGCTCAACGAGCCCGCCCGCGGTGGCAAGAATCGGGAAGGCACTGTTGCCCACAAAGACTTTCACGTCCTTGCCCGTACGTCCCATGGGCCCGGCAACGATGCCATGATGCTTGAGGACGTTCATCGTGCCTTCCATGAACAGGGAGACCATCTCGAGGTCGAGGACGCGGGCGGCGCCGATCTCCGGCGTAAACGCCGGAATTCCCGCGTCGATAAACGCGTTGTGCAGGACGCCGGGATATACATGATTGTCGAAGATCTGGCGGACGGGATAAAGCTCGACCATTGCCTTGATCTCGGGCACGTCCATTCCGCCGATATTGAATGCGGTGACTTCGAACCCTGTCGTCCCGGTGTGGAAGTCGATCGCGAAGTCGGCGTTCGGGCGGAGAAGCCGGTTGAACAGCAGCCCGGCGTGTCGGCTGGGCGCGGTTGCGCCGTTCTCGTTTCCGGGCCACTCCCGGTTCATGTCGATCAGATCCATGCCCCTGCCCGAATTGGGCCATCTACGCTGCATGCCTTCGATGGCGGGGCGGGAGACGTCGGTGACAGCCATAACGGTGCCCGCCATCTGCGTCGGATCGAGTTGGGTCATCACGGTGTGGACCGTATGCACGGAACTCATTTCGTCGCCATGCACACCGCTGACAAGGACGGCGCGTTTGCCCGGCTTTGCTCCCTTGGCGACGATCACGGACACATACCAATGCTGTCCGGTCGCCATCTCAACGCCCTGAAAATATAGGAGGTGCTTCCGGCCAGGCTCCAGGTCATTGACGTCAAGCGCGCTGACGACCTTCTTTCCGTCGATCACGTCGCCGACATAGACTGTCCTCTGCGACGTCTCGTCAGAAGCGGCCCCGGCAGTGTCCTCGGCCTTGGCAGCACCGGCGCTCACTGCGAGGGCCGCCGACCCGCCGACCGTGGCAATAGATGCAATGATGAAGTCGCGGCGGTCGAGCCCTTCTCCACGTTTTTTCGACATGATTGGATCATCCTTCGTCGTTGCTAGGGAATGTTGACATGGTGGCAAGCCCATCGCTCGCAAAAATCCGAGATTGCGGCCTTGAGACGCATGCTCTGTTTGGGGCTCCGATTTTCACTGGCTCAAGCCTGCAGTCGGCGCAAGACGTCGCCGATATCCGTCAGGCGCTCCAAGGCTGACACCGGCGCCGGCGGCACTGGTAGAAATTCCTTTCGGATCCCGGCTGCCCGCACCTCGCGAGGCGAGCATCCCATCGTCTGGCGAAAGGCCCGGCTGAAGCCGCCCGTATCGGCAAAGCACAGCAGATCGGAAAGCTGTTGCATGGAAATACGGTTGTCCGGATCAGAGAGCATTTTATGTGCGGCGATCAGGCGTTGCCGCTGAATATAGCGCGACACACCCTGCAACGGCTCGAACAGGGAATAGAGCGTGGTCCGCGATATCCCGAGCTCGCCTGAGAGCGATGTCGGAGTGAGGCGTGGCGAGTAGAGGTTCTGCTGGATTCGCTGGCGAGCGCGCTCGAGCAACGTGTCTGCAATTGGCGAGCGAGCGTCAGCCAGATTGTCCTTTGATGGCGCGATGCAGGCGGTGATCATCGCGCATACGGCCTCGGCCAGCCGTGGCATTTCATCTGATGTTATGGTCGGCAACCGGCGTTCGAGCGAAATGAGGAAGTCAGCGAAGAGAGCTCCGAGGCCATCCTGCCCCAGAGTGCCATCATGCGCATCTAAAGCGCCAGCGATCGGACGCAGCATATCGCGAGGAATGAACAACGTCGCAACGCTGGAATCGGCGGCTGAGCCGGCATATGGCCGGCCCAGGTTTCGGAAATACACCTGCGGAGCTTCTTTGTTCGCCTTTGCCAAATGTGCGGCATTCTCCGGCAGAACAAGGCACCAGTGATCAATCGGATCCTTGCGGATGTGCTCCCAGCTACGCGGGGTGGAAGGGCCTGGCAGTCGAGAGGTCGAGAAGGCGAGCTTTCCGAAATCCCAAACCTTCTGTTCGAACGAAAAGGATCCACGTGTTTCACGGCTCAGGGAAACATCAATCAGCGATGCGTTATACGCACGCCATGCCTCGAATTGCTGCTCCCGTGGCAGGTTGCTCGTATCGAACGTCAACGGTTTGACTAAGCTCGAAGCTATCATCCAATCTCTTGCAGGCTAGATAGTGCGAAGAAGGTAGGGAAGAAAAAGCTGCAACTGAACTCAACGTTTCGGACTGAAGATTGACGACACCGTCGCACCTTTATCCGTCGATCAATATATTCCAAGTACACGATATACCTGCCTCGGGATACCCTGTGAACCCGGTCTTCGGCCTTCGCTTGAACACGCATCTCCTCTCTTAGACGGCGAAATCCGCGAGGCCACATCCCGTGACCTCGATTGATCTGCAAACGGCGTTTGACGAGCCTGGTATGGGTGTCTTTCGCGATCGACTTCCCACGGGAAAGTGAATGCCGCCTTGCTGGTCTTGCTCGCTACGTCGTCTTAACGTCTTGCCTAGATCGGATGGAGGGAAATCATGAAGACGATATCAATATCAGCGCTTCTAGCTGCCTTGATTGCCGGAAGTGCGTTCGCGGCAAGCACCGGCCCCATTCCTACGGATCCGGGGGCGCAGTCATTCGAGGTCGGCAAGGTCCGTGTCACTGCTCTACGCGATGCACAGTTCGTTGCCGCCAATGATGGTAAGCTGTTTGGTGTCGGCGCTGGACCCGATGCGGTAACCGATGTCCTTAAAGCCGCCGGCGAGCCGACCGATCACGTTACCCTCGGCGTCGACGCCCTGCTGGTCCAGTCCGGCGGCCGCAACATCTTGATCGACACCGGGCTCGGGCCGGCAGCACATGGTGTTCTGATCGCGAGCCTTGCCAAGGCCGGATTGCAACCTGAGGATATTTCGGTCGTTCTGATCACGCATGTGCACGGAGACCACATCGGCGGCCTGGTGACGGCCGACGGTTCACCTGCGTTTCCGAAGGCCACGATCAGGATTTCGGCTCCAGATTGGAAATGGCTTCAAACCCAACCGAACATGGCGGCCTTGGTCAAGGCCGTTTCTCCAAGTGTAAAGGTCTTCAAGCCGGGCGACGGCGTGGCTCCCGGGATCACGTCGGTCGCCATCAAGGGGCACACGCCCGGGCATGTCGGCTACCAGATCGTATCCGGGAGCAAACGACTGCTGGACTTTGGCGATACGGCCCATAGTTCGATCGTCTCGCTGGCCAAACCGGACTGGCCAGTTGGCTTCGACAACGACCAGAAGGAAGCGGAGACCAGCCGGCGCCAGATGTTGACGCAACTGGCCAAAGATCAAGAGTTGATTTTCGCGCCGCATTTCCCGTTTCCGGGGGTCGGGCACATCGTAGCGGACGGAGACCACTTCGCCTGGCAGCCGCAAAAATGATGGTGCGCCGCGCCTATTCGGAGGGGTTAGCGGTGCGAACGCCGGCATAGCCGGATTGCTGCCGCTGCGCATGCAGCTATATGCGCGGGTCGGCGCAAAATATCACGGCGGCGTTACACCATCGAGGCCGACGGAAAGGCGGTCGGCGGCGACCATGTTTTCCCCGCTGCTGACGCCTTGCACGGACACGCCCGCGCCCGACTTCAGGTCGTCCCTTGTGGCCGGGGTGAGTGCCACGACTTTCGTGCCGTCCGGAATGCTGATCTTCCGCTGACCGCCCTTGTAGGCCAAGGTCAACATTGGACCGTTCACGTCCTTGACGGCGTTTGCGACCGTCGCGTTTGTCATCGAGCCGTTCGGCTTCACATCCCAAGGCCGGTCACCCTCGCCCGTGCCCTTCATCGAGGCCGGGAAGATGACGACCTGGACCGCGCCGTTCACACCGCTTGAGGTCGGCTGCGAGCCGATGCCGACGAAGTCGCCAGGCTTTATGTCGGCAGCCGAGGCGCTCTTGACGCCCAGCACGTTCATGCCGGACTTCATCGTAACCGTAACGTCCTTGCCGTCCGTGTTCTTGATCTTCAGCGTCTCGCCATCGAGACTTTCGACGGTGCCGTGAACGCGAATTCTGTCCGCCGCACTGGCATCATGAAACGCCGCCAGCCCGACCACGGCACCGGTCGCGAACAAGAGGACGGATTTCCGAATATGGCTGCGGTCCATGATGTATCTCCCTGAGACCTACCGGTCGGTAGGCGGCTGATCAAATCGCGGCGGAAGGGTATGGTTGGTGGGGCGTTTAAGTCGACATAGATTGGACGGCGGAATCCTACCGGCCATGTGCTAACGCGGCCAATCAAACGCGATCAAACAATGGTGAGAGGAATGGCGCTATGCGCGCCCGAAACATCGGGACGTTGGCTTTACCGCCCGCGACCGACGTGCCACTGCTGTGAGCAGGCTGTTTCCCGGAAGCAGCGGTTGATTGGAACTCTCGTCCGCGCGGCCTTCTTCGACACCCATTGCCCCCGCAAGACTCACGACTTTTTAGCGAATGGGATGCGCTACGAAAACTAAAAGTTGACCGGAGGGCGATACTCCCCTATACATCGGGCGTCGATATTTGGTCGTCTGCTTTGTTAAGCGCGTAGCATCGCGCCCTGAACGAACTTCCCCTTCAAAAATCGAGAGCACCGCCGGTCGCGCATTCGTGCGCCGGTTCTTCAATATTGCTATGAAAGGGTTCGTTATGACCACTGGCACAGTTAAATGGTTCAATTCCACCAAGGGCTTCGGCTTCATTCAGCCTGACAACGGCGGCGCCGATGTGTTCGTTCACATCTCGGCTGTCGAGCGCGCTGGCATGCGGGAAATCGTCGAAGGCCAGAAGCTTGGCTACGAGATGGAACGCGACAACAAGTCGGGCAAAATGTCCGCTTGCCAGCTGCAGGCCGCTTAAATCCACGCTTGAGCTCTCCGGTGACCACGGATGTACTGGCACCGCCGAGAGCACAAGTGGTAAAAAAGGTCAGGCGTCTCGTCTGGCCTTTTAGCTGGATCGCGATCCCGCCTGGCCTTTCAACGTTAGGATAGTGTTTGACCGAGAGATGGAGCAAATCCCGCCAGCAGGCCGAGTCTGCGTTCAGCAAGACGCAATCGCAGTCTTTGGCGCGCGATCGGGTCATTTCCGAAGAGGATGCCGCCGTGCGGGCACGCGATGAAAAAACGATGCGCTTGCGCGAGCTTCGCATGGCACGAGAAGGCGGCGATAGCGCCGCGCCTCCCATCGCGACACCAAAGCGCACCCCATAACGCTGAATACCACCAATCGCTGTTGTGGGATGACGAACTCAGAAGTACGATAGCAGTGCCGTCGTCCACCGTCGGCGCTGATAGGCGCACATCAAATACGGATCTACAAAGTTGAAGCATAGCAGAGACAACGGCCTGTCCGATCGCCGCAAGGCGACGGCCGACGCCAAGAAAGCCCTCCTCGAAAAGTATCAGTCGGCGATCAAGGCAGCCGCGCCGGATCTCGCCGCCAGGCAAGCAGAGCGTCAGGCTGTCGCGGCCGCGCGCGAAGAACGGCGTGCCGAGCGCGACCGTCTGAAACTCGAAGCGCAGGAACAGGTTCTCAAGGCGGCGGCCGAACACAGTGCGGCGGCGGAAGCAGCTGCAAAGGCAGAGGCTGAAGTACGCGCGGCAGAAGAAGCAGCCCGAAAGGCCGAACGCGATCGGCGTTATGCCAACCGCAAGGCGCGCCAAGGCTGAGGCAGCGCCGACCGATCGAGTTGGTGTGTTCCGCCGAGCGGGTCACTGGGGACGTATTTCTCTAGTGCGCTCCGAACGGCGGCGCGGCTCGGTTGATACCCTCGTTTGCGAAAGCGAGGCGAAGGTTTCGCAATAATATTAGGTACTAAGGCTAGGTCGCCGTCCCCTTTTCAGTATTTTCGGGCACACGGCTGATATCGAAAGCTTAGCTGAAAGAGCAGAAGCTTATCGACTTCGTCTTGCTCATCCCACCAGACATCAAGGACAGATCATGACTACGCTTACACCGACCCAGATCCGAGGATTGAAACTCGCCAAGGAGGGGCATCTATTTCCTCAAGCATCGAAGAAATGGACGCATCTGAACGCGACGGTGACATACGCAAGAACCGACAGGTTTCAAGAACGGCCGCAGAAGGTGAAGTTCCTAACGACGACCACCCTGGATGAGCTGAAGGAACTGGGCTTCGTTGAAAGGCGCCATCCGGGAGATCAGATAGAGCCAGATTCCTACCAGATCACGATGGCGGGAAAAATGTGGCTCCTCAAGAACAAATAATACCGCTGTTGTCGCACTGAATTTGCGCGTTTGGCTGGCGCTGAGGCAAGCAAAAGCGGGTGGTATTCCACCTCGACCCAACCGGACCGCGTGCGATAGGCCGGATCGAGAGCTGATCGTCAGGCTTGGCATGCTCACATGACATCGTGGTTGCCACAGCAAGTCCAAACTGTTTCCCTTTTCAAATCAACGCAGAGCTAAGGCCCACCCCTTGCAGCACAGTGCTCGGGCAACTTTACGCGTGCGCATCGCTGCGCTCGCGCGGGTGGCCGGAGCCGTGGCACTTCTTGAAGGTTTCGCCGGAGCCGCAGGGGCAGAGATCGCCGCTGCGTCGTTGAAGCCGGCCGACGAGCGGCAGCA
This sequence comes from Rhizobium sp. RAF56, assembly GCF_052113965.1. Classification (NCBI taxonomy): domain Bacteria; kingdom Pseudomonadati; phylum Pseudomonadota; class Alphaproteobacteria; order Hyphomicrobiales; family Rhizobiaceae; genus Rhizobium; species Rhizobium sp. RAF56. Next base: position 11,934 of record NZ_JBFRDU010000066.1, read on the forward strand.
GAACGGCTGTCGGCAGCAGCGTTGCGATGACGGCGGTAATTTTTGCCGAGATCCCAGGGATTACAAGGCGGCGCCCGGATTTGAAGCCGCGCCAGGCCTGTTCCGCGACACGATCCGCACTGAGCTTCGGCAAGATCTTGAAGAGCGTTGCGCTGCCCGCGCCGGATCGCTCCAGGAACTCCGTCGCGACCGGTCCCGGTGCGACGCAGGTAACGGTTACGCCGGTGCTGCGCAGCTCCTGATGCAGCGATTCCGAGAAGGACCGGACGAACCCCTTGCTGGCATAGTAGAGCGCCATGTTCGGTCCCGGCAGGAAGCCGGCAATGGAGCCGAGGTTTATGACGCCGCCGCGTCCCCTCCCCGCCATGCCGGGCAGAAAGCGCAACGTCAAATCCGTGAGCGCGCGTATATTGAGATCGACGATGCCGAGCTGATCGTCGATCGGCAGCAGGGTTGCCGCACCGCGCAAGCCGTAACCGGCACTGTTGACGAGTACGTCGCAGAACATGCCATTGTCAGAGAGGAACGCGGCAAGCCGCACGCCTGCGTCACTCGCGGAAAGGTCCAGTACGAAGCTTATCCCCTCGCCGCCGGCCGCGTTGACCTCGGCTACCGCCGCCGCCAGGCCATCGGCGGAGCGCGCCAGGAGAACGACCGCAGCACCCTCCCCGGCAGCGACCTTCGCAAGCGAGCGGCCGATGCCCCGCGACGCGCCGACGACAACGACCGCCGGCCGCAGCTCCTTTTCCAAGCTCATGATGCCGCGCCCATGGTTGCGGCATCGGAGGCGGCGGTCCCCTGTGGGAGGGCTCTGACCTCGGCTGCAATCTCGCTATTCAGTATCTTTTCGAACCGCTCGAGCGCGCGGGCCACGTTCGCGCCGTCCATGACCCTATGGTCGTATAGAATGCGTACCGTCACCGTGCCCGTTTCGCTGATCGGGCCATAGTTCAGAAGAGTCGTCAGCGGCGTCAGCGGGTTAAGGGATTCTGCCCCAAGCCCCGAATAGACCGACAGCTGGAACGTGCCGAAAAAGCGCGGCCGCTGGCGTCCGAGATTGAGCCCGAACCACATCGCCAGCCACCGGAGCGGCGCCGGCAACCGCGCGAATTTCAGTGAGCGGCGGAATTGCTTGATCTCCATCACCGGCCTCGATCGCGCCTCCTGCATCAGGGCATCGAGTTCCGTGATCGACTTCTGCTCGGGGCGCTTGATGGGGCTCAAAAGCACCACGCGCTCGCCTTGGTATTCACGCTCATGGGCGACGGAGGCAACGCTTTCCGGATATTCGTAGAGCTGTGGCCTCGGAAGCTTCACATAGGCGCGCCGAAACTCCGGCACTTCCTGCGCCAGAAGCGCGTAGCCTTTCAGAAAAAGTACCGTCCAGGACGGCCTGGCTGTCTGCATCTTTCGGGCTTCAAGGAGTGCGCCAAGGTTCATCTGCCGCTGCACCGTCACCCGGGGCACACCGATCGAAAATCGCATAAGATCCCCGACAAGACGCCTTGCCGCCGAAAGCTTTATGGGTCGGCCACGCATGATGTCACCTTAGTAGAGATAGGGGATGATACGCTTGGTTCTGTTCATGTAGTCGCGGTATTGCGGACCGAAGAATTCGAGCATCATCTGCTCTTCCTTGTCCACCCTCAGGAAAAAGAGGATGGCAAAACCGACCAAACCGGCCAGGCCCACGAACCAGTTCGCCAGCAGAAAGGCCTGTCCGAGCGCCATTAAAAGGAACGAGGTATACATGGGATGGCGAATGAGAGCGTAGGGGCCGGCGGAAATCAGCTCATGCTTCTCACGAATCTCAAGCGAGATCGACCAGTTCTTGCCAAGCTCCTTGTGGGTCCGGCGAAAAATCCACATCGCGGCGACGTAAAGGGCGGCGCCGATCACGACTGAAAGCGGGCTCAAGAGATAGTCGGCACTCAGCGGGAAGCCCGTGAAGACATAAATTCCGGGGATGATTGCAAGGCCGATGATCGCGGCGGCGAGGCCAAATCTGTCCCTCATGGAACGCTGGTCGCTGACGACGCGCAGCCGCTTGGCGCGGCGCGCGAAGGGACGCCGGATGAAGTACCAGGCAACCACGCCCAGCACCCATATGATCTTGCCGAGAAGCGCTAGCGATAGGCTCACCAAATGTCACCAAGTTCTTTCTGGGGGCATTTGATGTGGCAATTCCTGTCGGAGAGACGGCCGCCATCACCCCTCGACTTCACCGGTAAACAGAGCGCAAGTTTATGCCGGTGGAGCCGGCTTAGGCAAGATGGCGATGCGCTCAACCGGTATTCATCTCTCGAAGCTGTGTGATGAACTGCTGCGGCCGCAACCAGATGCCGGGTGTCTTGTAGCCCATGTGGCGGGCGATCTCGCCGGTCCAGTTATTGCAGTTGTTGACCGTCGCCTCCCAGGTCTTCGACACCGCCTGCTGCTTGCGGATGAATGCAACGACGTCGTTGTATTCCGATTCGCTTAGCAGCACCCGCCAGCTGGCGGAGCGGTATTGTTCTTCGAGATCGCCGTCGGTCCATCCGGTCGTGGCCGC
>NZ_JBFRDU010000067.1:0-14263 GCF_052113965.1 Rhizobium sp. RAF56
CGAAAATGCCAGCGTCGGATTACGCTCAGTAACGCCATGTCGATCACTCCAAAGCCCCCGCTGAAACCACAGGGGATGATTGAAACATGGGTCAATTCTCAGTGATATTTTCCCGCAATCCCGGGTCAGCTCTCAGCGCAAATCAACACCTAGTCGCCTTCTCCGGCGAGGTCGACGACAAGGAGAGTGGACCCGATCCCTTCACCGAGACCAGCAAGGAACTGAACCCGGGGTTGAACGGGCGCGACATCCGCGAGGCGTTCAAGCTGCCAGAGTACCATGTGCTACTCGTCGCCAATAAGTTCCAGACCGGCTTCGATCAGCCGCTCCTGTGCGGCATGTATGTCGACCGGCGACTGGCAGGAATACAGGCGGTTCAGACGCTCTCCCGCCTCAACCGGTCGTACCCGGGCAAGGACACGACCTATGTCCTCGACTTCGTCAACAGCTCCGACGACATCCTGAAGGCGTTCCAGACCTACTACGAGACGGCGCACCTCGCCAATGTCACGGACCCGAACCTCGTGTTTGACCTCAGGGCGAAGCTGGACGCCTCTGGTTACTATGACAGCTTCGAGGTGGACAGAGTGGTGAAGGTGGAACTCGATCCGTTGTCGAAGCAGGGCGACCTCATCGCCGCTATCTGGCCAGTGGTTGACCGCCTGCTGAAATCCTACAAGGCCGCTCAGGAATGCCGGAAGATCGCACTCGCCAAGGATGACGCCCAGACGACCAAAGACGCTCAGGATGAAATGAATGCACTAATCCTGTTCCGCAACGACATGGGCGCGTTCGTGCGGCTCTATGCCTTCCTGGCTCAGATCTTCGATTACGGCAACACCGACATCGAGAAACGCTACATGTTCTACAGGCGACTGATCCCACAACTGGAGTTCGGGTGTGAGCGGGAGACTGTCGATCTGTCGCAGATCAAGTTGACGCATCACAAACTGTCGAGCAAGGGCCAGCGGCCTCTCGCCCTGAGTAGCTCTGAGGAAGCAACGCTGAAACCTTACACTGCTCCCGGTTCCGGTTCGCTACAGGATAAGGAAAAGGCGCTGTTTGCCCAAATCGTCGAACGTCTGAACGACCTGTTCCAGGGTGTCGATGAAGAGGATCAGGTTCGATACGTCATGGGCGACATCAAAGGCCAAATGCTGAAGTCGGAGACGCTCGTCCAGCAGGCCATGAACAACACCAAGGAACAGTTCGCCAACTCCCCCGATATCCTGACGAAGATCATGGACGCGGTCATCGACGCTTCCGACAGCCATTCCAGCTTGTCCAACCAGGCCTTGGGGTCATCTAGGGTGCGCGAGGGCATCAAGGAACTGCTGCTGGGACACGGGCAACTCTGGGAGGGGCTACGTCAACGAGGAGAAGCCTCGGATCATCAGACGGGATAGCTTGGCCAGTCGCAAGCGCAGAGCGCCTTGCAGGCCTTGGCTGAGCAAAACATGGGAACGGTCTCACGTGTGGAGCTGAAGCCGAAGCGCCAACGTGCGAATGTTTTCGGGATAAAAGTTTGGAGCGCCATCATTAGATGCGGATCTCGCGGCGTCCCCCCGGTGGGGTGAGGGCGGCCAAAAAGTTCGTCGGACGCTATGCGCATTACGGGCAAACCGATACCGCCTTTGACGTTGCTGGGGGGCTTGTCGATGGGCTATTAACGACCGATGGTGTCGGAGAGCATGCTCGCAAACATGAAGCAGAAGACATGATGTGGATGGCTGACGCTGGTGAAGACGACAGCCCGTTTTGCGGTTAACCCCGGTCCTATTGTCCACAAGGGCATACCGCTGTGTACATAGATGAACTGCTGCCGATGGATGTCCATAAGGGTTGACGACACCATGTGGACAGCGTAGCTCTGTGGACATCACCAATTTGGACAGGCTAGATCGCAATGACAAAGACCATCCTCTACGCCCGCGTATCGACCTCCGATCAGACCGTGGCCCACCAGAGAGCCCAAGCGGAAGCCAAGGGATACGCCTTCGACGCTGTGGTCACCGACGATGGTGTCTCGGGCAAGGTCCCGCTCAAGGAGAGGCCGCAGGGCAAGCGCTTGTTCGATGTGCTGCGCCGAGGTGATACGCTGGTTGTCCGGTGGGTCGATAGGCTTGGGCGTGACTACAACGATGTGACCGATACCATACGTCACTTCATGCGCGAAGGCATCATCATCAAGACCATCATCAATGACATGGAGTTTGACGGGTCGAGGACCGATGCCATGGGGATGGCCCTGCGGGACGCCATGATGACGTTCATGGCCGGGATGGCCCAGGCGCACATGGAAGCGACCAAGGATGCCCAGAGGGCTGGTATTGAACACTCCAAGGCGAAGGAGCCTGAGAAGTTCCTCGGCCGCAAACCGACCTTTGATGCCGAGAAGTTGGCTGAAGTCCTCCGCATGGCGGACATGGGTGCGAACAACAGCGAGATCGCTCGTCAGACTGGCCTCATCAGGCAGACGGTCATCCGCATTCGCGCCGATCCCGTAAAGGCGGCTACGGTAGTGGCGCTGTGGGAAGGGGCTTAGGGTATCCCGCGTCATACAATGCCGACTACTGTTTGTTCGCGAAACTCCGAGCCTTGCATTGCATCACCAACTGCAATTTGTGGCGCATTGCGGTCATCTTACTGTATGTGAATTCTGCACAGTCTGCGATACCGGAAATACGAAACCGCAGTGCGAAAAGCTTGATTTATACACGGCTGTCTATATCAGCACTCTACCCTTGCCTAAGTGGATCAGTTATTGATGTAGCCTCATTTAGCTGATCTGCGGAGGGGCAACGTTGAACTTAGCTGCTGCAATCCCGTACGTCACTGGTGGCCTCAGTCTTGTGGCGTTTGTCATCGCCGCAATATTTTATGCATACCGCGCCAGCCTAAAGCAACGCCGAGATATAATTTTAAGCGCCCCTCCCGCTGATCGAATTGAAGCAATCGACAGTACAGCAGATTTTTTACGGATCGACACCGCAGCTTTAAATCAAAAAGCGAAGGAAAGAATAATACTTGAGCAGATCAAGGTGCGCTCAGAGCGTAATTACATGATATTCTTTGCATCACTCTTTTTCGGATTGATACTTGCTGTTATTGCGCTCGTTACTATTTTAAGACCTGAACCCTCACCTGCTCCTGCTCCCGCTCCCGTGGCGACAGTGCCCGGGTCGCCGTCCGCGCCTGAGCCATTGGTGAAAGTCTTCACGCATCCTGACTTGTCCCGTGAAGGTCGTATTATGCAAATTAAGGTGACAGTAGTTTCAAACGGACGAGGGGGCGGTTCATTCAACGTTGATTTCTTCTGGACGGGTTCCCCTGGCACATGGTCAGGTTCGCAAAGCACGACCATTACCATCTTAGGACAATCAGGCGAGGTGTTGCAGGGAATTACAATTCCAATAGATAGGAGTGGGTGCTTCTATGGTGGTGGAAATCATCAAACAAAAGGCGGAGAATTAACTTTCGATCCAAAGATAGCCGCTAGCATTGGCGTAACGCTCTCAGAGGTTCACAACAGGACCGAAGGTGGTTGCTAGTTTATTTTTGGTTCGATAGTGACAGACACCTGATCAGCAAGGACCGCGATTGGTGCGTTACTGCATCGCCGACCTTGGCAACCCGCACCTGACCGTGTAGGACGCCCTACCCACGACCTCCGGACAACTACCGAAGACGCTTTGGACAGGCGTCGGCAACCCATGCGCTTGTGCTTCAGCGGTTATTCGTTGCCTTCTGCGCTTCAGTGCGGGGTGGCTATATTGACTGGCGCGTGATCGATGACGTCGCCTTCGATCCTGTTTAACGATAGCCGAACCAAGGCAGTAAGAAAGAGAACTACAATTGGCTAAAGCTAAACCACCCGAACTCAAGGAACTGTGGCCATTCGTGGTCGGGGGCGACAGCATCGCGATACGGCTGGATGCGATTGTCTTGAACCCCGAGGTGCAGATCAGGGCCGCCGGCACTTCCCCCGCAACGGTGAGGGACTACCTCGATGCCATGAAGGCTGGCTCGAAGTTTCCTCCGGTGACCGCCGTCCAGGTTGACCCATCCGACATCAGCATGGGCTGCCACCTCGTGGATGGCTGGCATCGAACAGAGGCGGCTAGAAGAGCAGGGCTTCAGACGGTTCAGGCCAAGGTCATACAGGCGGAGCTCAAGGAGTTGCCCTGGCTGGCGGCACAGGCGAACATGACGCACGGACTTCAGTTAACCCGAAAAGACCGCAGAGGCTGCTTTAGAGCCTACGTTAAGGCAGGCGGGCACCGCACTGGACGCGGGTCCGGTGTGAAGTCTGCGAAGGTGATGGCTGACGATCTGAAGGGCATCGTTTCGAGACATCAACTTCCCGTGTGGATGGAGAAGGACTTTCCTTCCGTCTTCAGGGCCATGAAGACCGGCGGGCTCCTTGACGAACTAAAGGAGTTCATGCCTGCCGACGAAAGCATGGTTGATCGGGAGAGCGAGATCGCGGTGAGAGCGGCCGTTGATCAGATCAAGGCTCGCGTTAGAACGATCGCAAACACGGCGGTTCGGGAGCGCGTGGTGACAATGGTGGCGTCAGCAGCGAGAGAGATCGGTGGACAGATGGCAGATGTCATCGTCAATAATGACTTTTAGTTAAATCAGATGGTTAGATGGAAATATGCTAATTATCACCCCAGTTATTCACGAACACATGAGAAACCCTTGCGGCGTAGGGCCCAGATGAGATCTACCTCGAACTAGCCATGACAAGCTGGAGCAAGAAGAGGGAACGCAAAGAAGAGGTCAAGGCCCGGGCGAAGGAGCCCAGCTTCAGGTTCCACACGTGTCGCGTGATGGGCTGCGGCAAGCCATCTCGTGCAGCCACACAGGACGGCCTGGACACGTTCTACTGCCGATCCCACGCCGATCACTACTCACGCCACGGAAGCCCCTACAAGCGGTCCTACGGGGCAAGCGAGATTGCACCGCATCGCATGATCGCAAGGGCATGGCTTGAGGCCAACAAAGACGACATGTGGGTGACGAACGCGATCCAGAGGATCCAGAGGTTGTACGCGAACGCTGGTCCGCATGTGGAGGCATTCCGGCTCAACGGGCTCTCACCGCAGGAACGAGCCAGGGCGGCTTGGGCGAGACTACGGAAAGCCCAGGTCGATCCTCGCAAGGTCGTTGAGGCGTGTCTTGCGGTGGAGTTGACAATTCGGGCTGACATCCAGCCGGATCGCAAGGCGGAGTTCAAGCGCGTCCAGTGGGCGAAGCAGGTCCACAAGCTTGCATCTGGTACCCACAAGAAGTGGTCTGGAATTGGCGGCGGGAAGACCGAGCTGCATGTCTATCCGAGGTCACGCGGGCAGGCCCTGAGGCATCTTGGGGCCGATCTAGAGCAAGCAATTGAGCTTCTGCTTGCCCACTCTTTACCAGAAAGTGGTCTCTGAACCTTCGGCGCGTTGTAAACTGTGAGGAATTGAGCCGATTGCTATGGGGGAGTAGCAGTGCGGCAGCTGCTCAGGCAGTATCACGAGCGTCTATTGCGCTTCTCCTTCGCGGGAACTGGTCGGATAACCAATCCATCAAGGGACTTCAGGGTCAGAGTAGCCCTTGGATCTTGGTAGGCTTCTGGCAATTCTGGCGGATTGTCGATGAAGATATTGTGCACCCTTATCTTTGCTCGCTGGTTGGAGACGGGCTCCTGCATCGCTAAGGCGAGTTGCTCCATGCACTCTACCTGGGTCATAAAGTTCTCAGACTTCGAAATCGCCTTATTCCGCACGCGCCCAGATACATTGAGGCACCAATTCATAGTCCCCCCGTCATAGTCTTGAGTGGGATGGACCACAAACTCAAGAAAATCCGTGTACTCGAGCCCAACAACCTTCAAGAAAAATGAAGGCTGACCCCGCTTGGGCTCATGCTGAAAGTCGCGCAACACAACCTCGCACGATCCCTCTTTGAGCCATCGTCCTTCCCTAGTGGCGTCAAACGCTTGTTGTTGTGCCTCCTTCTCACGCTCCATCTCTCGTTCAGAAGCGAGCCTCTCGAGGTCGTTTCTCCGCTGGATTTCAGCTTTGGCACGAGCAGCGAAAGCCTCGCCCATGCTGGAAGCAAGCTCCGGATAAAGTTCGGCGAAACTCTGCGTGCAGGCATTTTTGGCCTCATCTAGCGAAACCTTGAAGAATTCCTTGCCACGGCGTTTCGTAGCTAGGTGCGCATGAGCCCTCTGCTCAACGGCCCTCGGGTCGCCAACGATAGGCAAGGACCACTCAACCTTAAATCCCGTGGGGACGCCGGTAACTCCGGACAATTCGGAAACGCGCTTCGCTACTGTTCCTGTTGTGTATCCTATCTTAAGGAGGCCCGGCATCGATGGATTGCTGAGGACGTAGAGATTTCCCTCGAGCGTACCGCCAAATTCGCTGGGGGCAATAATAGTTAGGCTCTCGGGAATAACTGAAAAATACTCATTCCGATTTCCCGATTTCAACCGGCGAATTTCGTAGTCGAACCGCACCCTGTCGCCCACAATAACCGGTGAAAGCTTATCATCGGTGAAGATCGAGAACTCGTCGGTGCCGATATAAAAGCTATGTGCTTGGCTTCCGCTCTTCGCAACCCGTGATGAGCACTCTGTGACGAGCCCATCAGCTTGCTTTATTCTGTGCCCACCAACGCTGAAGCGGCGCTTTGGCTGAGTTCTCTCGTTGATCATGAAACCCCATTCCGACAATGCAGGTAAGAAATTGCATAGCGAGTGCTTCCCGATATGGATAGGTCAGCACTCGCTTATAAACAGCAAATATGGATGGATTGACACTCTTGCCCGTGGGTACCTGGGCGGGGCAGGTATTGTGGAAACACGACGCAAGCGGAGCTTGAATGCGCTACAGCGGCATGCTACATCGGACAACGATCAGGCGAATTTAACATATTGATTTAACTGACATAAAGGTGCGAGCTTGGAAAATTCAAATCTCTCTAGCAGCACCATCCTTTCCTTTTGATTTCATTGAAGCTCTTGCTTTTCAGGGGTTTCCGTACATCCTTCCGTTACAAACTGCGTTACAAAAACGGAAGATCATGGCTCGCCAACCCCGCTATCTGTTGAATCGAAACGGCCGCTATTTTGCCCGTCTCGTCATTCCCAAAAACCTTCGTCCTTACCTTGAGAACAGGACCGAACTGCGCAAAGCCCTGGGACCGGACCGTCGGGCTGCTCTGGCTCAGCTACACAGCGCAGTCGCGACCCTTCAGCACGAAATTGACCGGGCTGAACAGCGTAGACAACAGCGATGCGGCGACACCGCCTTATCGGGGCGATATCTGCTCACCTCCGAGCAAATCGCTGTACGAAACTACCACGAGCGCCTTTCGTTCGACGATGAACTAAGAAATCTTGGGCCGCTCTGGTCGAGTATTGGTATTGATGATGTCTACGTCGCCGATTTACGGGCTGGTCTAGCGGGCAAACTAAATGACCGAGCGTTGGGTGAGCTTATCGGTGGTCGGATCGAGCGCTACCGGCGCCTTGGCAATACCACCGTGGAGACTGGATCCGAGAATTGGCGCGCACTAGCCAGAGCGCTGTGCATTTCTGAGCTTGAAGCGCTGTCGCGCGTGGCCGAGCGTGACGAAGGAGACTTCTCTGGAATGCCCCAGCATCCCGTCATCAAGCAGGGTGAGCCGCCTGTCGATGATCAGCCACCTATACCGCTACGCGAGCTATTTAATCGTAACCGATGTTTCGCCCCCACCTTGCCGCTGGCGTGATGATCTGTGATCGACTTTCCATGGACGAACGAAGGGAGTTTCTCCATGGAGACTACGTTGGAGTTTCTCACAACCGGGAATGCCGGACGTGATGTAGATCGCCACTGGCCGGATGAGGTGAAGGCCAGGATCGTTTCGGAGAGTTTGCGGCCGGGCGTGACGGTGAACGAGGTGGCAGACCGCTATGGGCTGAAGCCGAACCATCTGTCGTCATGGCGTACGATGGCGCGGCAGGACAAACTGGTTTTGCCTGCGCCCGAGGATGCGGTGGAATTCGCGGCTATGGTTGTCGAGACAACTGCCGCCGAGCCGCTGATTAAAGAAGTCAATCGTCCCGAGATCGCGTCGGTCCCGTCATGATCCGCCTGGAGGAAGGCGCATCTGCCGCCCGGATCGTCACCATTGCGCGTGCGTTGGCGGCCTCGGCATGATCTTTCCGTCGAACCGCGTGCGGATCATGGTGGCGACAAAGCCGGTGGACTTTCGCAAGGGCCATGACGGGTTGGCGGCGCTGGTGAAGAACGAACTGCGCAAGCACCCGTTCACCGGAACGGTATTCGTGTTCCGGTCACGCAAGGCGGACCGGTTAAAGCTGATCTACTGGGATGGCAGCGGTATGGTGATGGCCTACAAGCGACTGGAAGAACACACCTTCACCTGGCCTGGCATCAAGGATGGCTTGATGACATTGGGCCACGCGCAGTTTGAGGCGCTATTTGCTGGTCTCGACTGGCGTCGGGTCCGTGCAGTCGAGACGAGAGTGCCGGAAGCCATCGAATAGCTGCGGCACGATGACTCGGTCGCCAAATTCCAAGGGCAAACCGAAGCCGAATTTGGTAGATTTGGCGCATGCTGAATGCCGCCGATCTTCCCGATGATATTGTTGCCTTGAAGGCAATGCTGATAGCGGCAACCGCGCGTGAAGTTCGCAAGGACGAGCGGATCGAACGACTGGAAAGGCTGGTTGCTGCCTTCAAGCAGGCGGCTTTCGGGCGCAAATCCGAAAAGACCGATCCCGACCAGTTCGATCTGGCGCTGGAGGATTTGGAAACGGCCATCGCGGCTGTTCAAGCCGAGGAAGGGGCCGATGCTGCCTCGGGCAAACAGGTCTCCAAGCCACGCGCGGCAAATCGCGGCTCGCTCCCCAGCCATCTTCCCCGTATCGAGGTAGTCATCGAGCCGGAAAGCCTGACCTGCGCCTGCGGCGGTTGCCTGCATTGCATCGGTGAGGATGTGTCGGAGAGGCTTGACGTCATCCCCGTGTCATCGTGACCCGTCGTCCGAAGTATGCGTGCCGCGCCTGCACCGACGGCGTCGTGCAGGCTCCGGCTCCGGCACGCCTGATTCAGGCAGGTTTGCCGACGGAGGCCACGGTCGCCCATGTGCTGGTCTCCAAGTACGCCGATCATCTCCCCCTGTATCGGCAGGCTCAGATCATGAGCCGCCAGGGCATTGACCTCGACCGCTCCACCCTTGCCGATTGGGTCGGCCGTGCCGCGTTCGAACTGCGTCCTGTCTTCGATGCGCTGATCGCCGACCTGAAGCGCTCCAAGAAACTCTTCATGGACGAGACCCGCGCCCCTGTGCTCGATCCCGGCTCTCGCAAAACCAGGACCGGCTACTTCTGGGCACTGGCACGGGATGATCGACCATGGAGTGGCGGTGCTCCGCCGGGCGTCGCCTTCACCTACGCTCCCGGTCGTGGAGGACAGCATGCCGAGCGGATATTGCAGGGCTTCTCAGGCGTTCTGCAGGTCGACGGTTATGCCGGATACAATCGGCTGATCGCGTCAGATCGTATCGGTCCCGACATCCGGCTTGCCTATTGCTGGGCGCTTGCCCGTCGCAAGCTGGTGGAGATCACCCGCACTGGATCTTCGCCGATTGCCGAGGAAGGTGTAAAGCGGATTGGTGAACTTTACCGGATCGAGGCCGATTTGCGGGGGCTTGATGCTGAAACCCGCTTGGCTGCGCGACAGGCGCGATCAAAACCACTGATCGCCGACATGGAAAGATGGCTCGCCCATCACCGTGCCCGCGTCGCCACCAAATCACCGCTGGGCGAAGCCCTGAAATACATCGCCAAATACTGGGACGGCCTGGGCCTCTTCCTGACCGATGGCCGCATCGAGATCGACAACAATAGCGTCGAAAGAACCATCCGGCCGACAGCCCTCAATCGTAAGAACGCGCTCTTTGCAGGACACGATGCCGGAGCAGAAAACCGGGCCACCATCGCCTCGCTCGTTGAGACCTGCAAACTCAACTCTGTCGATCCGCAGGCCTACATGACAAGCACGCTCACTGCCATCGTCAACGGACACAAGCAGAGCAAGATCGATGAGCTGCTTCCCTGGAATTATCCCGCCAAGGTGTGAGCGCGACACCGCTTACATTTAATCGATACCTGGCCGAACTTCGGGCAAATGGAAAAGGCGACGGAGCCGAAAAGCGTTGGCGACCGATTATAGACGACCTTATCAGATTCACGAAAACGGCCGATGCCAAGAAACTCAAGAAAAAGATGCTCATTGAATGGAAGGACGCGAAAATCGTAGCTCTTTCGCGGCGTACCGTTCGCGATGTCTACCTTACGGCGGTTAATGCCGTATTGAATTGGGCAGTCTCCAACGATCTCCTTGACGCGAACCCAGCGAAGGACATCAAGTTAAAGGTGGCACCGAAGGTTCTCAATCGGCCCAAGGGTTTCACTCGCGAAGAGGCTACCGCGGTGCTGAATTTCGCGATGGCATATACGCCCCCTCATTCTGACAATCCTCAAACACCTGAGAAACCGAGCACAAGCGCCGCCAAGAAATGGGCGCCTCTAATTTGCGTATTCACTGGCTCACGCATTTCCGAGGTTACTCAAGTTCGAAAAGAGGATGTCCGAGAGGAAAATGGCATTCACTACATCAGAATTACGCCTGACGCCGGGAGGGTTAAAAATCGCAAATACCGCGATGTACCCCTTCATAGGCAGATCATCGAAAAGGGATTTCTTGATTTCGTCGCGGCGTCTCCCGAGGGACCACTTTTCTATCCGCCAATGAACGGCAAGAGAACAGCAGACCCAGCGCAAACCGTTTCCGGCAGAATTTCAAATTGGCTGCAAAAGCAAGGCGTGGTGCCCGGTCGCGTCTCCCCAAACCATGGCTGGCGGCACGCTTTCAAGTCTGCCGGCCTCGAGGCGGGAATAGATGCACGCGTGCTTGACGCAATCCAGGGACATGCACCTCGAACAGCTGGGGAGAACTACGGCGACGTAACGATCATCACTAAAAAGAGGGCGATCGACCGACTTCCAGCCTTTCCCCTTTGGCCGCGATAAACCATGCGCTGCGCCCCATGTCGAGCCTCGGCCGCCGTCTGGCGTGGCGGTCCGAGTTCAAATCTCCTGTTGCTCGGCACTGCGCGCTGACAAAGAGGCCTCCTGCAATTAAAGGCCTCTGTCCGGGATCAGCGCCCTGAGACAGAAGTGTTTAATTGAGAAGCGAGGATTTTCGGCTCATCCTAGCTCATTCAAGGAAGCGAAGATGAGACAAAAATCCGGGTCGCAGAAACCAGCGGCCGAACACGTCATCGAGGACATTCGCCGCGCCACGCGCAAGCACCATTCGGCCGAGGATAAAATCCGCATCGTGCTGAACGGTCTGCGCGGCGAGGACAGCATTGCCGCGATCTGCCGCCGAGAGGGATCGCCGAGAGCCTGTATTATAGTTGGTCGAAGGAGTTTCTCGAAGCGGGCAAGAAGCGGCTTAGGCATTGATGCCCTCACGGCTCGTCCTGACAGAGGTTCTTCCACCTGGTACCGCCCCTCGACGAAGGGCCGGTAATCGGAACCGCCTTTGACGACGGCATGCACGACGCGAGCCATCTTGGCGGTAACGGCAGTCATCGCCTTGCGGCGCCGATCGGCATTGTCGCGGTCTTTGGCGATGTAGCGTTCGAACTTGTGACGAAAGCCGTTCTCGCGCTGGCGGATGGCCACTTGCCCAGCGATCCATAGGGTGCGCCGCGGCCTTGCGTTGCCGAACGTGGAAAGCCGCGTCTGGCCGCGGTGCTGACCGGACTCTTATAGCCCCGCAAAACCGCGATCAAACGGTCATGCTTCAGGCGAGTGTTCAGGACCACAAGCCGGCGACGGCGTCTGTCGCAAGGGACGTCGATTAGGACTTCGTTGCGGACCTTTGCAATGTCGATGGCTACCAACACCGCATCGGCAGGTATAGAATCTGGGCTGGTCATGGTTGGTCTCTCCGGGAGGGGTGTGAACACTTACATTCTCATAAATCAACCGGATGCCTCTAAAAACCTTCCCTTCAGCCGGTTTTCGTGATTCTGCTTGCGTGATTTCCAGGGAACGGATGATGCGTGGGCAGCCAGGCTTTTGGGATTTGGACGAGCGTTACGAGCCTAAGTGCTGTCGGCGACCCTCTGGAGAAACTCAACAGCATCATTCCCTGGGCTTTGTTCGAGAGGCCTTTGGCGAAGGCATTGAAGCGATCCGACGGATCGAAGGGCGGACGTTTGCCGTTTCCGGCGTTGCTGACGTTCAAGATCGGGGTGCTGCAGGCGCTTTACAATCTCTCCGACGACCAGGCCGAGTTCTTCATCCAAGACCGGTTGTCGTTCATGCGGTTTCTCGGCTTGGCCTTTGCGACAAGGTTCCCGATGCCAAGACGATCTGGCTGTTCCGTGAAAGCCTGGTGCGGGCTGGTGCCATCCCGTTTCGACAAGCATCTCTCACGGTCGGGCTATCTGGCCAAAGGCGGTCAGATCGTTGATGCAACGATCATCCAGGCTCCCAGGCAGCACAACAGTCAGGACGAGAAAGACGCGATCAAGGCTGGTGACATCCCATACGCGTGGAAGGACAAGCCCGCCAAGCTCGCGCAGAGGATCGGGATGCGCGTTGGACGGTGAAATGTTCCAGGGCGAAGGAGCCGACGGAAACGCCGAAATCAGCCGCGACCAAGCAGCATGACATCGCCATTCCGATGTTCGGCTACGAGAACCATGCCGGAACCGAAAGGGCGCATGGGTTCATCCGGGGATGGACGGTGACGAGTGCGGCCGCCCACGACGGCGCTCAACTCAGGAACGTCGTGACCAAGGACAATACTGCCTCGACGGTCTGAGCCGACAGCGCCTATCGCTCGAAGACCAACGAGGAATGGCTGCAGGACAATGGGATGAAGTCGGACATCTATCAGCGAAAGCCGAAGGGCAAGCCAATGCCTGAAACGATGTCGCGGGCCAACGGGCGACGATCAAGGATCAGGTTCGCCTTCGAGCGTGTCTTCGCCAGGCAAAAGTACAGATGAAGCTCTTCCTCCGCACGATTGGCATCAGCGGACCACGGTAAAGATCGGCATAGCCAACCTCGCCTACAACATACTCCACTATGTCTTCCACGAGGGCCGCCGTGCCGCCGCATGACGCCGACTTCCCCGCAATGGCAGTGACCCACGAAATCCAGCATGAAATCGGAGGGCGAAAGCCGACAACAGCCATCAGGCCGCTGCGCCGATCACGAATTCAAGGGTATTTCGAACTCTTCAACCCGCAAACCGAGCCGGAAACTTCAATCTTCCCAAGCCAAAAGCGTCTCAAATCATTCGACGACGGAAATTAGTCGATATGCAGTTTCGCTCGCGTCGAATTTCCATTGCTATCGGTTTCAATCCGAGCACCTATCTCAAGCTTGGAATCGATAGGCGCTGAAGATCTTATCGTCACGGACGATATACGCTTTTTATGGTCAATCTCTTCGTATTCGATCGTTACAGGAGTTTGGGTAACCAGTGCTGAGGCCAATATTACCTGAAAGCGGAAATCCGTTGAAAAAAAGGCTTGAGCGTCGTTCCCGCCGATTGTGCGAACACCAAATTGAGTATCGTTCAATTTTCTAATAAAATCAATGTCATATACCTGACCATCGAAGTGCGACATAATCGTTTCTCCCGGAGATAAAGGCACATTAGTAGATTCACATGCTAGGACAGTTATCAGATTTGCGCATTGAGCGGGTCTGTTGGACGTCATGCTCAAGCCTTTTGACATTAGTAGCTGGCCCGATAGAAGTAGCAAGCCGCGATTTCATCTGGCCCGAGATATCGTAGCTATTTCTCTTGCTGGAGCGTTCGGCCGAACGGTTCGGAGCACCACCCCTCATTAACCTGTCGCTGCGGCAGTAGAGTTCCGAATGTGGACCAAGGGACTCCCCCGTTCGATTATCTATGAGATTCTTCCAAATCGATTTCATAGGCAGCAGTTGTAAAAGATAAATGCTTCTTACGGCATGAAAATTTCTACATAGCGTACTGGCGATGTCAGTTGACGTTCTTATGAGACCTGTGCGCGGGAAGGACTATTGCGTTGATTCTGTTTAATTTTGTGGCACCCAGGTTAGAGGTCGTAGTGATATCAGCGCCGACGTTGCCGGCTGTAGCTTCTGGCGCTCCGGTGGAAGCGCCGGTGTTGTTGTTGCCGC
>NZ_JBFRDU010000068.1:0-12711 GCF_052113965.1 Rhizobium sp. RAF56
TTCGAGGAAGGTCTCCTGCACCTCCGCGACGCCATCACCGTCGGCGTCGCGAAGAAGGGTTATTTTGTTGCTGTCTTCATTGCCAGAGCCTCCGGATGTCGTCAGCGATTCCATCCATCCCATGATGAGATCCTTGGGTCGCTTGATCGCGGCCGCGGGTGGAGCGACGGATTGGACGGCAAGGACGTCGCCGTTCGGCAGCACATAGACCGAACGGGGATGCTTCAGCCCGGTGGCGAGCGCCTGAACCCTCAGGCCGGCGGGAACGACGGGCGTTTCCTTGTCTTCCCAGCCGACCACTTTCGCGAGATGCATCGGTGGCAGCAGGTACTGGGACTGAGGAGGAAGCTTCGGATTAGGCCCGATAACGTCCTTCGGATTGGGGTCACTCGTACCGAAGGCCATTAGACCGACGGCGGCTCCGGCAACTGCGACGATGGTGATCGCGGATAGGGAAAACCTGTTCATCGGGCCGACCTCCGCAGATATTGACGATTGACCGTCGCTCCAAAGACTCCAGCCACGAGAATGACGACAAAGGTGATGGCCGACAGCGTTAGGCCGGTCGGCACGACCGATGTCCAGGCGTCGCGGCTGTGAATGAAAGCGTTGAAAAGCGCCAGAACGAATACCGCGAGCAGCAACGCGAGGTATAGCCAGACGACGCCTGCGAGTTCCAACCTTCGCGAAGCGAGGTCGATGATGCAACCAACGGCCGCCAGCACTCCTAGAAGCAGGCCCGCGGTGAGAAGCCATGCTGAAAAGTTCGTCCACATCATCTCCGCTGTTCGCGAATAAGTCAGGTCCGTGGCAAACACTCCAATGAAACAGGCGGCAGAAAGATGTAACGGAAGCGAGCGGTAGGACATTGGCGGCCCTTTTGAATGACACGTTTGGCGCGGCCTTCCCTTAACTCGTCGAACGAGCGTTGGGTTCCGGCCGGGACGTGTTCTCTATTCCCCGAGCCGCCGGCGAGGAACGAGGTATCTATTGAAGCTTGTGCCCCAAGCAGGCAGGTACGCATCTAAGGAACAGCGCTTCATCTAGCTCACATTATTCGAGCAACCCTCTTTATCGCCTATCGAAAGCGGGCTGGCATCGGTCGCGGCAGCGATGGCCTGACATGTCCGACCTCGACCGCTTCGTCATCCGAACTAAGACGGGCGCGCCGAAAACTAGCGCTTCCACGTGCGAAAGGACGGATCCCGTTTCTGGGGGCAGCGGCCTGACCATGCCGCTCAAGGCACGCCACGACAAACTCGGCTATCTCAAGATCATGCGCGATGACACTGAACGGCATCGGGCCGAAGAACATCAGCAGCATGGTGCGGGATATGAGCCACCGGGTGAAGAACAGCCTGATGCTGGTGACCGGAAGGCTCGCGTTGCAAGCGAGAGGAACCGATATTGCCGACGTAAAGCGGGCCGTGACGGACGCCGAGACCCTAGTTGCAACGATCGCAGCGATGCACGATCATCTGTGGCGTAACCTCATCTCGAATCAATCGATCTCGCCGAGTTCCTCAAAGGCCTGTGCCGGCGTATTGCGCAAACATCTGATCAGCATGTGGTCGTGTTCGATGGCACTTCATGCCTGATCGACGCCGACCGCACCATGAACTCAGGCGCATTTCGCTCGCTGCCTCGAAACCCATTCCAGCATAGAGAGGTTTTGCCGCCTCACACGCGTGGAGTACGACCGAGGTGCAACCAATCTGCTCTTAATTAATTGATCGCCGTCCTCACAACGAACTGTCTTGCAATGCCGATCCCACGGCAGCGGGATCTGTATCGACTTGTGCCTTCGCGCGGTCCAGTTGACCCGTCGCCTTTTCCGATTCAGTGACCAGTCGGCCTGACGCTGTGCACCTGGTAGATTCGCGTCGGCTATTACTGGCCGCGAACTGAGCCCTTAGCTTCAGCCTTGGTTATTGTCGCCTCGCTGCTTCAATGCATCAGTAACTTTGGTCTTTTTTGGTTCGCTCTCGGTTTCCCCGTTAGCGTCGCGGACCTTATCCGGATCGTCCTTTGCAGGGAGGTAGCCACGGGGCCGACTTTCTTGCGGACCTTCCCAACGCGGGGACTGATCTGTCGTGCCAGGGGCACCGTCTTTCGGTGATGTCATTCCCATATGTGTTCTCCTTCCATCGACATAACAGGCAAGCGCTCGTTATGTTCCGACTTCCGGAAGTATCTGTCGGGGCGCCCACACCGCTTTGGTAACCACGACCGGACTTCGCCGAGAAACGGCAATTTCGGCGTTAAGGGGCAAGGGGGCGCCGTCACTGATTGCAAATTGGAACGCGGAGGCAGCGAGCTGCGCCGATTGTTAGCAAACGGCTCCTGAGCATCTCCCATGGTGCAGTCGGCGCGAGCGAGCTACAGGTCTACTGTCGCAAGCTGGCCTCGAAGTACGGAAAATCTCAATGAAAGCTTTGAAATGCCGGATTAAGCGCGCATGGTGGTTCTCTGCAGACGGGCGCATAATCAACGTCGCTTTCGCATGCGACATGACCGCTCTCGCATCGTCGATGCCATCGTCGAACTCACTGAACCACTTTCTGGGTTCGCAATTCAAACACGCTTCGAGAAGATCGGTAAACGGAATGTCAGAACCGTACAAAACGGTCGTCCGTTCTAGCAAGCTTGGAAGCTTTGCCGCATAAACTAGCAATACCTCGATCCGTCGTTTGGTATGAGGCCGGGCTCCAACCCGGTTGGAAAAGCCAATGTCGTCGTTTACCCAATCGACCGTCGAAAATCGTCTCCTGGATGCCATAGACCCTTATGTATTTGATCTCCTTCGTCCCGCGATGGAAATCGTCGATCTTCCCGTGAGGCACGTGCTTGCCGAAAGCAACACACCGAACAGCCACGTCTATTTCCTCGAGAGCGGGCTTGCCTCAATGGTGGCAACGAGTTCCGATGACGAGGCGGTCGAAGTAGGTCACATTGGCCGCGAAGGCCTTGGGGGGTATCATGTGCTGTTAATGACTGATCGGACGCCTCACCGAACATTCATGCAAGTCGGCGGCACTGGCATTTCCGTTCCCGTCGACCATTTCCTTCAGACAATTGACGAGCATAAGCCGACAAGAGATTTGTTGCTGCGATACGTCCATTCTGCCGATGTCCAACTCGCCCATTCCGCCTTGGCGAACGGGCGCTACAGCATGCAGGAGCGGCTCGCCCGCTGGCTCTTGATGTGCCATGACCGCATCGACCGCGTCGATCTTCCCCTCACCCACGAGTTTTTGGCCTTGATGCTGGGCGTCAGGCGTTCCGGCGTCACCAATGAGTTGCATATCCTCGAAGGCATCCATGCCATCAAGGCGACCCGCGGCAATGTCAAAATACTCAATCGCGAAAAGCTCGAGGAGATAGCGGGGGGTTGCTATGGACTGCCCGAGGCGGAATATGAACGCCTGATCGGTGTTGCCATCAAGCCCGGCGCGAGGCCGGCTATTCGAAGCGCGTGATAGTGTCGCGAAACGCAATCACCGCCAGGACGTTGCCATCAGTATCAGATATTTCGATCCTATTGTCCGAGATGTCGTGACCCTTCAGAACCGCCTGGCTCATTAGCCAGCGGGCATCAGAAATCGCGTCCAGTTTTGCCGCACGAAGGTCGCCAAGTTCAGTGCCTTCAAAGTCGACAATCGTTTCCGAGCCCGCGACGACATTGAAATAATAGCGTGACAACGATGGCTCCGTCAGTCTCGAAGACATTATGCCCCAGGAGGCGGGTTGAGAAAAGCGCAGGGAGGCGGCCGCGCGACCGTTATTTCTGGTCTGTGCGAATTCGGACAGAGCATTTCTAACCTACTTCGATTGGCTAAAATCAGCACCCCAGATCATGTGGGAGGATGAAATGCTTCATCGACATAGCGGCATTACCAAACCAGCCCTACAGCCAGAGGATATCGAGATGCTTTACGAGGCACTCTCGGCTTGGTGTGCTGAACGCAACTGCGAGGTTGAGAGTGAACCCGCCAAAGAAGCCGCACGTGAACTTGTTTCATGGTTCGAATGCGGGATCAGAGAGCGTCGGAAGCTGATGCAGATCATTCGTTGCATTTAAGGCGGTGACTTGGGAAACGCTGCCAGTCGAGCCTCTTCATGATTGAGCAGCAGGGTAAGTTCCTCCGCGAAGTCCCGCGATAGCCGGTTGAGACGCTGACCGTACATTTGTGCGACCTGATCTTGCTGACCGTCGATGACATTGCAGCTTCCGTAGGTATTCACGTCGAGCTTACAGCGTCGAGATCGCTTCAGAGTTTCTCAGATCGAGGACTGGTTTCAATCGCTTTTTCGTCCATTTATCGATTATAGGGTACCACCTCTTGTATGAACCCCTACAGAAATCCCCTCCCGTGGCTTCTAAGCCATCGGGGGGCGGGACACGACCCTTAAATCAAATTCTCCAACCATTTGGCTTTCTGTTTGATTTCGCACAATCGGTTAGCAATCTTCTCATGTGTTGGCAGCCTCCGGGTTTGCTCGCGCCCATGTTTTCGTTTGTGTAGGAATCGGACTTCCAGCGGAACTTTGGTCTGGAACGACACGTTAGCGAACGTCGTCTACAGCCTCGCGCGTTCACGCGGCGGGCAAACAGGCGGGCGAAGGGGGCATTCGCAGTGCAAATCTCACCTTGGGGAAAAACTGTTCTCATCTACCGCGACGGCCATATAAGGCACGTCAACTCTGCCCGTGATGCGATTAACATGTTGTTTTCCGACTGGCCTCGGTGGGAAGGCGCGGCATATTTTTCCGCTTTTGATGCGTGTGGAAGAGCCGAACGCGGGGAATCTACAGAGGAGCTTGCCCGCTCCGCTTTCATCCTTGCAGCAATCGAGGCAGGTCTTTATTTCGAGATAAAAGCATAAGCTCGCGGAAATCAACTCCACTCGAAAGGTTGCGGGTCTTCCCAAACAGTGCGTAGCATCACGGCGATGGACGGAGAATCGTCGACGGCACAGGCTTGGGATATAGAAGCGGTAGCAGGGTGGCGGATACTATAGCCTCATGTCTCCACTCAGCCCTTTGCTCTTCTCCTCTAGATGGGGGGAACTGCCATTAAAGGTTTAACCCCGGTCAGAACCAAGGCAGTTTTGTCGGTAGTAGACGCCCGTGATTCACCGAGCCAGAGCCAAGGAGGTAGACTGACGTCGGCCTTTTGACCGCCCGATCTCTGCGAAGCGGAAATTTTTTATTCAAGAAATCACCGGTCTTGACGAGGTTCTAGAGTTTCTCGACGAATGGCCTGTGCCCATTTGACTGGTTTAGCGCCAGGCTCGCCAACAGCCAAACTTGGCGAAACGCCGATCTGAACAAATCCGCCACAAGCGCGTTGATATGTCTGGGTCGCAAGGCGTTTCTAGCAACGTGGTCCCAACCGACTGTGCCTGGAAAGTGCTTCTGCGACCCGCCCGCTCTTGGTATTATTCCCCAACTGGCCCTGCCTTCGGCGGGGCCTTTTTCGCGTGGTTTTCTGGAACAGGTCTCCGGTCTCCTGGTTTTTCTCGTTTCCCAACCGGGGGTAAAAACCACGTTGCTCAAGATTTTGTCGGCCTCGCTGTTGGCCTTATCCATTTCCACAGTGCGTTGCTCAAAGTAACACGGGGAGCAAGGCCGGCACCAACGCTTCGGGCGGCAAGGACACCAGTTCTTCCACTGCCGCTTCAAGCACAGTTACAAAGAGTGGGTCGAACGACCCCGGCCACAAATCAAGCTACGAATCTGGCCATGCGACGGCGAACAGTAGTGCGGCTTCACCAAGTCGTGGATCTATGGGCGCGCACCCCACAAGCCCCAGCCAGCGCCGAGTGTCTACCATTGCGAGCCACCTCTTGATTTGAACTGGCCCCGCTCCGCCGGCCGGGTCTTTTGCCAATCACCCATATAGGGAGAAACTCACTGTCGCCGAGGCCCGCTATAGGGCTGGAAGGTATGTCAGACACCCGAAACGTACGAAATCTGTCTCTGCACCAGGCAACGTGACAGCTGTTTCTGGACCGCGGGCACGGTGAACGCGCTGCGCAGTGCGGGGTCGCCATATCGCACTTCACACAACAACTCCGGTTTGTGAAATTGCGGCCGGATACCACCAGCCATCATTGCGAGGATCGTAGCCGCCAATTCACGCAGTCCGCCGGCAGAGCAGCCGTTACGTAGATCGAGGCGAGTCTGCCGGCTGGCCGGGCCGCCCAAGCGGCGTATCGCCGCCGAACTTCTGAAGTTTTTCCATCGTCGCACCGCCACTGACCTGCAGCGGTGTCCAGATCGGAGCGGGCGCAACACCATTGACCCGGATCCCGCTTTGGCCAAGTTGCTTGGCCATCGACTTGGTGAAGTTCATCGCCGCTTCCTTGGTGATGGCGTAATCGACCAGGTTCTCCGACGGGTCGTAAGCTTGTTCTGAGGTGGTCTGGATGATCGCCGACCCAGGTTTCAAATGCTTGAGTGCTGCCTTGGTCAGCCAGAACATTGCGTAGACGTTGGTCTTCATCGTCGCGTCGAAGGCTTCGGTGGTAATGTCGGATAACGACGCCGCCTGCTGTTGGCGGCCGGCATTGTTGACTAGGATATCGAGACCCCCAAGGGCCGCTACCACGTTCGCGACAAGCTTTTCGCAAAAGGCTTCGTCGTGGAGGTCGCCTGGCAAGGCGATACCCGTGCGGCCCTCCTTCTCGATCAGGGCAATGACTTCTTTCGCATCGGGCTCTTCGTCGGGAAGATAGTTGATTGCCACTTGGGACTGCTTTTCGAATGGAGGCTTCGGATACTTCGACGTGGGATTTTCCATAGTGACTGCCTCCTTGGAGCTGGTTGCCGCCCGAACGATAAATGGGAATGTCGAGGCGGCAAGCGTTGCGCTCGCAGCCGCAAGCACGGAGCGGCGACTGAGATGAAATGTAAAAGGTGGGCCATGCTCCGGCTCCTGCCTCAGTTGTTGCCCGAGCCCGGCGCGGCCATCTTGGCATGTTGATGCGCCAGCACGCTCGCCGGCGTGACATTGGCGACTGCAGCCTGCAGCTTGTTTTTCCAGCCGCTGACGACATCGCCTTCGCCATCTATCATCGCGTCATAGCCGATCCTTGCGACGTCGGCCGGATCGTCCTTCTTAGCCTGACCGATAGCGGTGTCCATCAGATCGGCGCGCTTGAAGAATTCGGTCTCGGTGGCGCCCGGCATCAGGCAGCTCACCGTGACACCGCTATCCTTGAGCTCCTCGCGGAGGGCGAAAGAGAAGCTGTTAATGAAAGCTTTGGTGCCGTTGTAGACCGCCTGAAACGAACCCGGCATGAAGCCGGCAATCGAACCCGTCAGCAGGATCCGGCCCTGGCCGCGGCTGCGCATCAAATTGCCGATCTGCTGTAGGAGATAGATGGTGCCGACAATGTTGGTGTCGACGACCTTGCGGGCCTCGGCAAAGCTCTGGTCGAGGAAAGCCTTTCCCAGCCCGCGTCCCGCATTGGCCATCAACAGATCGACGGAGCGACCAGATGCCTCGATACTTTCGAGAAGGCAGTCAACACCCTCCTCGGTAGACAGATCGGCTTCGATCGCATCCACCGAGGTGCCAAATTCCTTCAGGCTGGCTGCGGCCTGATTGATGCGGGGTTCGTCAGCTGCGATGATCAGATCATAGCCGTCCTGGGCAGCACATTTGGCCAGTTCATATCCGATACCCGTCGAGGCGCCCGTGACGACGGCTAGGCCTTTGCCAGTTTCGATCGCCATGTTTTATTCTCCTTATGGTTTGAGGACGACCTTGACGCAGCCGTCCTTCTTCTCGAGAAAGGTCTTGTAGAGATCAGGCCCGTCTTCGAGGCCGCCCGTATGGGTGATAATGAAGGACGGATCGATCTCGCCGTTCTGAATGCGCTCCATCAGGATCGGCAGGTAGTGCTGAACCGGCGTCTGGGCCATCTTAAAGGTGAGGCCGCGATTGATCGCCGACCCCATCGGGATCTTATCCAGGAAGCCGCCGTACACGCCGACAATCGACACCGTGCCGAAGTTACGGCAGCAGTGAATAGCCTGGCGAAGAACGTGGGGCCGATCCGTGCCCATGAAGGTCGCGACCTTGATGCGGTCTATGCGGGCGTCCCAGCTTGCTGATGGGTCTGACTCGGTGCCGACGGCGTCGATGCAGGCATCCGCACCGCGGCCGTTGGTCAGCTCCATGATCCTGTCGTAGATATCTTCGTCGAGATAATCGAGTGTGATGGCTCCCGACTTTTCGGCGAGCGCCAGTCGCTCCGGAACGGTATCGATAGCGATGACACGCTCTGCTCCCAGGATGAATGCCGACTTGATGGCCATCTGGCCAACGGGACCACAGCCCCAGATGGCGATGGTGTCGCCCGGCTGGATGTTGCAGAAATCGGCGGCCATGTATCCTGTCGGAAAAATGTCGGAGAGGAACAAGACTTGTTCGTCCGTCAGCCCACTAGGAACCTTCATCGGTCCGACATCAGCGAAAGGCACGCGCAGATATTCCGCCTGCCCACCGCTGTAGCCGCCAAGAAGGTGGGTATAACCGAAGAGGCCGGCGGGCGAGTTGCCCCAAAGCTTCCTGACCTTTGCGGGATCGCGATTGCTGCGCTCGCAGCCTGAGAAGAAACCGCGTGTACAGAAGAAACACTCACCGCAGGAGATCGTGAAGGGCACGACAACGCGGTCGCCAACCTTGAGCTTCTTATTATTCTTGCCGACTTCGACGACCTCGCCCATGGTCTCATGGCCCATGATATCGCCGCTGTGCATATCCGGCATGATGCCGTTGTAAAGATGAAGGTCCGACCCGCAGATGGCACAGGCTGTCACCTTGATGATCGCGTCGCGGCCTTCCTGGATTTGCGGATCGGGAACGCTCTCGCACCGGATGTCGTGCTTGCCGTGCCAGGTGAGTGCTTTCATCGGATCCTCCAAAACTCGTCCGCGGCAACGCGGGGGCGGTTGTCCTGCCTGCAAACGACAGGTTGGAGACGTTGTTCCTTGGGGACCGGTCTTGTACGGAACCGCACGCAACTGACCATTTCCAACAGCGGCTGACGACTGGGGCGCCCGGTCGAGGAACATTGGCGGCGAGACGTCGTTTTCCTTGCTTCATCCAAGCAAGAGGAGATGTTCCATGCCACAGGGCGACAAATCCGCATATACCGACAAGCAGAAACGCAAGGCCGAGCATATCGAGGAAGGCTACGAAGATCGCGGCGTCTCCGATAAGGAAGCCGAACGCCGTGCCTGGGCCACCGTCAACAAGGAAAGCGGCGGTGGCAAGAAATCAGGCTCCGGCCGCGGCCACGCCGAAAACCACATCTCCTCCGAAAAGGGCGGACGCAAGGGCGGCGCAGCTGCCGCGTCGCGCACCAAGGAAGAACGCTCGGCCTCAGCCAAGAAGGCTGCAGCCACTCGCAAGCGCAACGAGCACCACGCGCATCATTGATTGGACACGGCGTCACGACAGTGGCGCCGTTTCTTCTATGGAGGAACGCTCATGCCGAAGAAGAAATCCAAACAGAAATGGTCGCAGGATGTGACCGATAAGAGCGATGCGATGGATTTGAAAGGCGGCGTCTTCAAGCAGCCCAGCGCCAAGAAGATCGCCGACTCGCTGAAGACCTCAGCCGAACATAGCGATCGCCGCAGGGCCAGTCCTTTCCAGTCCGCCATGTCGATGCTGAATTTCTATATCAATCGCGCCGGCAAGCAGCTGTCGAAGTCGAGGTTGGCGACGCTCGACAGGGCTAAGGACGAGTTGCGCAAGGACTTCAGCAAGGAGCCGAAACGCTAATCATCCGGGCGGCATAGCAGCCAACAAGCCGGTCACCGCTAAGCGATCCGAGCCGAAAGATGAATGACAGCATTGCCTCGGCCGTGTGGTTTAGAGCTCTCAAAGGAAACCGATCATGCAAGCCGTCCGTATCCATCGCTTCGGCGGTCCAGAAGTCATGGCAATCGAGGAAATCGATCGGCCAACGCCTGCCGTCGACGAAGTCCTCATCAAGGTCTTTGCTGCAAGCGTCAATCCCGTCGACGCGAAGATGCGCGAGGGCAAATTGTTGATTTCCACTGAGAGCTGACCCGGCGCAGCCAGATATTTCCATTGAGAATTGACCCATGTTTCAACCGTCCCTCGCATGTTTTCAGCGGGGGCTCTGGAGTGATCGACATGGCGTTACTAAGCGTGATCCGGCGCTGGCATTTTCGAGAGCATCTATCGATCCGGGAGATTTGCCGCAGAACCGGCTTGTCCCGGAATACCATCCGCAAATACCTGCGCCTGAACGGCGTGGAACCGAAGTTCAAGGTTCCGGAGAGGCCGAGCAAACTCGATCCGTTTGCGGATCGCTTATCGGCCTGGCTCAAGACGGAGACCAAAAAGACCCGCAAGCAGAAGCGGACGATGAAGCAGTTGCACGCTGATCTGGTGAGCCTTGGTTACGAGGGTTCCTACAATCGCGTGGCGGCATTTGCACGGGAATGGCGTGATGATCGACAAAGGGAACTGCAGACGACCGGCCGTGGCACGTTTGTCCCCTTGGCATTCGAGCCAGGTGAAGCCTTCCAATTCGACTGGTCGGAGGACTGGGCGATTATCGGCAATGAGCGCACCAAACTGCAGGTGGCGCATATGAAGCTGAGCTATTCCAGGGCTTTCATCGTCCGAGCCTATCTCCTGCAAACGCACGAGATGCTGTTCGATGCCCATAACCATGCATTCCGCGTCTTCGGTGGCATTCCTGGTCGCGGTATCTACGACAATATGCGCACGGCGATCGACAAGGTCGGCCGTGGCAAGGAGCGCGACGTCAACGTGCGCTTCATGGCGATGGCCAGCCACTATGTGTTCGAGCCCGAGTTCTGCAATCCCGCGTCCGGTTGGGAGAAAGGACAGGTCGAGAAGAACGTGCAGGATGCGCGTCACCGCTTCTTTCAACCGCTCCCACGTTTTCCTTCGCTGGAAGCCCTGAACGATTGGCTTGAGTTGCGATGCAAGGAATTCTGGGCCAAGACGCCGCATGGTCAGATACGGGGCACCATTGCCGACATCTGGGCCGAAGAGGCACCCGCTCTCATGCCCGTTTCCAGGCCGTTCGATGGGTTTGTCGAATATACGAAACGGGTCACACCAACCTGCCTCGTGCATCTGGAGCGCAATCGCTACAGCGTTCCGGCATCCTTTGCCAATCGACCGGTGAGCCTGCGGGTCTACCCGGATCGTGTCGTGGTCGCCGCGGAAGGCCAGATCGTTTGCGAGCATCGCCGTGTTATCGATCGCTCTCATGACCGGCCGGGACAAACCATCTACGACTGGCGGCATTATCTGGCGGTCGTGCAACGCAAGCCCGGTGCTCTTCGCAATGGTGCTCCATTCGTCGAGCTACCCGACGCTTTCCGGACCTTGCAGCAGTACCTGCTCAAGAAGCCGGGCGGCGACCGCGAGATGGTTGATATCCTGGCGCTTGTCCTTCAGCACGATGAGCAAACTGTCCTGTCGGCAGTCGACATGGCGCTGAAGTCCGGTGTTCCGACCAAGACGCATGTGCTGAATCTGCTGCATCGCCTTGTCGATGGCAAATCCTTCACGCCACCCACCGTCGACGCGCCGCAAGCCCTGACGCTCATCAACGAGCCCAAGGCCAATGTCGAACGCTACGATGCGCTGAGAAAGACGGAGGCTCGCCATGCGTCATAATCCAGCAAGCGGCGCGATCGTCATCATGTTGCGGCAACTGAAGATGCACGGCATGGCACAGGCCGTCGGCGAGCTGACTGAACAGGGATCGCCGGCGTTCGAGGCTGCCATTCCGATCCTGTCGCAGCTTCTCAAGGCGGAGACCGCGGAACGAGAGGTGCGATCGACCGCCTACCAGCTTAAAACCGCACGCTTCCCTGCTTACCGCGATCTAAATGGCTTCGACTTCGCAAGCAGCGAGATCAACGAAGCGCTCGTGCAACAGCTTCATCGCTGCGACTTCCTCGACGAGGCTAACAACATCGTCCTGGTCGGCGGCCCCGGCACGGGCAAGACGCATGTTGCCACAGCAATCGGCGTTCAGGCCATTGAGCATCACCACAAGCGCGTCCGGTTCTTCTCGACTGTCGAGCTGGTCAACGCCTTGGAACAGGAGAAGGCACAAGGTCGTGCGGGACAGATCGCCAATCGCCTCGTCCATTCCGATGTCGTCATCCTCGATGAGCTTGGTTATCTGCCATTCAGCGCATCAGGTGGTGCACTGCTCTTCCATCTCCTGAGCAAGCTCTACGAGCGGACCAGCGTCATCATCACCACCAACCTGAGCTTCAGCGAATGGGCCAGCGTCTTCGGCGACGCCAAGATGACCACCGCTCTGCTCGACCGGCTCACCCATCATTGCCACATCCTCGAAACCGGAAATGACAGCTTCCGCTTCAAGAACAGCTCGGCGCATGAACCCCAAATGACAAAGGAGAAACGTAGGAACTTGACCACCACGACCCACACGAACGATACCTAAAAGCGGGTCAATTCTCGGTGGAAACGCCGGGTCAGCTCTCAGTGGAAATCAACAGGCATCCGTTTCTGGATGCCGTGTTCGCTCCGTCTTTCTCGGGCGAAAGTCGATGAGCCGCGTCTTGTCGGGATG
Source organism: Rhizobium sp. RAF56 (assembly GCF_052113965.1). Classification (NCBI taxonomy): domain Bacteria; kingdom Pseudomonadati; phylum Pseudomonadota; class Alphaproteobacteria; order Hyphomicrobiales; family Rhizobiaceae; genus Rhizobium; species Rhizobium sp. RAF56. The sequence goes on from NZ_JBFRDU010000068.1 coordinate 12,639, forward strand.
AAGCGTTAGCCCAAACCGTTCAAGACGCTTGCCCAGCACTGCCAAGACCCGTTGGGCGTCGACAATATTGTCG
>NZ_JBFRDU010000069.1:0-12677 GCF_052113965.1 Rhizobium sp. RAF56
CGAGCAGGCCTTCTCCAAGATCAAGCACTGGATGCGAGTGGCCCAGAAACGCACCATCGACGAAACCTGGAGGCACATCGGTACGCTCGTCAACACCATCGGATCAGATGAATGCGACAACTATATTCGAAATGCCGGATACGCTTCCGCCAAAACATGAAAGGCTCTAGGGAGACAGCCCTGCACAGCGAGCTGTATTGCGAATATGAGCTTCCATCGCTTGCCGAGCCGCAGCGCCGTCATTGGCCTTTAGTGCTGCGATGATGTGGCGATGCTCGGCAATCGAATTCCGCATCCGCTGCGGGTCCGTATTCGGTATCGGCTGGCGTTGCGTTTCCACCAGCTGACCCCGAACGCTTTGATAGAGCGCTTTTAACATGGCGTTAGAACACGCAGAGACGATGATCCCGTGGAACTCCAAATCTGCCTCGACGTTTGCAAGCAAATCCTGATTTGCCCAGCACTCCTCCATGGTCCTGGTCGCTTTCTCCATATCTTCGAGTTGCGACTGGGTTAGCCGACCTGCCGAGAGACGGGCAATTTCACCTTCAAGCAGGAGACGTGTCTGGAAAACGTCAAAGACTGAATAGCTGTCTGAGTATCGCCACGGAGCCATGTGGCCCGTTGGTCGCGACGACGGACCGGTTACAAAGGTCCCCCGTCCAGCCTCGGTCCTTATCAGTCCAAGGGTTTCCAGAGTTAGAAGCGCCTCACGGAGGGACGCCCGACTGATACCTAGCTGATGAGAGAACTCTCGTTGCGATGGGATCTTCTCACCCGACTTCAGCGTTCCCGTGTGGATCATTGTCTGGATCTCACGGGCGACCGATTGCGGAAGCAGCGTTTTGTCGAGCATCAAATTCATTTCTCCGGCGCCTTGTCGAACTGCAAAGTCTATTTTTTTCGAGGCATCTTGCAAAGCGGAACAAGCCATGCTCTCCTTGGACTGACCGGTCTGACCAGTTAGACCGATGTTACTTGAAGTCACGGTCAAAAAACAAGGGGAACCTCATGACTAGATCGCTCAACTTCCGAACAGCACTTCTTTCAGTCGCGCTTAGTGCGCTTGGCGCCGTAGGTGCTCATGCAGCCGACCTGACGGTGGGTGCCAACATTGGTAACGTGCCCTGGGAGTTCCAGGACGCAAACGGCAAAATCGTCGGCTTCGAAGTCGATCTGGTGAACGAGATCGGCAAGCGACTGGGTAAGTCCGTAGAGTTCGTCAACACGCCATTCAACGGACTTTTCTCTGCAGTTCAGTCCGGTCGTATCAATATGGCAGTCTCCTCAATCACGATTACCGACAAACGTCTGGAATCGGTCTCGTTCGCCCAACCCTACTATGACAGTGATCAGTCGCTCACGGTTACGGCTGCTTCCGGCATCGGCGGCCTCAAGGATATGGGTGGCAAGGTAGTTGGCGTCGATACGGGTTCGACAGGCGACATGTGGGCTGAAGGTCATAAAGATGCTTACAAACTCGGCGAGATCCGGCGTTTTGAAGGCCTGTCGCCGGCAATGCTCGATCTCGTAGCCGGGCGTATAGACGGCTACATTAGTGATATTCCTGCGCTTCTCTACTACGTCAAAGACAAGCCGGACATGAAAGTTGTTGAACGGATTTCGACCGGCGAGAAATACTCGATCATGTTCAACAAGGGCGATCCACTCGCAACCGAAGTGAATGGCGTTATCACCACACTCAAGGGTGAGGGCTTTATCGCAAAGCTATACGAGAATTGGTTCGGCGCCAAAGCCGAGGCTGCCACCTCGACAGTAGCGGTTCTTGACATGCCGAAGGGCAAGTAGAGCTGCATTGAATTCGACGGGGCGGACTTTGCGCCCCGTCGAATACGAAGGGAGGCATCACGGCATGAATCTCATCAACACATTCTTCAATAGCGAGGTTTTCCTTCAAAGCCTTCCGCAACTCCTTTGGGGTCTCGTTGTCACGCTGGAAATCGGCGTAACCAGCATAGTCTGCGGCCTGGCCGGAGGGCTTTTGCTCGCTGTAGGGCGCCTTTACTCGCCGCGGTTCATAGAGCGCGCAATCCGCTTCTACATTAACATTTTCCGATCAATTCCACTGCTGGTGTTATTGATAGTGGTCTACTACGCGCTGCCATTTGTGAGCATCCGCCTGTCTCCATTTCTTTCTGCGGTCACGGCGCTGTCGTTGGTTTCCGCTGCTTACACGGCCGAGATTTTTCGAGCAGGCATTGAAGCAATTCATCGCGGTCAGTTCGAGGCCTCCGCCGCGCTCGGTCTCTCAAACAAGGATACAATGATTGATGTGATTTTGCCGCAAGCGATACGCATCGTCATTCCGCCACTCACCAATAACTGCATCAACGTCTTGAAGGACACTGCTCTGGCCTCTGTCGTTGCTATGCCTGATCTGCTGAAGCAAGCTACCCAGGCCCAGGCTTTGGCTGCTAATCCAACGCCTCTGATCGGCGCAGCCATCATCTATATCGCGCTCCTATGGCCGATGGTGGAAGTTGTCGGTCACCTCGAGCATCGTTTTAGTGGGGGGAAACGCTAATGTCGCCACGAGACCACGCCCTGATTTCAATCCAGGGGCTCGTCAAGGCCTACGGCACATTCAGGGTGCTTCACGGCATCAACTTGGAAATCGCTGAAGGCGAAGTTGTTTGTGTGATTGGCCCATCTGGTTCGGGAAAATCGACACTGATCCGTTGCATCAACCATCTCGAAGCATTTGCACCAGAAAGCACAATTACAGTCGATAGTATTCGTGTTGAACCCGGCCCCTCTTTGGCCAAAGTGCGCGCCGAGGTCGGCATGGTTTTTCAGTCATTCAACCTCTTTCCACACATGACGGTGTTGAGGAATGTAATGCTGGCGCCAATGCGTGTGCGCAAAATGTCTCCGGCGGATGCTGAGCGCAGGGCACGTGACCTGTTGGCTCGCGTAGGAATCTCAGAACAGGCCGAAAAATATCCGGGCCAGCTTTCCGGCGGGCAGCAGCAAAGAGTGGCAATCGCGCGAGCTCTGGCGATGGAGCCCAAGGTGTTGCTCTTCGACGAGCCAACCTCGGCACTCGACCCAGAGATGGTTGGCGAGGTGCTCGACGTTATGCGCAAACTTGCCGGGACGGGCGTCACGATGATGATCGTCACGCACGAAATGGGATTCGCCAAGCAGGTCGCGGATCGCGTGATCTTTATGGATGGCGGTCGCATTGTCGAAGCGGGCACGCCAGCAGAGATATTCGACACACCGCGCGAAGAACGGACACGCGACTTCCTGCGCGCCGTTCTAAATCATTGAAAATATAAGTATTCGGAGGAAAACATGGTGGGCAAAACGTCGTCGCTTGATCTAGAATTCGCGCGCAGTCAGTTTCCCGGCTTGTCTCGCGGCTGGGCCTTTTTCGATAATGCAGGCGGCTCACAGATCCTTAAGGGCGCCTTAGAACGCATCAACACGTTCCTCATCGAGAAGAACGTGCAGATCGGGGGCTCTTATGCCGTCTCGCAGGATGCAGCCAAAGCGCTATACGAAGCTCGCGAGGCCGCGATGCATTTGGTAAATGCGCGCCGGCCGGAAGAAATTGTCTTTGGTAGCTCGACAACAGCGCTGGTGCAGAACCTCGCTCGCGCTATGCAAAGCCAGCTATCGCCGGGCGACGAAATCATCGTCACCATCAGCGATCACGAGTCCAACATCGGGCCTTGGGAACGTCTCAAGGCGTTAGGTGTAAACCTAAAAATCTGGCCTCTCAACAAAACGACATTTACGCTGGATCTAGACGATCTGGCTCAGCTGATGACACCGCGCACCAAGCTCGTTTGCATCACCCACGCCTCGAACATTCTCGGCTCCATCAATCCCGTCCGGCAGATCGCTGACTTCGTCCATGCTCGAGGAGCGCTGCTTTGCGTGGACGCCGTTGCCTATGCGCCTCACCGCGCCATCGATGTGCAGGCGTTCGACGCGGACTACTATGTCTTCAGTCTCTACAAGACCTATGGTCCGCACTACGCGCTCATGTATGGAAAGTATGATCTCCTAGCGGAGCTCGACACGCTCTATCACTACTTTTACGGAAAAGACAAAATCCCGGGGAAGTTGGAGCCAGGAAACCCCAATTATGAGCTTGCCTACTCAACCTGCGGCATCGTCGACTACCTTGTCGAACTCGGCGCGCGATCGGGCGAGAGTGGCACGATCCGGCAAAAGATCGAAGCGGCATTCGTCGCTATCACCGCACAGGAAGACGCTTTAACGGAACAGCTGCTCTCCTATCTTCGCTCGCGTAACGATTGCAGCATTATTGGACAATCGGTAAACCGCGAAAGCCGTCGAGTGCCGACCATCTCTTTTCGCTTCGACGCCCGCGACGCCGCGGAAATCTGCAAGGCAATTGATGACCAGAAGATTGCCATTCGTTTCGGCGATTTTCATTCGCGCCGGCTCGCGGAGTATCTAGATCTGACCGACCACAATGGCATGCTGCGTGTATCCATGGTCCACTACAACACGATCGAAGAGGTGGACCGGCTGACAGCGGCCCTGGACCGTATCCTTGCAACCGAGATCGGCACGACAATTGGTGCTAGGCAAGTCGGCTGAATTTATCCTCGAGAGGCAGAGAATGGATATGCGCTTCGATACCGTCATCCGCAACGGCACAGTGGTTACCGCCAGCGACACTTTCAAATGTGACGTCGGTATTCTCGACGGGCGCATCGCGGCGCTCGCGGCGGAGTTGTCTAACGCCGATGAAATAATTGACGCGAAGGGCCTCTATGTGATGCCCGGCGGTATCGACAGCCATGTCCATCTAGACCAGCCTTCGGGCGAAGGTATCGTCATGGCAGACGATTTCGACAGCGGCACTCGCTCAGCGGCGATTGGTGGCAACAGCACGGTTCTTACATTCTGCATGCAGGAGAAAGGGCAGAGCCTTAGAGAGGCGCTGAAAATCTACCACGCCAAGGCAGCGGAGCGCTGCCACGTCAATGTTTCGTTTCATCTCGTGATCACCGATCCAACTCCAGAGGTCCTGGGCCAAGAGCTACCCGCGCTAGTCGCAGACGGATATACGTCGATCAAAATATTCATGACCTATGATGGCTTGCGGCTGCAAGACAACGAGATTCTCGCGACCCTGGATACTGCGCGACGCACCGGCGCACTTGTTATGGTTCATTGCGAGAACGAGGAGGCGATCCGATACCTAATTGGCCGCCACGAGGCGGAGGGGCGGTTCGAGCCGAAATATCATGCTACCACTCGGCCGATCGCAGCAGAGCGTGAGGCAACCCATCGGGCGCTGTCATTCGCGGAAATCGTCGACACACCGATCGTAATCGTCCACGTCTCAAACCGGGAGGCAATGGAGGAGATCCGCCGGGCGCGAGGACGTGGCCAGAAGATCGCTGGCGAGACCTGCCCACAATATCTGATGCTCACGGCTGACGACCTCGATGCAAACGCAATGGATGGTGCGAAATACGTATGCTCTCCTCCGCCACGCGATAAAGAGAGTCAGGACGCTTGCTGGGAAGGTATTGAGCAGAATGTCTTCGATCTCTTTTCTTCGGATCACTGCCCTTTCCGTTTCGACGATCCCGAAGGCAAACTAAATGACAAAGGCAAGCGCAGTTTTCGGTGGATTCCGAATGGCATTCCTGGCGTCGCCACCCGTCTGCCGATCCTCTTCTCCGAGGGCGTTATGAAGGGACGAATAGACATCAATCGTTTCGTGGCCCTTAGCTCAACCAATCACGCAAAGTTATACGGCCTCTATCCTCGAAAAGGCACGATTTCCGTGGGCGCCGATGCCGACATCGCGCTTTGGGACCCGAATAAAGTTGTGACGTTGACTAATAGCCTTCTCCAGCATGGTGCAGATTACACTCCCTTCGAAGGTCTTGAAGTGCGGGGATGGCCGGTGCAGCTTTTTCTGCGCGGTAAATCCGTAGTTGAGAGTTGCACTTTCACAAGCGCTGAACCGGCGGGCCAATACATTCATCGCGGAAGATCCTCACTTCTTTCTCAAACCGCGCAGGGTGTAGCTTAGTAACAATTTCAATGCGCCGCGGACAGGCCGGCGGTCCCGCGCCGGCGATCACGACGTCGAATTCCATGCTGTCGCGTTCCGGGATTTCTCTATCTTCGCTCATGCAGATCGTTTTAGCTCCTCCGGAGCCTCCACCCACGATCGATGATATCCCTCGTTGAACTTCAAAAAAATGAGGCGGGATCGTCATCGCCGATCATTCCGATTGATGTCGTGGGGAGGCGTGGGGGGCTTCTTCCTGACGTCCGGTCTCGTCCGCTCAAATCTACCGGGGCCATGCTCGGAAGATAACCACCTCCAAACGAAAATAAAACGCATGCGTGCACTTACTTTAAGTTGACACAACGAGTTTGAGTTGTAGTCTCGGCGGCGTCGGATCGTCTAGGGGCGACTGCAATGCGGCTATCAGTGCGTGGACTTCTTGTTTCAATTGCATGCGTGGCTGGCGCCGCCGTTGCTGCGGGCGAGGACGTGAACGGCTCCATGGCCGATCGCGTCCAGGCATGTACGCCCTGCCACGGGGTTCAGGGCAGGGGCACCGAGGATCCGTATTTTCCACGCCTGGGCGGCAAGCCTGCAGGCTATCTTTACAACCAGCTCCACGCCTTCAAGACGGGGCGGCGGAAGTATCCGCCGATGAACTATCTCCTTCAGTTCCTCACTGACGACTACCTGAAGCAGATGGCGGAGTACTTCGCCTCCCAACACCCGCCACTCCCCGACATTTCGCCCCCCGACGTCAGCCCGGCGGTGATGAAGCGGGGGGAGGAGCTCGTGAATAGCGGCGATGCGGATCATGGCGTTCCACCCTGTTCGAGCTGTCACGGGACGCATCTGACCGGTCAGGATCCTGGCATTCCCGGCCTGCTTGGCCTGCGGGCCGCCTATATCAGCGCGCAGCTCGGCGGTTGGCGGTATGGGACGAGGACCGCGACCGCGCCGGACTGCATGCAGGTCGTCGCGGGACATTTGTCCGAAGTAGACGTTACGTCCGTCGCTGCATGGCTGTCCACGCGGCCCGCGCCGGCAGACCCCACGCCCGCCCCCAAGGGAAGCTACGCACTCCCGCTTGCATGCGGAAGCGAGCCGGGGGACGCCAAATGAGCATCGTCCGCAAGCTTGTCCGTTCCATCAGGTTAACCGGCGCCCTCGGTGCTGTGATCGTCCTGGCCGGGCTGCCAGGACAGGCGCAACAGCAGCAAGCGGCCACGCCCGGCTCGATCGTCGAGCGAGGCGAATACCTTGCACGCGCGGGCGACTGTATCGCCTGCCACACGGCCCCGGAAGGGAAGGTGTTCGCGGGCGGCCGGGCGATGCCCACGCCGTTTGGAACCCTCTACACTTCGAACATCACACCGGAGCCGGAGACCGGGATCGGCAAATGGACGGCCGACGGCTTCTACAGAACCATGCACGAGGGGCGGTTCCCGGACGGCGGACTTCTCTACCCGGCAATGCCCTTTGCCTCCTACACGAAGGTCATAAGAGAGGACAGCGACGCGATATTCGCCTATCTCCGGACGGTCGAACCGGTCGTCAAGAAGAACACGCCGCACGACCTGCAGTTTCCCTACAACAACCGCTCGCTCATCCTCGGCTGGCGGACGCTTTTCTTCAGCGAGGGCGCGTTCACGCCGGATCCCTCCAAATCGGACGAGTGGAACCGCGGCGCCTATCTCGTGGAGGGCCTTGGCCATTGCGGCATGTGCCATACGCCCATCAACGCGCTCGGCGGCAATTCGGCGTCGCAGGCGTTTCAGGGCGGCCTGATCCCGATGCAGTACTGGTATGCGCCCTCCCTGACCTCGAACAAGGAAGCAGGTCTTGGCGACTGGAGCATCAAGGACATCACCGATCTGCTGCAAAAGGGGATCTCAAACCAAGGCGCGGTCTACGGGCCGATGGCGGACGTGGTTTTCAACAGCCTCCAGTACCTCGACGACAAGGACACGCAGGCGATGGCCGTCTATTTGAAGAGTATCGCGCAGGACTCTCCGAGAGCGCCGGTATCGCAGCTCACGACTTCGGAGAGCAGCCTGCTCACGAGCTTCGGCAAGGTCGTGTACGACAGGCACTGCGCAAGTTGTCACGGCGCCAACGGGGAGGGGCGGACACCACACTACCCGATCCTCGCCGGCAACCAGTCGATCCAAATGCAGTCTGCAGTAAACGCCATCCGGATGGTTCTGAACGGCGGCTACCCGCCTGCAACCTTTGGCAATCCGATGCCGCACGGCATGCCGCCGTTCTCCGTCACGCTGTCCGATGACGAAATCGCGGCGGTCGTCAGCTATATCCGAACCGCCTGGGGCAACACAGGCACTCCCGTCAGCGCAGCGGAGGCGAACCAATTGCGCTCCGTCCCCCCGCTATGAGGCTGTAATGATCAATACAGAAATCGCGGACGGCGAAGCGCAAACGACAGAGTCGCGGGTCGATGACATCGTCGCCGGCGGGCCCCACGGGGCGATCGTCCTCGCCGGCATCTCGACCGCGGTCGTCGTGGCGCTCTGGCTTCTTTTCTACCTGCTGGTTTTCGTTCCTCGGGGAGGCTCGTGATGGCGGCAGAGGGGCGTCATTCGGCAAGCGCCGCGGTTGCCGAAAGGATCGAACGTCGATGGGCGGCGATCTCGATCGTGATCATCGCCTTCCTGACGGGAATGGCCGCCTTTGCGGGGATTCATCAGGCGACCATGCCGCAAGCGCAGGTCGAAACCATCGATCCGGTCACTCTCCCCGTCTCCGGCGAGTTCGTGGAATCCAATCTCGGTTCAGCGCTCGAACCGGACGGATCGGTGACGGTGCGCCTCGTGGGGCAGCAGTACTCGTTCACTCCGTCCTGCATCCTCGTGCCCAAGGACACGCCGATCCGCCTGCGCGCGACAAGCGCCGACGTGGTACATGGGCTTTTCATCCGCCAGACTAACATCAACACGATGCTGGTGCCTGGCTACGTCTCGGATCTGTCCGCACGTTTCAAGCGCGCCGGAGAGTACCTGATGCCGTGCCAGGAATACTGCAGCGTCGGACACGAGGGCATGTGGGCGAAGGTGAAGGTGATCGAAAAGGACGCGTTCACGGCGCTCGCCGCCGACAAGCGGAGGCTGAGCTGTGTTGAATAGCAGACGACTGATCCTCGCGCACTTCTGGCTGGCCTTCGGCGTCTTCGGTCTGGCCCTGCTTCTGGGTGCCTGGCAGATGTTCGTCCGCAGCCCGCTTTCAGCGTGGATCGGCAACCCCGAATGGTACTACCGGTCCGTGACTGCACATGGCACGGTCATGGGCTACGTCTTCCCGACGCTGGTCGCGATGGCGTTCGGATACGCGATAACCGAGAGCGCCCTCAAGCAGGCGCTGATCGGAACCCGTTGGGCCTGGGCTGGCTTCTGGCTCATCGTCGTGGGGGCGGTGACGGCGATGGTTCCCGTCTCGCTCGGTCTGGCGTCGGTGCTCTACACCTTCTATCCGCCGATGATCGGAAACCCGTTCTACTACATCGGCGTCGTCCTGGTGGTGGTCGGATCGTGGATCTGGGTGGCGCTCATGGCGATCAACCTGATCGTCTGGAAGAGGGCCAATCCCGGCGCGCCGGTTCCACTTGCCATGTACGCGAACGTGGCGGGTTCCTATCTCTGGGCGTGGACCGCCGTCGGCGCAGCACTGGAGCTTCTTCTGCAGATCATTCCCGTCTCGCTCGAACTGCGCACGACGATCGACGCCGGACTGGCGCGCGTGTTCTTTTCATGGACGCTTCACGCCATCGTCTACTTCTGGCTGATACCAACTTACATAGCCTATTACGCCATCGTACCGCGGGCCATCGGCGGGCGGCTCTACAGCGATGCGATGGCGCGGATCTCGTTCGTGCTGTTCCTAGTCGTAGCAATGCCGATCGGCATCCACCATACCTTCGCGGATCCTCAGGTGGGCGCCGGCTTCAAGTTCGTCCATTCCGCCTTCACCGCGATCGTCGCCCTTCCGACGCTTCTGACCATCTTCACGATCTGCGCATCGGTCGAAATAGCGGCTCGCCTTCGCGGTGGACGAGGGGCGTTCGGGTGGCTAGCCGCGCTCCCATGGACGAACCCGACGATGCTCGCGGTGACCTTCTCCTTCATCATGCTAGGGTTCGGCGGCGCGGGCGGGCTGATCAACATGAGCTACCAGCTCGACTCCTCCATCCACAACACCCAGTGGATCACCGGGCATTTCCATCTGATTTTCGGCGGAGCGATCGTGATCATGTATTTCGTGATCGCCTACGATCTCTGGCCGCATCTGACCGGACGCCCGCTCGCCAGCCTCTCGCTGATGCGCGCGCAGCTCTGGCTGTGGTTCATCGGAATGATAGTCACCACCTTCCCATGGCACTACGTGGGCATTCTTGGAATGCCGCGGCGCATGGCGTTCTACGACTATTCGAACCCCGCGATCGCCGACGAGGCGATACCGGTCGTGATGTCGGCATTCGGGGGCTTCATCCTGGTCTTGTCGGCGGTTTTGTTCTTCGTCGTCCTCGTGCGCGGCCACCGGTCACCCCTCGGCGAAGTCGGCGAATATCGCTTCAGCGTGGCCGTCCATCCGCCCGTCCGCGTACCAGTGGCCTTGAACAGTCACGCGCTCTGGATCGTGTTGATGATCGGCCTCACCATCACGAATTACGGCTTCCCGATCTTCCAGCTCGCGGCACGTCACGACACCTCGGTGCCCGCCGTCTACGTCGGAGGTCAGTGATGGGCGAGGAACGCCTCTTCAGCTTCGCAAATCGGTGGTTTTCAACGAGCGTTGGGCTCGTGATCGCGATCTTCCTGGTTTCCACCCTGCTCGGTTTCGTGCTGCTTCCCTACGCGGAGCCACAGAGCCGACTGGGAGGCCTCTGGCAGACGATCTGCAGCGCCGCCGGCTTTCCCTCACGGACTTCGGAAGCGGAGGCGATCGCGCCTGGATTCTCCGTCTCGACGGTCGGCCACGAGATGCACACGCTTCGCAATCCGCCGGCGGCCTCGATCGGTCGCGGTGCGACACTCGCCCAGCAATGCGCCATCTGTCACGGACCGACCGGCGTCAGCCGGGCCGATTCCCCGAACCTCGCGGGGCAGTATGCGGCGACCATCTACAAGCAGCTTCACGACTTCAAGACGGGCGCGCGGTACAACTCTACGATGAGTCCTTTCGCTCTCAACATGACAGACCAGGACATGCGGGATCTCGCCGCGTACTACGCCTACCTTCCAAGGTTGCCGGAAAAACGCCCGGCCGGTTCTGCGCCGGTGCCGGCCATCGTCCTCAGCGGATCGCCGATGCGAGGGATAGCCCCCTGCGGATCATGTCACGGCGACATTGAAAACAAGCTGGGAAGTCCGTGGCTCGGCGGCCAGTCGGCTGTCTATATCAAGGCTCAACTCGAGGCGTTCGCTTCCGGAAGCCGACGAAACGACACCAGCCAACAGATGCGCAATATCGCCCGCGCGCTGACGCCGGAGGAGATCGCCGCCGCCTCCAATTACTATGCTTCGCTGCAGTTATCCGAATAGCCCGGCCTTAAACCCCCGCACGGTCCCCGGTGGAAACCGGCCTCACCAGATTGTCTCGAGTACGACGAGCAGGAAATCAGGCTCGGCGCTGTTACTTATTCGTTCTTGGCCAACGTAGGGCGTTGCGATTTTGAAAGCTGATCTGGCGCGTCATCCGATTCCGTTGCCGGCACCTGCTCACTCCATCCCACTCTCGGCGCGGCCACGTAGCGGCTTTTCCGGCATAAAGAGGAAAAGGACGAGCGAAAGTGCCATTGCAGTGGTGCAGGCGAGGAATATGTAGGCGAATGGCGTTGCTGATGTTGCGTGGTTACTCGCGACCTGCAGGCTCTCGCCACCGAGCTGGAAGCCGTTGCCGAGCGCGATGGCGCCGAGAACCGCGACGCCGAGCGCCCCGCCTCGACCGCATCAGCATCTTGCGCATGATGTCTCGGGCGAGCCGAGAGCTTGCGATAGCCCATCGAGCGCACTTCGCGCCCCAAGGTCTGCTGACTCACCGAGATGCGGAATTCCTCCCATAGCCATTGCGCCAAATCACACAGACGCCAGCGCACGACGCCATTGAGATAGGGCGTCGGGCCGCACTCAATGGCTTGCGCCAAGGCCGCGCGTTGGTCGTCGTTGAGCAATGATGGTTTGCCCGGAGCTTTGCCATTGATCAGCCCGTCGGGACCCTGCGCGTTGAAGCGCACCACCCAGTCAACGATCTGCAGGGTCACGCTACCGAGCCTGGCAGCATCCGCGCGTGAGCTACCATCATAAATAGACGCGAGCGCCAGGAGCCGCCGCGCTTGGCCGGCATCCTTTGTCTGTCGGGCCAGAAGCCGTAGTTCATCCCCATCAAAATCTGATCGCAAGCAAATTGACGAACCCATCGCAAACCTCCAGATTCGTCGGCTTTTGGAAATCCCAAGAGTCAGCATTATTGAGGGTTGGTATTACGGAGACCTGTGCGCGGATATTTGTAGACGTTTGGAATCATTGATGATTCAATACCTTCGTCGGAAGATTGAGGTGCGCGATGAGCCGTCGCCGGATAGGACAGGAAGCATTCGGATTTGCCGATGATCGGGGATCGTCATCTTCTCTTG
>NZ_JBFRDU010000070.1:0-12282 GCF_052113965.1 Rhizobium sp. RAF56
GAAAGGTTCAGAAGATATGTCTCATAGAGACGGCGTGCGGTGTCCGCCGCACTCTTCAGCTCGGCCAGTTTGAATTTATCGCCGGGATCACCCGCTGCCTGGAATTGCGTCGCAGCCCGATCGGCCACGAGGACATCGGCTTTCAGGTGCGCAACTCGTTCGGCGAGCCAGTCACTCGAACGTTGCGCGGATTGCGATCTCGTCGCGATATCGTGGCTGATGAAATGCTGCGCCACGGAATTGGCAATCGCTGCGGCCATCTGAGGATCAGTCGAGCCGGCCGAGACCTCCATCACGGTGGACTGACCGACCCTGCGGACCCAGAGCTGGCGTCTGAGTTCCACCACCAGCTCGTTCTCAGCCGCATCCTCGCTCACGGCTGCCTGCCCATCGCTGCTCTTGCTGGACGACAGCATGGCGAGCAGCGAATGCAATACCTCGCTGATCGAAAAGCCACCGGAGGTGAATTCCGGATTGGAGGCAAGCCCAAGATCCGTCACCACGCCCCGCAGAACCTCGCCGGACTTAATGATTTCCATCTGGCTTTCGATGATCATCTCGTCTGCGGCTGTTGGCTGGTCGTTCGACGCGCCAACCTTCTGCGCTGAGATCATCAGTTGCGCGCTTGCCAAGAACGTCGGCGGCGTAATGAGGATGTACAGGAGCGCCAGGCAACCGAAGACGGCGGCGGAGCCGAGGATCGTCAACGCGTTGGAATAGAGCACCCGGAATAGCGCTTTAATATCGAGCGGCCGCTCATGGGCCGCCGTTGTCGAGATCTGCTGGTAGCTGATGGGTCGAAGAGGATTATACACGGCCATCACCATCATTGAATGGTCTGTACTCAGCCTGCGACGCGTCGGCCAACCACATCGGCGAACCGGATTGCAGATCGAAAAGCGGGAAAGGCTTCGAAAGCGTGATTTGCGCTGGGGCATGCAGCGGGCCAAGGCCATAGGCTGCGGCAAGGCCGGCCGTGATCGCAAAGAGCGGACCGAGATCGACCGCGCTTGCGGAAATCGTAGCCGCCGTGATCTGAGCAAGGCAAGACAACAAGGCCGCCAACCCGACAACGCCCTCGACCCCATTGCTATGCTTCCGCTTCGCTGCAGAGCGAATGAGGCTGTACACAAAAATGACAAACAGGATCGTGCCCGGCACGCCAACATTGGCGAGCAAAGCAACGATGAAGCTTGATGCCCTGATGCTGCCGAGCCCGGCCCCCATGCCGTTAGTATCGCCGAAGGCGCCGAGCGCCTGCGCGTTCCAGCGCATGCGTTCTTCGCCGGATTGCGACTCGAGTTTTGTCGTCAATGTCGCGTGAGCGAGGTCGCTTATGCTTTCCCATACCGACGGGATCAACATCAAAGCCATGATGACCAGCGGCAGGGCAAAGACGCACGCGACGGCATAGGTGAGGTGGCGGGATGTGCCCTTGCCTCGCAGAATTCGCACGACACAGAAGCCAAGCACCATAAGCGCGGTGATCGCGCTCGCCACGTAAGCGGTCGTTGATGTGCAGAGAACGATCGCAATGCCGAGCGCGAATGCAACAGGGGTTAAAAAGGGGACTGGAAAAGACTCAAGGCCGAGCATCAACACGAACGTAAACAGTGCAAGCGCGAAGTATCCGAAAGTACCCGCCTCCGGGAACGAACCGACGATGCGCTTGAACCCCTGGATCTCGCCGTCGTTCAACATGCGATAGTTGGCGTTGCGGATGACGGAAAGAAGGTCGGCGGTGTTCGTCTGGTAGGTGACGACATCGGCAATCGCGAAGAATATGCAGATCGCGCCGGCAAGGGTAAGCGCCCTCGCCATGACGGCAGCGCCCCCGAGGCGACCGTAAGCAGCGATAATCGCAAAGCAAGCTAGGCTGCCGAGCAAATAAGCCGATTGTGTAAGATTACTGGTGCCAGGCGAAAGCGGTGTGCTCACAATACCGCGAATCTGGTCGTTGCGAGCAAGCGAATAGACGAGTGTCGCCCCTTCAAAAATTCTGGGCAGAAAAATCGCCGTCAGGACAGAATAGAACGTGAAAAGCATGAACCAAAAACCTGGACCGGGATAACTCAGACAGGATAACGAGACGGCCAAGGTGTTCGGGCGTAGCAGTACCGCGAGAACCAAAAAAACCAGCATGAAGTGCACTGGTTGAATGCTCGATCCTCCAAGAGCTGGAAGAAGCAGGGCCGCGGCAGCCCCGAGGAGAGTAGTGAAGCAGAGCACATACGCGCCTGCCCCTAAGCCGGCCACAACCACGTAGAAGCCTGCGACTGCGAGAAAGATGCCTATCGGTTCAATACTCATATGCGCGCCTATAAGCTGCGTCGGATTTGTTGCGGCATGGCAAGGCCCGTGCCCCGTCAACATGAACCGCGCTGCGAAAACAGGGCGGGAACCGTGCGCAGCATGATGGATATGTCTCTGAGCAGTGACCACGTTCTGCAGTATTCCGCGTCCATCAGGACCCGTTGCTCATATGAAACGTCATTTCGACCGCTGACCTGCCAGGCGCCGGTCAAGCCGGGGCGGGCGGAGAGATAGTAGGCCGCATCGCGGCCGTAGCGTGCCATCTCGTCGGTCGTAACGGGACGTGGCCCAACGAGGCTCATGTCGCCCCTCAGCACATTGATCAGTTGCGGTAGCTCATCAATGCTGGAACGCCTGAGCGAGCCACCGATGGCCGTGATACGCGGGTCGCTCGACAGCTTCTGTTTTGACTTCCACTCCTCTGCAGCCGTTGGATTCGCCTCCAGATATTGCATGAGATGAATGTCGGATCGCACCCGCATCGTTCGGAACTTCAGGCACGAAAACGTCTTCCCGCCGAGCCCGACGCGCTCGTGCTTGAAGAAGATCGGTCCTCTGTCGCAAAGCTTGATGGCGACGGCGACGATGGCAAAAATCGGGATTGCCCAGACGAGCGCCACCGAAGCCAGCACAATATCGACAACTCTCTTATACGCCCCGCCTAGCGCATATACTCTAGATATGGATGCTTCGTCTGAAACTGCCGCGTCAGAATTGCCTTTTAATAAGTATTCTTTCTGAAGAATCCTGGCCATGCAAAAACCTCTTGCTGCAGAGACGCTGATGATTCGATGCGTCAAGATAGCTCGATTCCATAAGTCTTGTCTGTGACCGAGGTCATAATG
The DNA here is from genome assembly GCF_052113965.1 of Rhizobium sp. RAF56. Taxonomy (NCBI): domain Bacteria; kingdom Pseudomonadati; phylum Pseudomonadota; class Alphaproteobacteria; order Hyphomicrobiales; family Rhizobiaceae; genus Rhizobium; species Rhizobium sp. RAF56. Next base: position 3,159 of record NZ_JBFRDU010000070.1, read on the forward strand.
AGTTATTAACCTTATATATACTTAAGATATACTTTGCGATTAGTCGCCGCAGTCCGCGCGACGTACTGTAACGTCTCGGAAAATACGCACGCAGGGCGAACGATGTCCCCGATAAATTGTCCTTGTCAGCTCACTCGACTAAGTCGGGAGCAGCGCAGGGATTAGAGGCTTCGGGAACCGAGGAGTAGCCATAGCGCTAAGGTGAATATCGCGGCGCACGCCAAGAAAATGCGCGGGCTTTTGCGAGCCGTGACTTTCTCCCGCTCAGGAGCGGCGGCCGGTTCGTCCTCTGGATCTATGTCCAAAGTATCCTCGTGGTCACCGCGTAGTGTCGATGAAACCTGTCCATAGCGTCTTCCTTTGCGTTACTGAGATCCTGGATCCTGGGATGCTCGCAACGCGCACTCTTCAAACGCAGAGCCTCACAAGGGTTTCCGCGAACCTTACGCGCACGTCACTTCCCCTTTTCAAAGTCCTCAAAAGCCAGTTTTTCGAGAGGTAGTGCGTCGATCTAGACTATCGATAACTATTGGACCATTGCCTCGAATAGTCAGACTTTGGTCCGATCGGCCGACCTCAGCGACTAAATGCGGCTTCAGGCCTTCGCGTGTCTTCAAGTCTCTGAAATGGCTAGATCACGCGTCAATATTGACGAAAGACAAAATCGCGATAGCTGTCAGTCATCAACGCTATCCAAAGGTTGTCATGATGAGGAGTTTACGACCTTCCTCGTCCTCGAAACTATTCTTCAGCAGATGGGGCTCTCAATCGCTTGCCAAAAAATTCCTTCTGCTGGGAAGTGTTGTTTCGATAGTAGTAATGGTGGTGGTCGGCGCTGTGGTCACTAGCCTCATTGAGGACGCAGTGACGCGAAATTCTGCTGCAGCAACGGCGTTGTACGTAGACAGCGTGATCGCGCCGCTTCTTCCCGACATGCAAACGAACGATGTGCTGGACGATACTGTCACTCGCGCCATGGACGAAACTTTGGGCGAGGGAGCTTTAGCATCCCGGCTGCTGTCCTTTCGCCTTTGGCGCGGTGATGGCACGATACTGTACTCAAATGACCGAAATACAATTGGGAAGCGCTTCGCGGTAAATGACAATCTTAAGGTTGCATTTGGTGGAAGCATGATAGCGGAATTCGACAAGCTCGATGATGCAGAGGATCAAAAAGAAAAGGCAAGCGGCAAGCCACTTCTCGAGATTTACAATCCAATTTTGCAGCCTTGGTCAGGCAAGGTTGTGGCGGTGGCCGAATTCTATGAGATTGCCGATGGTTTTCAAACGAGTCTGCAGCAAGCGAGGACCAGAAGCTGGTTGGCTGTCGCAGGCTCGACCCTAGTCTTCTTTCTGGCACTTTCGGTTATCGTCATGCAGGGCAGTTCCACCATCGAAAGTCAAGGCTCCGCTCTCCAGCAACGTGTCGAGGAACTTTCAAAGCTTCTGCAGCAAAACGAAGCACTGCGGGCCCGTCTCCAGCATGCGTCCCAAAGGGCGGCAGAGACGAACGAGCAGTTTCTTAGGCGGTTGGGTGCGGATCTCCACGATGGCCCAGCGCAATTGATTGCGCTTGCCTCATTGCGGATAGATAGTGAAATTCTCACGAGCCCAGGCACCCGCATCGACAAGCGGGAACAAGAGATAGTCTCCATCAAGTTAAGTCTTGAGGAGGCCATGCGCGAGATCAGGAACATCTGCAGGGGCCTTATCTTGCCGCAGATTGAAACTTCATCCCTCAGCGAAGTTCTCGATAGGGCCGTCCTTGCTCACGAGCAACGAACCGGGACCGTCGTAGGCCTGACAAATCTGTCGCAACCACTGACGTTGGCACAATCCGCGAAGATTTGCGTTTACCGTTTCGTTCAGGAAGCGCTGAACAATGCCTTCCGTCATGGTGGGGGCGTAGGGCAGCGGGTCGTAGCCTTCGCAAGAGACGCGAAACTTGTGATCGAAGTAAGCGACAAGGGCGACGGTTTTGATCCCGAGAGCTTGCCCACCACGAGTCTTGGGCTTGCAGGACTGAAGGAGCGGGTTGAGAGCCTCGGCGGCGAGTTCGAAATCGCTACATCGCGGGAAGGCACAACCGTTAGGATGTCCCTCTACACGTCGGAACTGGAGACGACATGATCGGAGAAATCAAGATAGCCGTAGTTGACGACCATCCGCTTTTTCGGGAAGGCGTTACTAGAAGCCTTGCAGAAATGAAAGGATTCACGATTGTAGCAGAAGGAGGAAGTTGCGAAGATGCGATCAGTATCGCAGAAACGCTTGAGCCTGATATCCTTCTGATGGACATCTCGATGCCAGGAGGCGGGCTCGAAGCCCTGCAGGAAATACTTCAACGCGACCCTGACCGGAAGATCGTTATTCTCACTGTATCTGAGATGAGTGATGACGTGACACGAGCCCTTGACTACGGCGCGATGGGATATGCCTTGAAGGGCGTCGGATCGCGAACGCTCGGAGAGATTATACGCACTGTCTCATCGGGTCAGACCTACGTCGCCCCGACGCTAAGCGCCCGATTAATATCAACAGTGGTAAGCTCGCCGAAGCACGCCAGGTTAAGAAAACTAACAGTTCGGGAGCGAGGCGTTCTCGAATACGTCGCACAAGGGTTGAGCAACAAGCACATCGCCATAAAACTCGATCTTCAGGAGAAAACCGTGAAGCATCACATGACGCAAATATTGGCGAAGCTTGAGGTGTCAAATAGAACGGAAGCGGCACTCGCGATGCGCGATGCGGAGCATATCTAGTGTAGGAAGCCCCTGAGCCTATTTTCATCTGATTGAGATGCCCGCCTATTGATGATCGTTCGGCCTTTGGAATCCTTCATTACATAACGGCCGTTTTGGATGGCTTCGCTCAATCCGTCGGCATGGTGGACATCAAGAGATGGATTGTTATTGGACGGTGTTTGTTGGCCTCCTCCCGAGGTAGTTCCAGCTCCTCTTTCAGAGCCTTTTTCTCCAGAACTGGGGCTAGTTGTTCCATTGGATTTGGAGCTTTGGCCCTTTCCAGAATTGCTACTGGCACCACCATTCCCATTCCCATTCCCATTCCCATTCCCATTCCCATTCCCGCCCGAGTTCCCATTCCCCGAACCGGCGCCCCCTCCGTTACCATTTCCCCCACCATTGCCGTTGTTGCCGCTGTTCTTTGCCTCTGCGGTGTCGGGTTTGAGTTGGACAGCATGCCCCCTCCGTGCGACGCGATAGGGAGCTAAGGCGAAGACTGCTAAGCAAGTTAAGAACGTTCTTCTTGAAAGCATTGATCGTCCAAAGGAGATTTCTGGTTCGGTTGATCATTCATACGCTTCAGATTAACAAGACGCGCTGGGTTTTGTCGTTCAGACCGTTGTCTACACTTTCGATGGTCGGACGAGGTACTAGATCGACCGCCCCGAACGACCCCGCGATCTATTTACGCCATCGAAGCGGTCGAGCATAGGGCGAAGCTCGACACTATTGCGGGTTAGCCACCGGCGTATCTCAAGAAAGGCACAAGCGAGGGCGTGGATGCTCGGTAGTCTCCATAGGCCGGACCGAAGGTCTCGGCCATCCAACGCTCCTCGATCTGCACGCGACGAAGAAAAGAAAACAACACCAGACCGACAGCCAGGATAGCCGCAGTATCGCCGGCTGCAATTGCGGAACCGATGATCGCCAGCAGCAGCCCGCTGTAGATCGGGTGGCGCACCTGATGATAGGGACCGGTCCGAATAAGTTCATGTCCCTCCTTGATCGTGATAACGCCGCTCCAATTGCGGCCCAGGCGGTAACGCGCCCAGATCGCAAAGCCGAGCCCGAGGACAACCGCCATCGCGCCGATCGCATAGATAACCAGGCTTTCCGGCAGAAGACGCATCGTCAGGAAGCGCGGCCACAGGCCAGGCCCAGCCAGCAGCGCTGCGGCTAGCCATAGGGGAACGGTATTCGAGAGACGGGAAAACGGCTCTTCCTGACGCGCCGATTTTTTAACCGCACGAGCTGCCACAAACCAGATTGCCGCCCAGATGAGCCAGCAAAGCGGAACAAACACGGTCAGTAAAGATTGCATTCAACCTCCCCAAGAAGAGCGCCGATACCCCACGTATATAAGTCCGCTTCCCGAAGTGCCAAAGAAGTCTCAATGAGATTTCTTTGAAGAAGCTCGAGAGACCTATGGCGGGAGATCGATCTTGGCCAACTCATTCCCGCTGTGAATAGGCTAACGTGCCGCATTGATCCGCAAGCTGTCGGGCGTCTTACAGCGGACCTTCTAGAGTCCGGTCAAAAGGAGCACGAGATCGCGCCGTCTGAGCTCCGTGGCAAGGAGTCAGTGGATTTGCCGGCGGACGGCGGGTGAGGGTAGTGGTAGGATAGCCTGCTCGAGTGAATGGCCTACGCACTTTCGGGGCTGCAGCATTGGGGCAGAAGGCGTTTTTGCTGGCTTGGCTTGAGGGAACCTTCGTTCTTGAGAGCTGTTCCTATTCAGGCCCGGTGCTTGCCGGACTGAAACATCAAATATAACCCAATATAGGTGAGAGTTGGTGATGGCTAGCCTGAAACCTCGGATCGTCGGCATCAATCACATTGCACTTGAGGTCGGCGATATCGAGGAAGCGCTCCACTTTTATGGCCACATATTTTCCTTTGAACTTCGTGGCACGCACGAGGGGAAGAATGGCCGACCAGACATGGCGTTCATCGACATGGGGGATCAGTTCCTTGCACTTACGAAAGGAAGACATCAACCGCCAGATCGTGACCGGCATTTCGGCCTGGTAGTCGATGATCGCAGTCGTATCCGTGAACTGGCATTGCAAGCCGGCGCAAAGTTCATCGAAGGACCGTTTCTGGATTTCCTGGATCCTTGGGGAAACCGAATTGAGGTCTTGGAGTACAGCGAGTTGCAGTTCACCAAAGCCCCCGGCGTCTTGCAAGGGATGGGCCTGCGCCTCGACAAAAGCGACGCCGCACTAAAGGAACTTCGAGACAAGGGCTTGGTTTGATTGTCATTCAGTTGCTGTTTTTTGCGAGATTGCTTGTTGATCTTTGGATTTCGGAGAAGGCTATGGCCCTAGATAAACACGAACAGATCCGCCGCCGGGCATATGAGATATGGGAAAACGAGGGGCGCCCAGACGGCTTTGCGCTGCGCCATTGGCAGCAAGCATCCGATGAGCTGGGCGACGATCAGGAGCACGAAACCCTTCAGGACCTTATCGATGAAGACGACCGAGATGACGCTGCGCTCTTGCAGGGCGCTGGAGAAAGTGGCGCTCTTGATGCGCCGCGACTTGCCAATGCAAACCGGGACAACCCCTCAGAGGTTGTCGCGGAGGTCGATATAACGACTGGCAAGCGACCCGCAAAGCGGCAGATCAAGAGGACGGAAGGGTCTTGAAGTAGTGTTGGCTGCACCCGGATGGACGCGGGGAGGGCAGGGCATTCGTGCGTGCGCGTTTATGGGTCCATCATGGCGAGCGGCGGCAACATCGCCGTGACTAGATTATTCGTGGCTAAACCCATCCGAAATTCATGAGACCTGCAAGAGGATCAAGAGCGGGTAGCTACTGTAGTCTCGCCATAACAGAGCGGAAGGGCATCGCGCGAGGCGATCATGGCGGCTCAACGATACAAAATAGAGGCGAATGCGGATCACACCTGGAACGTGATCGACATGCAACTCGACGCGGTTGCGGAGATGTACGGCGAGTTTCTCAACCGGATTTCCCAAGGAACTAGCTGAGGAACTGGTGTTTCTCCTTAACGCCGAGGAAACACGACGATCGGCAAGACCGAGGGTAACGCCTCAATCTTGCTAGGAAGACCTGCCTTCCTATTCGTGTCAAAAGCTAGACCACGCGCTTGACCGCTTCTGAAAAGGGAAGCGAAAACAAGACTTCGCCCGCTTCGTTACGAATTTCAATGCTTCTGGAGGCGATGTCGTGTCCTATCCGGACCGCGTCGCTCATCAGCGACCGCGCATCTTCGATGGCCGCAAGCCGAGCCGCCTCGAGGTCGGGAAGATCTGTGCCCTACCAATCTTCTAGCAATTCCGCCTCAATGCGAATGTCGAAGTGAAAGCGCGGCATTGGAACCTAAGAACGTTTAAGCGGGGCGCCCATCCGCTCGCACATTTTGCTCCTCGGTCTTTGCGAATGCAACAATCCCGAACAACACGAAGAGCTACTTAGGCACGTTGCAACTGTGCGCTTTCCGACAGTTAGAATTCGGATCTTGTCATTCACGGATTTGCCGTTTTCAATAGAGTTGGAAGTTTGACAGCTCGGAGCGCGGCGGCAGCGCCATGTCCGTTGCTCGCTGCACTGCCTGATTGTACGGAGGAGGAGAGATGCTACAATCTCTGTTGGCTTTGTCCGATCAAGACGTAACCCTTGTCGTCGACCCACGCCAACGCCGGCACCAGGCACGCCAGCACCTCCGCCGGCGCAGCCGAGTGGCAATTCCCAGCCTTAGGACCAACTGTTGGCCAATTAGGGACTTCTCACGGGCCCGGTGGCGATGATCTGCTCGCCGCCGGAAGGCATCGCTGTCAGCGAATGCTTTTGAGGAAGGTGTCATGTACTCGTATGACGCCGGAGGCGTGGAAGATTGCGCCGAAACACGCACCTATCGCGTTGTCGTCTTGCGGTGTCGCGCTGCGTTATGCGTTAGCTTCACTTCCTTGCTCTAGCTCCTGTTTCAAGCGACTCAGCATTAAGGTCGCATATGCTGCATACGGTCCGATCCAACGTTGATGGATAGCGTGGATAGGTAGGGCGTCGAGGTGGTTCCAGCGTTCACGACCCCGTTTCTCGCCAACCACCAAGCCAGCTTCTTCAAGAACATTTAGATGTTGCATGACTGTGCAGCGATCAAATTCGGGCAGAAGTTCGCATAGCCTGCCTGTGGTGCGGGGCTCTGACCGCAATAGATCAAGGATTTTGCGACGGGAGCGGTGGCTTAATGCTTTGAAAATAAGATCATTTTCGTCTTCGATTGACATGTTATAAATCTATAACCTATTGTGGCTCACGTCAAGCTAGGAGGAAATGCTATGGCCTATGAATTTCAAGTGTCCGGGCGGATCAGCAAACCGGTAGGCGAGGTGTTCGAAGCCGTAGTGAGCCCCGAGAAACTGAGCGGCTACTTCACGACGGGTGGTGCAAAAGGGCGGTTGGAACGGGGGGCAACCGTCACTTGGGACTTCCATGATTTTCCTGGGGCTTTTCCGGTGCATGTTGTGGATGTCGAGAGCAACAAACGCATCGTGTTGCGGTGGGCGGCGGCCCCGGATGACGATCCTGCGGGGAGTTACGAGACAACCGTGACGATGACCTTCGAGGCATTGGAGGACGGTCGAACCTTAGTGACGATCGGTGAGAGCGGCTTCCGTGAGAGTTCGGCGGCGCAAAAAGCTTCCTACGGGAACTGCGAAGGTTGGACGGGTATGCTATGCGCGCTGAAGGTTTACCTCGAGTATGGCATCAATCTACGCAACGGGTTTTATAAGTAAGATCAACGGCGGGGGTCACCGGCCTCACGATTTGGCCAAGATGTGGAGGAGACCGCTTCAAATAGGCGCTCCAGGACCTCAACGAGAATCTGCTCGTCATATGGCTTTGAAAGTACCGGCCGCCCAACATAGCGTGGGTCGAGTTCGTCTTTGCCATAGCCTGTCGAAATGACAAACGGCTTCCCGAGTTCAACCAAGAGATCGGCGAGGGGGCCAGACATTTCCCCGGCAAGGTTAAGATCGAGAATGGCGATGTCGAAATCCGTAGCGGTTGCCATTTCCACGGCTTCATCCAATCGAGAAGCGATGCCCACTACCTGATGACCGAGGTCTTTCAGCATCGATTCCAACTCGACGGCTAATATCATCTCGTCTTCGATGATCAGGGTATTGAGGATCACGGGATACCCGCCTGGGTGGGTTAGATGGCATTCAATTTAATGGTGCGTGCGATCATGGCAGTAGATAATTTCTGAGTCCACGACCAAATTGTGTCCCTGGCTTGCAGACTCCGCGCCCCCGAATACGAATATCATCACCAAATCGTCGATCTAGGCGCAAACCAATTCCCTGATGGAAGCAATGACATTGTCGGGGTTGTAGGGCTTGGGCAGGAAAGCGCCGTCGACGGGCAACATCCCGCCTTCAGGTATTCTGTGGCCTGAGGTTACGACAATCTTGATAGGAGGCCATCGGTCTCGCACAAAAGCCGCTAGCAGCAAACCATCCATAGTGCCCGGCATATCGATATCGGTGAAAAGCGCGTGAATGCGCGGCGTTTTCTCGATTGTTGCGATGGCTTCGGCTGCGTTGGACGCTTCTAAAACCTCAAAGCCTTCGTCTTCAAGTGCCGCGACAATAGACATCCGCAATAGCGCTTCATCCTCGACGACGAGCACGGCGATGCGATCTTCTGGCACGGGCTGTCTCGATTACTTCTGGAGTATGCGAGCCCGCAATTGAGCTAACACTGGCATTTGTACGGTAGTGTACAAAACTAGGTCACCCCAAGCTTTTTGCGAGTCAAATCGTTGGAGACGCAATCAATTGTGTTTCGGCGTGCAATTTTGACCCCCTTGTGGAGTGAATTTTGGACACGATGACGTAATTGCTCGCCTTCGTTCTTCGAATGACGCTCAATATTTGAGCCCCATTTTCGAAGGAGACCCCCATGAAACACTATGTTGGCCTGGACGTATCGCAACGAAAACAGCCGTTTGTGTCGTGGACGAGACCGGAAGACCGATCTTCGAAGGCAGGGCCAAGTCGAATCCCGGAGCCCTGGCGGAGCTGATCCAGAGGAAAGCGCCGTTTGCGGAACGCATTGGCTTTGAAACGGGAGCTATGTCGAGCTGGCTGTGGCATGAACTCAAGCGTATGGACTTTCCTGTCGTCTGCATCGACGCACGGCATGCGAAAGCCGCATTATCGGTGCGCATGAACAAGAGCGACGAGAATGATGCCCCTGGCTTGGCGGAGTTGGTTCGCATCGGTTGGTACCGAGAGGTGAAGGTAAAGAGTGCCGAGAGCCAGCAGGCTCGCTCCCTGCTCGTAACGCGCTCGCGCCTGGTCGAAATAAGACGGGCGATAGAAAACCAGATCCGAGCGATGGTGA
>NZ_JBFRDU010000071.1:0-11332 GCF_052113965.1 Rhizobium sp. RAF56
TGGCAATGAGTGTCGGCGCGCTCTCACTGATGCGAACAAGGCATGGCGTCGGGTTCGATCGGTCGTTGCGGAATGAAGATCTGGGCGATGCTCGCGGCAGGACCGCAGGCGTTCCGGAAGACATACCCGTCAAAGGCCTTCGTGATGTCTTCTGGCGGCTCGTCAACGAAGTCTCCGATGATCGCGTGACCCTCGTCGCTGCCGGCGTCACTTTCTACATGTTGCTTGGGTTGTTCCCATCGCTCGCGGCACTTGTCGCTGTCTATGGTCTGGTGGCGGATCCAGGCACCATGGCWGATCACCTCCGCGARCTYTCGGGACTGCTTCCCCCCGGCGCCTTCGAAATCATCGCCGATCAAATCAAGAACCTGGCCCAAACCCGCAACACCACCCTTGGCATCACCTTTTTCGTCGGGCTGGCGGTGGCGCTGTGGAGTACGCACACCGGTACGCTAGCGATCTTYGATGCGATGAATGTCGCCTACGGGGAGAAAGAGAAGAGGGGGCTGATCAAGCTGAACCTCGTGGCGCTTTGCTTCACCCTCTGCGCAATGGCGTGTGCTGCGGCGATGGTAGCGCTCGTCGCCGTCATGCCCCTGGTTCTTTCCTACCTGTGGCTCGATCGATTTAGCGAGCAACTGGCTCTTCTTCTMCGKTGGCCGGTTTTGCTTCTGATCGTCGCCAYAGCTGTCACCGCYGTCTATCGCTTCGGCCCAAGCCGGGAGCCGGCGAGGTTTCGTTGGATGACATGGGGTGCCGCTCTCGTCACGGTCTCATGGTTTGCAATGTCGCTTGGCTTCTCTTTTTACCTAAATCATTTCGCCAACTACAGCGCGACCTACRGCACGCTCGGGGCGCTGATTGGCTTCCTGATGTGGATATGGCTTTCGATCGTCATCCTGATCGTCGGAGGCGAGCTTAACGCGGAACTCGAACATCAGACAGCCAAGGACACCACGACCGGGCCGCCATTACCGATGGGGTCGCGGGGCGCCTATGTCGCCGATACCTTGGGGCAGACGGCAGACGAACTGCCATAGCGCGTGCCGTTCCTGCAACAACGATCAGTTGTCACCAAAGAAGATGGCGGCACGACCTCAGGCGTTCCCATAGGTGCCGTCTCCGATACCGTCGAGTTACTCATTAGGTACCTTCACTCGATCAATCCGAACAGGAGAATTAAATGACGGCACTTTCTGCGGAGGAATTCGCCGATCGGCGCGCCCGCCGGCAAGAGCGTCGACAAAAACAGCGCGATGCAAATGCTGCTCGTGCTTGCAAAATGCATCAGGCTCGGATTGCTCCAGAACGTAGTGCAAGAGTATCCCCGGCGCTCGATCGGGTCGCGGGTCGAATCTATGTTGGTTGTTCGGGGTGGTACTATTGGCATTGGAAGGGGCAATTTTATCCTGCGGACATTCCATCGAGCCAATGGTTTTCGACCTATCAAGACCACTTCAAGACGGTGGAACTCAATGCCCCGTTCTATTCGTGGCCGACAATTGGTGCGGTCAAAACTTGGCTCCGCCAAGCAGACCCAGCCTTCGTCTACACCGTCAAGGTGTGCGAGCTGATCACTCATATTAAGCGGTTTGAGGATACAGAGACTTTAATCGAGGACTTCGGCTACATAGCCGACCTGCTCGGTCCTCAGATGGGATGTTTCCTGTTTCAACTTCCCCCCAGCGTGCATTACAGCGCGGAGATGCTGGAACGGATCCTATCTCGACTCGACAAGCGGCACCGCAACGTCGTCGAGTTCCGGCACAAGAGCTGGTGGAATGAGGAGGTTACTGATGCGTTCAAAGCCGCAGGAGCAATCTTCTGTTCATGCAGTGGTCCTCGTTTGCCGGATAAGCTCGTGCAAACCGCCGAGGATATTTACGTGCGCTTCCACGGTGTCGATCAATGGTATCGCCATGACTATAGCGACGCCGAACTAAGGGTATGGGTTGAACGAATAAAGCAGAGCGAGGCAAAGACGGTGTGGGCTTACTTCAACAACGATCGCGAGGGTAATGCGACCAAGAATGCCAAGCGACTGTCGCAACTTCTAAATGAAGATACGCGGCGCCTGCCAGCGTAAGCTGGCGTCCATCAGTGTGTCGTCAACGGCGATCAAGATCTGAGGAGGACGCGCCGCATGGCACGAAATCATCGAACAACTCCGTCCTACTCGCCGGGGATGGCGATCCGACCGACGCTCTCCGAGATCCACCGAGAAGTGAAAGACAGTTGCGGCTGCGAAATTGTTCCCTCTATGGACTGGCTTGAGAAACCGAACGAACGTATCGGCGTTTCCACTGAATGACCGTGCCGAAACCGATAACCACCTTCGGCCCAATGACAGACCAAGTCGAAGCCAGGCCCGGCGCCGACGCATCCTCCCCGTTCGACCGGATACCTATCGAGCAATTTCGGCGGCGTTTTCCACGTGCCCGGTGGAGCGACGACCGGCAAGCTTGGTTCGTGCCGGGGAGGACAGCCTCTCAACGTTTCGGAAAATGGCTCGCCGAATTACAAGCGGAAGCCGACGCCCACGCCGACGCCAAGGGCAGGGACGCCTTCGAGTTCGCTCCGATCGAAAGCGCCTACCTGGAACTTGGCAAGGCCGGCTTCCGGATCAGGACGCCATACTCGAAGACTATCGTCGATAAGCTCCGCGAGGTGCCGTTCTCCAGTTGGGACGGCGATCGCCGGATCTGGCATGTGCCCTTCCGGTCGTATGAAGACCTCCGACGGAGATGGGCGGAGATCGAGGCAGCAGCCCGCAGGAACGAACCCGAGGAAAGACGACATCGCGCCGAGGAGCGCAAGGGGACGGAAGAGGAAAGGCGAACTAGGCTTCGGTCGGCGGAGCGCAGGCGTCGTCGCTATCCGCTGCGACACGGCGACCTCCCGCCGCTCCGACGACCGGTGGCGACGGCGGCCGGAATCATCGTTTTCACCGAGGTAACCGGTGAACTGGTCGAAGCCGAGAAAGTCTTGGACTCTATCCGCACGCGACTGACGCGCATGTCTGGGGCGATGGCGGAAGCCGACATTTCAGGAACTTGTCCGCGCGTGGCCTGCGAAGTCGCCACGTCCGAAAGACGCCGAGTGGTGGCTGCCAACGATCGAGGAACTACGTCCTGCCCGTCGAACTGCAAGATCGCGCGAAGAGAGGAAGCTGTTGGTACCGTTGGATAAACTTCCGTACGCATAACAAATCCACCGTGGAAAGGAAGCTCGATGGCGAAAAACACTCAGAAGTTTGGCCTGCCAGTCGATTTTGAACCGATGGAGGCAAAGTCGTCGGCCGAACTACCCGCGGAGGAGGGGTGGCAATACGAGCCGAAATGGGACGGATTTCGGTGTCTAGCATTCAAGGATGGCGACGCGGTCGATCTTCGGGCCAAGTCCGGGAAACCTCTCGGGCGATACTTTCCGGAGGTGCTGGCCTTGCTGGGAGATCTCCCAATCGGCAGCATGGTCGTCGACGGGGAGCTTGTCATCGAGATCGAAGGGAAACTTTCGTTCGAGGCAATGCAGATGCGGCTCCATCCCGCCGAAAGTCGAGTACGCAAGTTGTCCGCCTCGACGCCTGCAAAACTCGTGCTTTTCGATATCCTTTTCAGCCCTGACGGGGTTTCACAAGTCAATACCCCCCTGAAAACGCGGCGAGCCAAGCTGGAAGCTGTGATCTCGCCTTTCCAGCGAACGGAGAGCCTCGTTCTGTCGCCTTACACTACTGATTATACTCTCGCCCGTGCGTGGCTGTCGCAGGCAGGCAATGGCGGCATCGACGGCGTAGTCTGCAAGCGTCTCGACGGCACCTACGAGCCTGGAGTACGTGCGATGATCAAGGTCAAGCGTCTCCGCACCGCTGACTGTGTGGTCGGAGGCTTTCGTTACGAGAGTAAATCGAAGGAAGTTGGGTCGCTGTTGCTGGGCCTCTACAATGCGGGCGGCGAGCTTGACCATGTCGGCTTCACCTCGACCATCGCGGACGCCGATCGAGCGGCCCTGACTGAAAGGCTGGAAGCAAGGCGAGAGGCACCGGGCTTTACCGGAAAGGCGCCGGGCGGTCCCAGCCGATGGAGCACCGGGCGAAGCGGAAACTGGGAGCCGGTCAAGCCGGATCTCGTTGTTGAGGTGCGGTTCGACCATGTAACAGGCCGCCGGTTCCGTCACGGCACAAAACTGATGCGCTGGCGGCCGGACAAGAAGCCGGCGCAATGCACGTATGAGCAGATCGAGGGAGCGAGCATGCAGGATCCGACCTCCTAGTCTCATTCACATCATCCGACGTAAGGTCACGGCCCGCGCCGGATGCTCCCTTCCATCAGCGGTACGGACACCAATGGTTCAGCGTCGATGGCACGCAGTTGCGGCCGGATCGCATCCAATCGGTGAGTGACCGACGGCGTCAGGAGAGAAGTATTCGGCGACGCCCGCGAAAGGATTGCATTCGTCGGCGTCTCGCAGGGCTCGATAGTCGCCCTGGACGCCCTCGGCTCGGCACGATGGCAAGTCGGCGCAGTCGTGTCCTTCGCCCGCCTTCTTCCGCCCACCCCGTCTTCATCAAGAGCAAGTCGGCGCCCGTCCTACTCGTGCGCGGCAAGGGGACCATGCCCTCAAAGGCTTCCTCGGTGGCGGCGGCTCAGCTCAAGACGGCAGGTTTTCAAGGTGGAACTCGACATCGAACCGAGCGTCGGTCACACGATCTCGACAACGGGCGCACTTTCCTCGACAGTCGCCCAAGAATGGAAACCGTAGCTCGGCATGGCCGTTTCCACTCCATGAGCGACGAGCAGAGGAGCGAGAGCAAAGAATCCCAGACCAGGGAGAAGATCTCGTTTGCCTTTGACCGGATGAAGATCGCCTCTTTCCAGGAGACCTTCCGTGCCGGACAAGAGGCGACAATAGCGACGTCGTCAAGAAGGACGAAGCGACTCGTGAAGGGACGCTTCCTCGATGCAAGCTATTTCATAGATCAGAATGGGAAGACCGAAGCCGGTAGCATGGCGGAGATCGCAACCGGCGTCGCTGTGCGATTTCGGTGTGGGACGCATCAATTCGCGACCCAGGCCACCGATAACGAGGCCGGATTGAGCGACAAAGCCTTGACGAAAAGATTGAAATCCGACCGCAAGCTTCGTACATTTGGCCCTGTGCTTCGACTTATTTGCCCCACGAGGATCCGGATCGTGCCATAAGAAGTGGCGCCCGTTTCCAAGGAACAGGTCCATGAAGATCGAGATCGGAACTGACAAGATTTCCTCGAGAGAACGGTTCCTCGAGGCGATTGTTCAGAGCGCGATCGACTACGCGATCATCTCTATGGACCTCGACGGCCTCGTCACAAGTTGGAACGAGGGCGCACACCGAATCCTGGGTTGGACAGCGGAAGAAATGGTTGGCAAACCCGCTACCGCTTTTTTCATCCAGGAGGATAGGGAAGAGGGCGTGCCTCAGAGGGAGATGACAGCGGCTCTTAACCGCGGACGGGGAAGCGACGAGCGTTGGCATCTCAGGAAAGATGGCACGACGTTCTGGGCATCCGGAGAAATGATGGCACTGCGAGCGGACGACGACACCGCCATCGGCTTCATCAAAATTCTTCGTGACAGAACGCAGGAGCGGGATCAGTCCGACAGGCAGCGTCTCCTGATGCACGAACTCGGTCATCGGATGAAGAACACGCTCTCGGTGGTCCAGTCGATCGCCATTCAGTCTCTTCGCAATGCGGCCTCTCTCGACGACGCCTCGGAAAAGCTCCAGTCACGGCTAGCCGCCTATTCGACGGCTCACGACATCCTGCTTCAGAAGAACTGGACGAGCGCGACGCTGGGAAACATAGTCGAGGCGGCAAGGATAAACATCGGTCTGGAAGGAAGTGCCCGCATGAAGGCGCAAGGACCCGACGTCGAACTGGGGCCTCAAGCCGCGCTTTCATTCTCGCTGGTCCTGCACGAGCTGCTCACAAACGCATTGAAATATGGAGCCCTCTCGAATGCGGAAGGGCGGATCGATCTGTCATGGATGGTAGAACGCCGCGATGGAGAGGATTTCCTCGTTTCGGCGTGGCGTGAGACCGGCGGCCCGCCGGTAGTCGACCCCACGCGCAAGGGTTTCGGATCGCGCCTCATCTTCTCCAGCTTGAATGCCTACGGTGAGGTTGGTGTCGTGTACGAGCCGCAGGGGCTGGTATTCAAAATCGATATGCCGCTATCGAAAATACAGTTCCGCAACGATCTGGCGCAGATCGACACTTGAAGCGACATTTACTAAGATTCGCCGATCAACTCCTTGACCCTGCGGGCGACCAAAGCATCAGCCGATCCATATTGCTTAAGCATTGAGTGGATTCGGGAGCGAAGCATGGCAAAGAAGGTCCTTGCAGCAATTGCCAGCTTTTTGATGTTTCCGGCCTGGTTTGTGCCGACGAACGCGGCACCGATCCAGAGAATGACGATATCAGACGTGCCCAGCGACGTTATAAAGGTTCAATCCGGCCGCCGCTCCTCTGGGCGAAATACGTCCAATCGTTCCAGTTCAAACTATTGGCGCGGGTACCGCGGGTCGCGTTCGCAATGCAGGGGTTGCCGCCGACGCAATGATGGCTGGTGGTATCCGGCCGCAGCGTTCACAACCGGGGTGGCTGTGGGAAGTGCGATATCGCGACCCCGCACCGCGCAGCCCGTTCACCGTGCCAGCCCGCCGTCGAGAAACAGCCGTCACGTTGCTTGGTGCAGAAACAGATTTCGTACTTTCCGGGTGTCCGACAATACCTTCCAGCCCAACAGCGGTTCGCGGCGACAGTGCGTTTCTCCGTATCGGTGATTGGTATTGAAAAGGCCCCGCCGGCGGAGCGGGGCCAGTTCAAATCAACCCAGGAGGTGGGTCGCAATGCTAGACACTCGGCGCGGGCTGGGCCTTGGGGTGCGCGTCCATAGATCCATCACGGCCCGCTACCAGAACATTGGCGCAAGGAAATTGTTCCCGCGCAGCCACCCCAAACTATCTGTCACATCGAGGGTCCGCGCCGACTGCGAGCGCCAAGCGTCGTGTCAACGGCAATCGGCTGACGCGGTCTTGTTTGCTTCGTGTTTCTTGTGAGTGGTGTTTTTTGTTGTGGCCATACCGTTACAATCCTGCGACTTGCCGTGGCTATTAGGTGAAGTCGCATTACTGTTCGCCGTGGCCTGGCCGGATGCAACGCTTGCTTTGTTGCCGGGGTCGTTTGACCCACTCTTTGTCCCTGTGGTTGAAGCGGCAGCCGAAGAGCCGCTGTCCTTTCCGCCTGAAGCATTAGTGCCGCCCTTGCTGCCAGTATTACTTTGAGCAAACGCACCCGTGGACATGGACAAAGCCAACAGCGAGACCGGACAAAATCTTGAGCAACATGGTTTTTACTCCTGGTTGGGGAACGAGAAAAACCAGCAGACCGGAGACATGTTCCAGAAAACCACGCGAAATAAAAAGGCCCCGCCGAAGGCAGGGCCAGTTGGGGAATGAGACCAAGAGGGGTGGGTCGCAGAAGCATTCTCCAGGCACAACTCGGTTGGGACCGTCGCTAGAAACGCCTTGCGACCCACACATTTCAACGCGTTTCGGGCGGATTTGGTTCCGATAGGCGTCTAACTCGGAACTGATCTTTGGTTGCCAAGTTTGGCTGTGTGGCGCTAAACTACTAAAATGGGACATTGGGTGGCATAGGGCGTGGCCGCAACTCGCCGCCTAGCATTAATAGCTCTCGCTATGCCATGGCTGCTGAGGATTACCGGACGGCGGCTCGGGGCGGCAGCCGACATCGACAGGCAACCGCTTCGCGCAAGCCGCAGTGCCAATGAGACTTACAACTGAGATTCGAGCGGTAGCCATCCGATCAGCCAACAGATCACTCGACGTGATTTGCTGGCGCTGGGCTCCCGCTTTAGTGTGAGGGTCTTGCCGTCGATGACGGTTTCCCACGTGACGCTTCCGTGATCCAGGCGAACGAAATAGCTGAGCTCCGGTCGGTTCTCATCCGCGTACACAGCGTCCATAAGTGCTACGAGCGCTGGTGACTTGAACAGGACGCCCATTTCTGTGTTCAAAGACACAGACCGTGGATCGAGATTGAGGGATCCAATGAAGCCGTATTGGCCGTCTCTCGAGAAGGCCTTGGTGTGCAAGCTTGCCTGTCCTGACCCGCGAAGCGAGAAAGACCCTTGGCCGGCGACTGAACGCAGCTCATAAAGGCATACGCCACCCTTCAGCAAGGCAGCGCGATAGCGGGAATATCCCGCGTGTACGGCTGCGACATCGGTAGCTGCCAGTGAGTTGGTTAGGACGGATACTTTCACTCCAGCGTTACTCAACTTCGTTAGGGCGGCGACTCCACGTTCCCCCGGAATGAAATATGGTGAGGTGATATTGACGGAATGCCTGGCGCTCGCGATGACCGGAAGCAGCGTTTGCATTAGCAAGTTCTGACCATTGCGGCGTTTCCCTGCAGCTTTCTCCGGCGGGTCGGCGAGAACCCTGACGTGCTCAGCCCAAAGGAACCCGTCATCCCCCACGATGTCCTCGAGCGAATGGCCGCTTCCGATACGATCGAGATACGGCTTGGCATGTTCCGTTGAGCGGTTACGATCCATGACTTGCCGAAGCTTGGTCAACCGGTTTGATCGACGTGACAGCAGCGAGCGAACAGGCACGGCGGCCATGCTATTCCAGTAATCGTCGAATATCGCTTCGGTTTTCGCCACTGCATCGCCGACCATGACTAGATCTAGGTCCCGAAAATTCGCGTCTTTCCCTGCGTCAAAGTATTCGTCACCGATGTTACGGCCGCCAACGACAGCAACTCGGCCGTCGGCGATCCAGGCCTTGTTGTGCATGCGTCGGTTGACGCTTCTGAATCTTAGCGCCATCTCGATCCCGCGGCAGATGGAATTATCGCGCGTCCTGGTTGGATTAAAGAGCCTCAGTTCGATATGAGGATGGCAACTTATCGCGTGAAAAATCCGGTCGGAAATCGAAACGCCGAGATCGTCCAGCAGCATTCTAATACGAACGCCTCGGTCGGCCGCGGCAATGACCTCCTGCATGACCAACATACCTGTCAGATCCGACTTCCACATATAATACATCAGGTCGAGACTGCGCCCAGCCATGCCCGCGGTCCGCATTCTTACGGCGAAGGCGTCTAGGTTTGACGGCAGCAACACAAGGCCACTGTCGCCATTACGCTCGCGACAGATCTTTGCTGCGTATTTATCGAGCTCAGTGCCGGCAATCATGGTCGGGAGTGCTTTTGCGCTAACCTTCTTAACCCTTTTCAGGAACCGAACATGTTCTGAAGCTGCCGCGAACGATAAAAACACCGGGGCTAGAACGACTACAACGGCGATGCTCAGCCAAGCCACGTGGACCCCCGTTATATGTACTTCGTTATTCCGGTTGAGCGGACTTTTTACCGAGACGTGTCGGAAAATAGGAAGCTCGAGATTGACGGCAAGATTAGCAGGCGCGTTCCGGTGTCGGTTCAGCTACTCGGCGACCGGACGCGGATGCTCTCGTCGCATTCCTTACATCCGAGGAAGCGGCGTTCATCTGCGGCTCGCTGGTGGAGATCGCGCGTAGGCTGATCTGTAATACGGATCCTCGCTGATCAGAACCCATTGACCCATTCTCTGCGACCGATGGACATGATCCGCCATGGCTGGCTTTCGAGCTTTCGCCAGGCATCGCAGCAGTGATCGACAATGTCGTCGTATGATTTGAAGACTCGGTTCGAGAGATGGTGTAACGGTCTGAGCCCAGCCAGCTGAGTTTGGAGGCTTGGTGGTCGTCCCTCACAATGATGGTGTCGCGGAGTCAGGAAGGGCCTGCTCCATAGCATCACGGAGAGACGACCATGAAGCAGTATGCCGGTATCGATGTATCATTGGAATACTCAAGTGTGTGCGTAGTGGATGCGGATGGCCGCATCGTGCGGGAAGCAAAAGTGCTGAGCGATCCTGATGCGCTGATTGCCTGGTTTGGCGAGCACGGCGTGGCGATGGAACGGATCGGTCTTGAGGCGGGCCCTTTGTCGCAGTGGCTCCATGCCGGGATGGCAAGGGCGGGTCTGGCGGTCGAGCTGATCGAGACGCGCCACGTGCGGGCGGCCTTCAAGACGATGCCGGTGAAGACCGACAAGAAGGATGCGCGAGGCATTGCGCAATTGATGCGGCTTGGCTGGTTCAGACCGGTCCACTGCAAATCTCTTCCGGCCCAGGAGGTGCGAGCACTATTGACCGCACGCAAGCTCCTTCAGGGCAAGCTTCACGACATCGAAATGAGCATCCGGGGTATTCTGCGCGGCTTCGGCCTCAAGGTTGGGCCGACCACGCGGCGCACCTATGCGGCACGGATCCGCGAGCTGATTGAAGGTCATCCGACCTTGGAGGCGATTGCCGCATCGCTGTTGAAGGTGCGCGACGCACTTGCGGACGAATTTGCAGGTTTCGAACGAAAGCTGCGTGGTATCGCCCGTCAGGACGACAGCGCGCGGCGGCTCATGACGACGCCCGGTGTTGGCGTTCTGGTGGCGTTGACATTTGTGTCGGCCGTTGGCGCTCCGGAGCGTTTCCGATCATCCCGAGCGGTGGGGCCGCACTTCGGATTGACGCCGAAGAAGTATCAATCGGGCGAAACCGATTACACTGGTCGAATCTCGAAGATCGGCGATGTGGGCGTACGAACCGCGCTCTACGAGGCGGCCAACGTCATCTTGACCCGGCCGGTCAAAGGCTCGGATCTTAAGACTTGGGCGCTGGCAATCGCAAGACGTGCGGGGCCCAGGAAGGCGCGCGTTGCACTGGCCCGCAAGCTGGCGGTGGTGTTGCACCGCATGCTCAGGGACGGAACCGACTTCATCCCTCGCAAGGCAAAGACAGCCATGGCCGGCTGAGCAGGAAGGATGTAACAAGACAGGCTTTCGGGCGGGCCATACCATCAGCCCCCCGAGCAAGGTCCCTTCGCCGGGACGATGGATAGGTTAGGCCGGAAAACTGGACGCAGCAATTCCTGACTGCGCTATTAGAGAGATTGGCCAACCGCTCCTCAGCAGACCCCATACAGCAGCGACCCCGCGTCGACTGCGGACAGAAGCAAGCACTCGGCGACGGATTGAGCTCATAAGGGATTGACTCGGGAAAGCCCGTTACAGAAGCCAGTTTTCGCGCATGAAGTGCCAGAGGTTTTCAACGGGGTTTAGCTCCGGCGATTTCGGCGGGAGTGGCAGGATGGTGATGTTTTCAGGCACGACGAGATGATTGGACATGTGCCAGCCTGCCTGATCCATGATGAGGATGGCGTG
>NZ_JBFRDU010000072.1:0-11606 GCF_052113965.1 Rhizobium sp. RAF56
GAAGCGCATCGGGATGAAAAAGGCAAAGGTCGCCGTTGCCCGAAAGCTTGCTGTCATCCTTCACTGCATCTGGGTCGATGGCACCACCTTTGAATGGAGCGCCGGGAAAGTCGCCTAAGCTAACCCCCAGTTTGCTGGCCCTAGACGGGACTGCAATATCCCCGCCGGGACGGTGGTTGTGGTGACTTCGGTCAATCGGCTGGTGGCCTGACAGGCACATCCATGGACACGTTGAAGCACCCGACCCGAACACCATCGTGAGGCGACGACCTCGGAAAGGACCATGACCCGGCAAGGATGTTGCTGGCGCTTGACAAACATCCGCAATTGAAGGGCCGATTGACATCTCATTTCGCGTTGATTTCGTGGGTCCTGCGGGTGCAGCGGTGCAGTGGTCCCTCTTCGCTCGCCCCCGGTGCTTTATGCCCGGCCTGCGCGGCCAACTTCGTATGGTCATATCCCAAGAAACTAGCCCCGGCCTTCGCGGCTTTTGTTGCCCGCCCGCGTCCGGTGTCCTCGCTTCCGCCAGCCAAGGGACTTGCCGGCCATTTGCTCAGCGTTCAGCCCTATGCTGGGTCGGTCGGAGAGGAAGAAGAATGGGCGCGAACCTTGCCGGGTGCGTAATAGGGATGACGCAAACAATAGTGTTCTGCTCGTCGGTTTCCTTCCCATCGCAGAAGAAACCACTGTACGAAATGGAACAGTAGGGCCTGGGGACCCAGCGCTTCCGGAACGATTCCGGAGTTGCCCTGTTAGGTAGTTGGCGAGCCCGTCGTCAACAACTGCCCAAGAGCTGGGATTGGGCGTTTCTACTTGGTTGGGCTCGCCGCCAAGGCGACAACGGATCCTCCTGCATCTTGAACCCGCCGCTGACCTCTCCTAAATCCCCGGCGCTAACCGAAGCCAAGGAAGTAAACATGGCACTCGACTTTTTTGACCGTCCCATCTATGCGAAGCGGAAATATTTCATTCAAGAAATCACCGGTCTTGACGAGGTTCTAGAGTTTCTCGACGAATGGCCTGCGGATAAGAGAAACTTGGCATACGAGGCGATGTCCCGCCTGTGCCGACAGGCAGCCGGAGGAACATGCTCTGCGGAGGTCTTGCGAGAGAATTTCAGGCGATTCCTAAAACAAAACGACAAGTTGGCGGAAATTCAGGACATGTCTCCATTCCTCAGGCGGAATACAGATCGTAACATTGGTGGAAGCGGCGGACAGTAAGGCAGCTTTATAAGTGCGCGGCAAGTTGTTGACCGCCGTACTGAATACTTGGAAAAAAAACATAAGGGTGGCGGGCTCTTCCATTTCGCGCGATACCGCGTCGAAAAATTGCGTTTGGTTGGGACGAGCAATCGTCGCAAAGTCCGAACGGCCTGGGACACTTCGCTACACGCCGTCGCGCCGCCCGAGATGCTAAGGCGGATACTCTGCTGCAGGATACCCCCAAAAGGCGACGCTTGGATTTGCGAGATTAAGTTGGACGGTTATCGCCGGGCCGTTCGTGTCGAGCCGAACAAGGCTCGAATCCTTGGGCCTGATTGGACAGATCGCTTGCCCACAATTGCTGACTCTGCCCGCGGGCTCAACCGTACGATGATTCTCGACGGCGAGGCTGTCGTGCTCGATGAGGAAGGCCGCCCGACTTCGTTGCAGCAGGCGCTGGGCGGTCGAGGCGGCAAGTGCCGATCGGGGAAGGCCATCTTTACGTCCTCGACCGGCTTTATCTCGATGGTCGCGGCCTCACCCGCTTGCCATTCCCTGAACGTCGCGGGGCTCTTGGCTCCTCTTCGACTTTACGAATCGCCCAATGGTGGAAATCGAGTTTCCCGCATGGGTCGCCGCGCGCCGTGCGTGACGCCACCTTCGTGCGTTACTGACACGAAGTAGTGTCATCTCGATGGAGGACCGCTCAAACGCCCGTTGCCTAGCCAGGCCAAGAATGGCGAGCCCGCAATGGGCCAAGAGTTCATTTATCGAAACATGGCAAAACGCTGTTGGAAGGTTTCTTTCGTGGCTCTCGTGTCCGCGCTCCTATTCATTGCCACCTTTCCGGCTGGCCCCCTTGCATTGCGCGCGCGGACCGCCCGAAAACGGCTGATAGCTGTTGTCTTCATCCCTATACGATCGATAGCGGGAATGGCGCCAACCGCTCTTGGCTGACGTTTCAAATGAATCGCCGTGGGCTTTCGTAGGTTGTGATGAAATCCCTGACTGCGTGGCCATTGGATCGCGAAATTCAAATCGCTGTGCCTCGCTATCCGCAATTTTGATCTTGGGTGGGAGCCGTTCGAATGTTTGAGCAGTTTGATCAACCCGAGTTGGCTTGCTTGTCCATATGCTCGCATCGAGGCTCTCGAACTTATGCGTCTCATATCGAGGCGTGAGTTCGGAGGCCGCGAAAACGACGCAAACCAGCACCGTTGAAAACAAAATAGTTGCCAATGCAGGCGCGATCACGGACTTCATCAGCGGTCTGAAATAGCCGATGTAATGCGTCGATGGTTGTTTGGTTCCTCTGGCCGCCACATTTGAACTCGACCCAAAGCGCTTCACCGTCCGCAGGGTCCCTCGGCTATTGGCGAAGGCGGTGGCGTAGAAGGATGACTGCCATGGCGCAAAGGCCCTTAGAGGCCGGCAGAGATGGTAGCTCTGCCAAGCGGTTGAGTTTTCATATACGCCGCCGGCCACAGCGTTTGGCGTCGTCGTGTTCTCGGTCATCGCTCAGGGCGGCACCATGCCCTGGCTGATGAGGAAGCTAGAGTTCAACAACAACAGCAGCGGGTTAGCTCGGCTTAGCAGCGCGTGTGCGAGCCTCCTCGGTCGCCGCCGACCGGATGTAAGCTCCGATGTCCGGCCTCAGCGTCGTGTTCCTGTCGCTGCTAGTCGCCCGAAAAAAGACGTTCCTGTTATGGCGCTGTTAAAGTTGGCTCACCGTCACTCGCCGTGCGCAAGTTGCGACTCGCCAGGAACGATGCTGCGCCGATGTCGCCCGAGCAACCATGATTCGAGAAGCGCATGGGCAGTCGTCGATGGAACGCCTTCCTAGTTTTCTCGTTCCTACCTCGGTGGTCGCGCTAGAGAAGGAGAATTGCAATGCACAAAATATCCGTTTTGGCGAGCGCTATCATGCTTGGTGGCTTGGCCACTAGTGCCTTTGCCGATGGTGTTGTTACCGGAGCAGCCGGTGGAGCTATTACCGGTGCGGTTGTTGGTGGTCCGGTCGGTGCCGCAGTCGGTGGCGTTGCTGGCGCCATCGTGGGTGGCGCGATCGACCCACCGCCAGCCCGTGTGGTCACGTATGTTCAGCAACAGCCCGTTTCAGGCACCGTTGTCGTTAAGGATCCGATCGCAGTGGGGCGGCCCATCCCGTCAAATGTTGAGCTCATGCCCGTGCCCGACGATACGCACTATTCTTACGCAATCGTGAACCATCAGCGCGTTATTGTTCAGCCGCAATCGCGGAAGGTGGTTCAAATTATACAATGACATAGCATGGCCCTGCCCGCAAAAGGCGGGGCCATTTCAATACTTTTGACTGCTTTGGATTATCGATAAGGGGGCGGCTTGGCAGCGATCGCTTGAAATAGTGCCTTCTCTAGCTCATCTTGAGTAAACGGCTTTGTGAGACGTGGCAGCTTCGGATTCCGTTGTTCTTCAGGTAGTTCAGCATAACCCGAGGCGAGAATTACAGGCAAACCTGGGAAAGAGACGGTAATCAACCGGCCCAATCCTGCTCCAGTCATGCCAGGCATAGCGTGATCGGTGACCACCAAGTCGAATCGATTGTTTGCACTAAGAAGCTCGAGTGCTTGAGACGCAGAGGATACCTCTGTCGCCGTATGGCCAAGATCGTCCAGCATTGCTGCCGTTCCCATACTCACTAGCGGGTCGTCATCTACGACAAGCACTGAAAGAGCTGCCAGTGCTGCATGTGAGGATTTCGCGGAGCTTCCTTCCAGAACTGGCACACCCCTGGAGTGATGCTCCTCCGCCACGGGCAGCCAGAGGGTGACCGTCGTGCCCGCCTTTAAGACGCTAGATATTTCCAGTACGCCTCCGGATGGGGCGGTGAGACCTTGGATCATCGACAAGCCAAGCCCGGTTCCCTTTCCAAGGCCCTTTGTTGTAAAAAAGGGCTCTGTTGCGCGGGATACGGTGAGCGCGTCCATACCGTCCCCGTCGTCGGAAACCGAGATCCTGACATAGTTTCCTCCTGTAAGGCCGGAGGGAAGAGGGTTCGCGGTGCAGACCGCATCGACCGTGATGTTGCCGCCATTGTCCATTGCATCACGTGCGTTCACGAAGAGGTTGAGCAAAGCCAACTCGAGCTGATTGTTATCCACCAGAATACGCGGAAGATCTGCAGGGATTTGCGATCTGATTTCGATCCCCGGCCCGACGGCTTTGCACAGTAGGTCTTCCATACTTTCAAAAAGTTTCTGGAAATCGACGGGCTGTGGTTTCAGATCCTGACGGCGAGCGAAAGCCAATAGACGTTGTGTTAAAGCCGACCCACGTTCGGCCGCCTGTACTGCATTGTTCACCAGACGATCATTTCTCTCATCTGCTGGAAGTCGCTTCTTCAAGAGGTGAAGACTTCCCAGTATAACCATGAGAAGATTGTTGAAATCATGAGCAACGCCGCCTGTCAGATGGCCAATCGAATCGAGTTTTTGCGCCTCAAAGAGCTGCGCTAGCGCCTCTTCACGCTCCTGGGTTCTCTGATCAATTCTCTGCTCGAGTTCTTCATTCAGCTTTCGAAGTTTCGCTGCTGCGGCGTAACCGCGTAGTCTATCGGGCTCTGCCATCATTACCGCCGATACAAAGATAATTGCAGTCGACTGATAGCGGGGATGCTCCCTGATCGTTCTGACGAGCTCGAACCCGTCCTGCTCAGGCATGCAGACGTCGACCAGGATCACGGCCACATCGTTTCGAAGCAGGTATTCCAGTGCCTCTCGTCCGGACTGAGCCTTTAAGAGATTTTCGCCTAAGTCCTGAAGAACTACCTCGTAACTCAGCAATTTTGCAGGCTGATCGTCCACTAGTAGTATGTTTACAGCGTTCACAGCCATGTCCTCAACGATGCAGCCACATGCGCAGAGCGGAGAGCAATTGCTCGGTGTTCACGGGTTTTGCGAGATAGTCAGACGCGCCCGCCTCAAGGCACTTTTCCCTATCACCTTTCATTGCCTTCGCTGTGAGCGCTAGGATGGGAAGACGGCGGAACGTTGGATCGGAGCGAATGACCTGCATCGTTTCATATCCATCCATCCCTGGCATCATGATATCCATCAACACGATGGCGACATCTTTCTCCTGCCGGATGACATCGATCGCCTCGCTTCCGGTCGTTGCAGTCAATACCCTCATGCCTCGGCGTTCCAGCACGCTGCTTAGTGCGAAAATGTTTCGGGCATCGTCATCGACCAGCAAAACAGTCTCTCCTAACAGGTCCCGGTCGGAACTGTGGAGTTCCTCCAGCATCGCCTGCTTGACGGCAGGCATATCCGCGACTACGCGGTGGAGAAACAGCGCCGTCTCATCGAGCAATCGTTCAGGCGACTCTACTCCTTTCACCACGACGCTTCGAGCCATACTATGGAGCTGGGCATCCTCCTCTGGTGAAAGCTCGCGACCCGTAAAGACTACCACTGGGACTTCCGCTATCTGATCATCGTCGCGCATCTTCTCGAGGACCTCGAAGCCGGTCATGTCCGGCAAGGAGAGATCCAGGACCACACAATCGGCAGGATTTTGTTTCAACGAGGTCAAGGCGTCCGCACCCGATGCGACGCTGGTAATTTCGATATCCTCGTGACCAAGGAGCGCGGTTACACTTGTCCGCTCCGCCGCACTGTCTTCAACGAGAAGGAGCCGCTTGCGACGCTGTGGTTGGGCAAAGGCTTTCAGCTTTGAAAAGGCCCGGCCAAGCCCTTCCGGCGTCGTTGGTTTGCTCATGAAGGCGAACGCCCCGCGAGTAAGGCCGTGCTGTCTGTCTTCGTCGAGACTAATGATCTGGACCGGAATATGCCTGGTAGCTGCGTTTTGCTTCAGTTGGCTGAGCACCGTCCAGCCGAGCATATCAGGGAGGTAAATATCGAGTGAAATCGACGCCGGCTTGTAATCCTGTGCCAGGGTGAGCGCTTCGCTACCCCTTATAGCAATCAAAACCTTGAAGCCATTGTCGTGAGCAAGGTCAGCCAAGGCACGCGCATAGTGGGGGTCATCCTCGACAATTAAAAGGACGGCATCGTTTGGTGCAATATTCGACCGGTCGTCTTGCACCCTTTCTGTCGGCCTGTCGGCTCGACGAGCGGCTGCCTCGGCTAGTTGCACAATATTGCTGCGAGCGCGGTCCGACTTTGCTGGGACAGCGCTCGGACCGACAAAGGTCAGCGGCAGGTACAACACGAACGTACTGCCAACGCCCGGGCTGCTACGGAGTTGGATCTCTCCTCCCAAGAGGTTTGCAAGCTCGCGGCTGATTGCAAGCCCCAGTCCGGTGCCCCCATATTTCCGGCTTGTGGAAGCATCTGCCTGTTGGAATGCTTCGAAGATAATGCGCTGCTTTTCCGGCGGGATACCAATTCCCGTGTCAGCCACCTCAAAACTGATAACGGACGGGGCATGCATCAGAGAAGGATGATCGGGTGACCAACCGCTCGTAACCGCCGCAACTTTGAGCGTAACGCCTCCGACGGCGGTAAACTTGAATGCGTTGGACAAGAGATTCTTGAGAATCTGCTGAAGCCGTTTTGAGTCAGTGATGATGCTTCCTGCGACGGTATCTCCGACTTCCACTGAAAACGAAAGATCGCGGTTCTCCGCCTCATGTTTGAAGGGGCGGGACATCACTTCCAGCAGATTATTGATGAAGATTTCCTCCGCGTCGACGGAAACAGTACCGGATTCAATTTTCGAAAGGTCAAGAATGTCGCTGATTAGGTTTAGAAGATCCGTACCCGCGCCATGGATGGTCTTCGCGAATTCAACCTGTTTGCTTGATAGATTGCCATCAGGATTGTCTCCCAATTGCTGACCTAAGATGAGAATCGAGTTTAGCGGAGTGCGAAGCTCGTGTGACATGTTTGCGAGAAACTCCGACTTGTACTTTGACGTCAGGGCCAGCTCTGTGGCTTTTTCCTCCAGGGCATGGCGAGCCTGTTCGATTTCCTGGTTTTTCGCCTCCACTTCAACATTTCGTTCCTCAAGCTGTTGCGCTTTCTGCTCCAGCTGTTCGTTGGTCTGCTGCAGTTCTCTTTGTTGCGACTGAAGTTCCGTGGCGAGCTGCTGTGACTGCTTAAGTAGCCCCTCCGTCTGCATCGTCGCTTCGATCGAGTTCAGAACGATGCCGATTGAGGTCGTCAGCTGATCCAGGAATGACAACTGCAGCTCTGTAAATTCGCCGGCGGAAGAGAGTTCGATTACCGCCTTGACCTGGCCCTCGAAATGAACCGGTAGAACGATTGCGCTCTTCGGTAGGGTGGTAAAAACGCCGGAACTGATGGGCACGACGTTATCGGGAAGGTTCGTGATCAGAATGCGGCGAGCATCGATAGCACATTGCCCAACCAAGCCCTGGCCCAGATCAAGACGAGCGGGATGGTTGGCCTCTATGCCATGTGCATAGGTCGACAAGAGAGACAGCATTGGCTGACGCTCATCGGCATCAACCTGGTAAATCACGCCCTGATGCGCTCCAACCAGCGGTGCTAGCTCGGATAGAAGCATTCTACCCACCAGGGTAAGATCGCGCTGACCTTGCAACATATTGGTGAAGCGGGCGAGATTGGTCTTGAGCCAGTCCTGTTCAGTGTTTCGCTCCGTCGTCAGTCGGAGATTATCGATCATCGTGTTTATGTTGTCTTTGAGTTCGGCAACTTCACCACGCGCCTCTACTTGGATCGAACGGGTTAAATCCCCTTTGGTGACAGCGGTGGCGACTTCCGCGATCGCGCGAACCTGAGTTGTGAGGTTTGCAGCCAGGAGGTTGACGTTGCCAGTCAGATCCTTCCAAGTCCCCGCCGTTCCGGGCACGTTCGCTTGACCGCCCAGCCGTCCTTCCACACCCACTTCGCGCGCGACGCTCGTGACCTGATCCGCGAATGTCGCCAACGTGTTTGTCATATTGTTGATGGTTTCGGCGAGGGCGGCGACTTCCCCTTTTGATGCGACCGTCAGGTTCTGCTTGAGGTCTCCGTTTGCGACCGCCGTAACTACCTTTACGATTCCGCGCACCTGTTCTGTAAGGTTGGCGGCCATCACGTTAACCGTATCCGTCAGGTCTTTCCAGGTACCGGCGACGCCCGGAACTTGGGCCTGGCCGCCTAACTTTCCTTCGGTCCCCACTTCGCGTGCGACACGTGTGACCTCGCCAGCGAAGGCATTGAGTTGGTCGACCATCGTGTTTATCGTATTTTTAAGTTCGAGGATTTCGCCTTTGACGTCGACGGTGATTTTACGGGATAAATCCCCTCGAGCGACTGCGGTCGTCACTTCTGCAATATTGCGGACTTGGGTCGTCAGGTTTGCGGCAAGCAGGTTGACGTTATCTGTCAAATCTTTCCACGTTCCCGCAACACCCGGCACCACTGCCTGGCCACCGAGCCTTCCATCAGTTCCGACTTCGCGAGCCACACGTGTGACTTCACCCGCGAATGAACGCAACTGATCGACCATGGTGTTGAGGGTATCTTTCAATAGTAGGATTTCGCCCCGAACGTCGACGGTGATCTTCCGTGACAAGTCTCCGTTGGCGATTGCAGTCGCCACTTCCGCGATGTTGCGAACTTGTGCGGTCAGGTTGCCAGCCATGGAATTCACGCTGTCAGTCAGATCTTTCCAGGTTCCCGCGACGCCTGATACCTGCGCTTGCCCACCCAGCTTACCTTCAGTCCCAACCTCGCGCGCCACACGAGTGACCTCGCCTGCAAAAGCATTAAGCTGGTCGACCAGTGTATTGATCGTGTTTTTCAGCTCAAGGATTTCGCCTTTGACGTCGACGGTGATCTTGCGGGAGAGATCACCCCTCGCAACCGCAGTGGTGACCTCCGCAATGTTGCGCACTTGGCCAGTGAGGTTGGAAGCCATTGAGTTGACGTTTTCAGTCAGATCCTTCCAGGTTCCAGCGACCCCGGGCACCTGGGCTTGTCCGCCGAGCTTACCTTCAGTCCCGACTTCCCGCGCCACACGCGTCACCTCTGATGCAAAACGGTTCAGTTGATCGACCATCGTATTCAGGGTTTCCTTGAGCTGAAGGATCTCACCCTTGACATCGACGGTGATCTTCCGAGACAAATCTCCATTGGCGATCGCTGTTGATACTTCGGCAATGTTCCGCACTTGGGCCGTCAGGTTGGACGCCATTGAATTGACGTTGTCCGTCAAATCCTTCCATGTTCCAGCGACGCCAGGAACTTGTGCCTGCCCACCTAGTCTTCCCTCTGTTCCAACTTCGCGCGCCACACGGGTAACTTCGCCAGCAAACCCATTCAGCTGATCAACCATCGTGTTGATGGTTTCCTTCAGCTCGAGAATCTCACCAGAGACGTCGACGGTGATCTTCCTTGAAAGATCTCCCCGTGCCACCGCTGTCGTCACCTGAGCGATATTACGAACCTGCGCAGTGAGGTTACCGCACATCGCATTTACGGAATCCGTTAAGTCTTTCCAGGTGCCCGCGACACCCGGCACGAGAGCCTGCCCCCCCAACTTGCCTTCAGTACCAACCTCTCGCGCAACGCGGGTCACCTCTGATGCAAACGACCGGAGCTGGTCGACCATCGTGTTAATGGCTTCCTTGAGTTGCAGGATTTCTCCACGGACGTCGACAGTTATTTTCTTGGACAAGTCCCCGTTGGCCACCGCAATTGTGACGTCGGCGATATTGCGAACTTGTGCCGTCAGGTTTGACGCCATCGAATTGACGCTCTCGGTCAGATCCTTCCAGACTCCCGTAACTTCGGGGACTTGGGCCTGTCCCCCGAGCTTGCCGTCCGTACCGACTTCGCGGGCTACACGCGTCACCTCTGAGGTAAATACGCTAAGCTGTTTGATCATGGTATTCACGATTCCGGCGGATCGGAGAAATTCGCCCTTGAGTGGCCGACCGTCGACATCGAGGGGGCACTGTCTGCAGCAGATCGCCTTTTGCGACGGCCGTCATGGTGCGGGTTACAGCGGTAGTGGGCCACAATAAGTCATCGATGAGGGTGTTGATCGACCCTTCCATATCGGCCCAAGCCCCGTCAGCGAGGCCAAATCGGACGCGGGTGTTGGTGCGCCCATCGCGACCTACTACCTGGCCAACGTTTTCGAGCTGCGCGGCCATCTTTTGATTTGCTGCGATTATATCGTTCAGGGTATCGGCAATTTTACCTGTTACTCCGGTTAGATCGGACCGCATTCTTACAGAAAAATCGCCTCTTCTGACTGCGAGAAGCGTTTCCAAGAGTGCGCTAGCGGTTCCAACACTGGATTCCCACGGTGCATCATTCTGGACATCGTCTGTGGCCGCAACGTCGTGTTGAGAGGTCATGACTTTCTTGTTCATCTTTACGCTCCGATTGTGTTGCGTAATCTAGCGCCGGATGGGAAAAAGGCTACAGCCACTCAGAGCGCGTTTTCTCCATAACTCTATAGATTTCAGATAGCTCGGTCGTCCTCGTGCACAGTACACGACAGTGTATCGGCGGGCGGCGCGATRTGATGGAATGGAGGATTCTTCAGCAAAAGGATCCTTCGATGACCACCAGCCTTCGCACCGCCCTGATGAGTTGTTTAGCGCCGCATTTGGGTTTGAGCAAATCCCGCCTTGAGACGCTTGCGGTCTTCCTGATGGCGCTGATCCATGGCCAGCAAGGACGTCAACATCCTGATGCTGGCTATCGTCACCCGCCGCTTTCGTGTGCCGCTGCTGTGGAGCGTGCTCACGCATTCGGGAAACAGCAGCAGTGCACAACGCATCGCCCTGATGCGGCGCTATCTGGCCCTCTTCGATGCCGCCTCCATCGAATTGCTTCTGGCCGACCGGGAGTTCATCGGCGCCGAGTGGATCAAGTTCCTGATCGAAAACGWCATTCCATTCGCCATCCGGGCCAAGGAAGATCAGCGCATGGCTCTTGCCGACGGCCGCTTGTGGTCACTCAAGTCCCTCCTGCGCACCAAACGCGCCCGGCACACCACCCAGACCCTGGACGTCTTCCTGCCCGGCACGCTTATCCGCCTGCGTCTCGCCGCCAGACGCATCAAGGACGGCGAATGGCTGATCATCATGACCAATAGCTCAGAACCAAAGCGCGCCTTGCAAGCTTACAAGCGGCGATGGGCGGTCGAATGCCTGTTCGCCGATACGAAAACACGCGGCTTCAATCTCGAAGACACCCGTCTGACAAACCCCGCCAAGGTCGAGACGCTCACGGCTCTCGTCACGCTCGCCCTGACATGGGTCTACCGCACCGCATCCACCGAAATGCGCATGGCTGCCATCAAACGAAAAAGCCATGGCAGACGGGAGAAATCCTGGTTCCGCATCGGTTTCGATGCCCTGCGAAACCATATCATCCATCAGCCCAAAAACGCTGAACTCGCATGGACAACCGC
>NZ_JBFRDU010000073.1:0-10130 GCF_052113965.1 Rhizobium sp. RAF56
AGCGCGTTGAACCGAAGAGGGCCATCACCCAAAACCCGCACCACCAGAAGCGTCCACTTGTCGCTGATGCGAGCCAGCATGCGGCTGATAGGTTCGCATGCCTTAGTATCCTCGTGGTTACCTGGTTTCCTCAAAGTGCTTTCTTGATCTGACACCCGATCCTCATATGTTAGTTACGTTCTGAAACCAACATACATGAGGTTACCGTGAGTTCGAAACCGAAAATTGCTTTGATTGTCGGCTCCACCCGCCCAACTCGCTTTGCCGACAAACCGGCACAATGGATGTTGAAGCAGGTGCAGGCGCGTGACGATATCGAGGTTGAACTGGTCGATCTGCGCGACCATCCAATGCCGTTCTTCGACGAGATGGCGTCGAACCTGTGGATGCCGAGCCAAAACCTCGAGGCGGTACGGTGGCAGGAAACCATTGGTCGCTTCGACGGCTACATTTT
Source organism: Rhizobium sp. RAF56 (assembly GCF_052113965.1). NCBI lineage: Bacteria > Pseudomonadati > Pseudomonadota > Alphaproteobacteria > Hyphomicrobiales > Rhizobiaceae > Rhizobium > Rhizobium sp. RAF56. The sequence goes on from NZ_JBFRDU010000073.1 coordinate 455, forward strand.
CGTGGTGCCGGAATATAACCGCTCGATTCCCGGAGTGCTGAAGAACGCGCTCGATCAGGCCTACAAAGAATGGAACCGGAAACCCTTCACTGCAATCGGTTACGGCAGCCGGGGTGCGTCTCGCGCCATCGAACACCTGCGCGGGATAGCGGTCGAGCTGCAGATGGTGTCTACGCGTACCGCCGTGCATATCGGCGGCGGAGATTTGATGGCGGTCCACCCCATGGGTGGCAACAAGCCTATCGAGGAGATCGAGGCAAATCTGCTGCCCGCCGCCAAAAACGCGCTGGATGAACTCGTCTGGTGGTCTAAGGCAACGATAGCCGCCAAAGCAGGCGAGATCTGACTTCTGCATAATTACTCAGGAGTTAGATGTTGGAAGTGCGACGACAGAGTTCTCGCACTTCCACGATGTTTTTATGAGATGTCCGCTTGCGACAGGAAGCGCCGTACGAAAGGAGCGCCGTTCTTGCGGCTATGTTTCAAGCCAGGTGAGCGCAGTACTCGTCTCTGCCATATCGAAATGCTTGATCTTTGGATGGAGTAGAAGGCTGGCTATGTGAGGAATGATCTTCAGCATTCCACTATCTGTGACGACCGCGATTTTTTCGATCCGCCGATGGTGCTCGGACACAAATTTCAGATGGGCTTCGAATGCCCCGAAGCTCTCCCAGCCGGGGAACGAATCCGTCCGGATCATCAACGGCGTGGGCCCATGTTGGGCTAAACGTGCGAGGATCTGTGTCGCGAACTCTTTAAAGTCAGACTCCTTTAGTGGCCCAACGGCGGTGACGATCAGAATGTTTTTATCATCGGATCGCTCGAAACGAAGCATCGTGGCCCATCTCCTGCAAGAGAATTACGCCCAGCCCAGCTACCGGCATCTTCTCAGTAGCAGCGTACCACGCGCTGACGGACGACAACACCGGTCGATGAACGTGACGACTTTAGTTCGTCGTTGATCAAACCGAAGGGATCGAAAGCAAGCAACTCTTCAAATGATATCGGTCGGGAAGTAACCCAAGCCCGTCGTCAGCCAAAGCCGACTGTTTTTCTTGGCACGTCGTTCCCCTAGCATCCGAGGCTATGCTTCCGTGCTTAGGGTCCGCACTCGATCAAGCGTCCGGTGGGATTCGGGTTCTTGCTGTCTTGGCAGGTTCACTACTTCGCTTTAAACAAACACCTCGCAGATACGAGGACCGAGCATGACGGAAACGATAGTATTCGACAATCGAAGCGAGTTTGCTTTATGGGCCATTGAACTGAGTAAAGAGATCGTCAGCACCCATGCCACTGCGCTGGCTTTAGCGGCGCGAGATTGCAACGAAGATGAAATTCGAACAGCAGGTAACGCCTTGGGAACGGCAATTACCGAAGCTCTGCTTCAAGTGTTCGACGGGCTCCTAGAAGAATAGGGAGATTTCCTTTGACGAGGCGGTTCGTCGCGATCGATAATTAGGGGATTGCTCGGCGAGGTCCGCTTTTTGGCGCAAAACTGCTGAAGCGTTTGGTCTGCAATGGTGAAGGGTTTCGGGTGCCGTCAGGCGTACGAAAGCCTTCACCATATCGGCCATTGAGGCAAGCTTTTGCCTCCGCCTGGAAGCAGACATCGAGGTGACTGAGCTGAAGGTCGTGGTTGCGCCTCCGTTCCAGACGTTACGTGGATAGGTCACAGATTCCATAAGCTGCCGTTCGTTTAAGGTCGGAGCAGGCGGCGTCGCTTAGACCAGCGCGCCAATCGTCGAATTTGATTAGTCGGAGATTAACGCCTACGTGCAAAAATCCAACCATGCACCTTTCGACACCGTTCACACTCCTTCTAATTTATCTCCTCGTCAACGTCGTGGTCTACTGCGTCTATTGGTGGGACAAGCAAGCCGCGATAGAGGGGGCGTGGCGCGTTCGCGAGAGCACGCTGCTCTGGCTGGCTATTGCCGGTGGAAGCCTCGGAGCCCTTACCGCACAGCAAGTACTTCGTCACAAAACGCGCAAGGAGCCTTTCCGCAGCATCCTAATGACAATCGGAGCGCTGCATGTGTGTCTCGGCGTCGTATGGATTACTGCACCGAATCTTGTTGTTGAGGCGTTATCGCGAATGAAGTCTTCCATGTGAGTTAGAGATCCGGGCTGTGTAGTTTTCCAACGCAGCGACGCAAGTTGCTTGCGCCTTTGGCTAGAGATGGTTTTCGGTCAGGAATGCTCCCCCGTTCCAGTCATTCCGAAAGCGCTGGCGAATTCCCAAAGGCTGCCTGTCCGCTCGATGCCCGTCCATGTCCGCAGTGCGCTAACAGCGGACTTTCGTCATTTGCGATAGCGAAGCGCTTCCATGACGAGTGCAAATGCAGGCGAATGTTGACGGCGGCTCGGATAATATAGGTGATAAGCCGGGCGCGGCGGGCACCAGTCTGCGAGAACACGCATCAGCCGTCCGTCCTCTATCGCAACGCTCGCCTGATCCTCTGGAACATAGGCAAGGCCGAACCCGTCCAGCGTAGCCTGCAGCATCAGCGCTATTGTATTGAAGACCATTCGCCCCTCGGCCCGAACCTTCATCTCACGCCCATCTTTCTCGAAGTCCCATATATAGAAACCGCCTTGGGTCGGAAGCCGAAGCCTTATGCACTCGTGCTCGGTTAGTTCCTCCGGGCTGAGAGGCAAGCTACGATTTTCGAAATACGACGGCGACCCGACCACCACTGGGCGGAAGTCCCTGTTGATGGGCACCGAGATCATATCCTTGTCGACCTGTTCGCCCAGCCGAACGCCTGCATCGTACCGTTCCGCGACAATGTCCTTCAAACCGTAATCGCTGATGATCTCGATATTGATGTCGGGGTACTCAGCCAACAACGGGCTAAGGGCGGGCCAGAGAATGGTCTCCGCCGCATGTTCGACCGTCGTAATGCGAACCGTGCCCGCAGGCTTGTCGCGCATAGCGCTCAGGGCGGCGATCTCGCCCTCTATCTCATCGAAACGCGGCCCAATGCTCCAAAGCAAACGTTCTCCAGCTTCTGTCAATGAAACACTTCTGGTCGTTCGCGTAAGCAACCGAATGCCCAGCCGTGCCTCTAAAGTGCGGATGGTGTAGCTGAGCGCCGGTTGGGAAACGCCTAACTGTGCGGCCGCTTTGGTGAAGCTCCGCTCCCGTCCGACAGCAATGAAGGCAAGAAAGTCATTGATGTTCTCGCGACGCATTCAGAAATCTACCTTCTAGGTCCATGCAGATAATACCATCTAATGTCTGGATGCTGAATGGATTACTTTCCAGCCATCAAACTGGAAAGGATACATCCATGAGCAAAGTCTGGTTCATTACAGGTGCGGGTAGCGGCATCGGTGCGGCAACCGTTCGGGCGGCACTCGCTGCTGGCAACAAGGTCATCGCGACAGGTCGAAACCTCGACAAGGTTCGAAATGCATTCAACGACGTCGCGAGCGAAAGCCTCGCCGTTGTCCAACTGGATGTGGCGGACGAGGTGCAGGCGTTTGCGGCTGTCGCTCGTGCCGTCGAGGAATTCGGGCGCATCGACGTCTTGGTCAACAATGCGGGTTACAGTCTTCTCGGCAATTTCGAGGAGATGACCACGGCCGACTTCAAGTCCCAGATCGACACGAATTTCTACGGCGTGATGAACGTCATGAAAGCCGTGCTTCCGGTAATGCGCAAGCAGCGTGAAGGTCGCATTATCAATATCAGTTCCGTTGCGGGCGTAATCGGCCTCAAGCATTGCGCGGCCTATAGCGCGGCGAAATTCGCTGTCGAAGGTCTATCCCTATCTGTCGCACATGAGGTTGAGCCCTTTGGAATCAAAGTTGTGGTGGTGTCTCCGGGCTTCTTCCGGACCGAACTTCTCGACGCCAAAAACGTCAAGTATGCGGCCAGCACCATCGAGGACTATGCGCATGGAGGGACCGCTGAAGCCCTGTGGTCGGGGTACGATGGCAAGCAGCCAGGCAATCCAGCCAGCCTTGCAGGGGTTCTTGTTGAGCTTGGTGCGATGGAGAATCCTCCCAAGCAGTTCCTGGCTGGTGGTGATGCAATCGAAGCGGTGCAGCCCGTGCTCGAAGAAAGGCTGAAAGAAATGCATGCCTTTGAGAGACTGTCTCAGGCAGCGTCAGGGTCGTTCTGACCACACGGGCGGGGCTGCACACTTAAATCCATGCGGCTCCGCGCTTCCCTTCAGTCATTCAGAAAGACCGCTATGGGCCGATAGGCGACCTCGGCCGCTCTGCGCCCCAGGAGCCGTCGTCGCGGTTGATACCAGCAGCCAAGTTAGCTGAACAGGCTTGAGATGCTTTGCTCCCTTGCAGTGCGGGTTGCCGAGAACCAGATGGCGATGAGCTTCTTCTTGAAGCTCAGCTTGCGCGCGTGAAGGCCGTGCCCGAGGTGACGCTGAACACGACCTTGCAGGTTTTCTCGGTGCATTTAAAGCGGTTGCGGCTCATCGTGTGGCACCGCACCGTTCCGCACTTGGGGCAGTAAGGCTCGCCCTCCGTCTCGGGCCAGCGCAGGCGCTTAAACCAGATGTAGGCAGTCGCATCCCGCATCCTCGTGAGATCGAGCACCGTCAGCGTCCGGCACTCTGGCGAAAGCAGGAAATGCTGGCCCTTGGGCGTGTTTTCGGGGTTCGCCATCGCTCAACCCCTCCGCGATCCGGAGGAAGACCCGGCATATTTTCCACCCCCCGCCCAAGGCACTGACGGCCAAAGCAGGAGCGTGGGCGCGGTGGGAAATGATGGTGATAGCGATGGCGTTGAAGGTCATGTTCAAGCTCCAGAAACGGCGGCGGGCACAGCGGATCGAGGGCCGAGACCGGCCACGGGGAGATCAGAGCTGTACGCGTATCATCCTGAACATGACCTGTTCTTACCTGGGATTTTCGCAGGAGTCGATCGAAGAAAAATCGGATGGTTAACGGAAGCGGCTACTTTCGTCTTGCTCGTTGCCCCTTGAACTTCAACGGGAATGGCGAGAGTCTATTCGGGCATAATCTGGCGCTTAATCTGGTCGCCTCCGATAATCCGGTATAATCTGGCAAATAATCTGGTTGATCAATCAGGTTCAATCCGGTACTCAATCTGGTATGATCAATACAGACACCATACAGATTACGCCTGAGTTACTAACTCTCGTCGCTGAAATTGACGAGTTCAAGGGGGCATGGCGCGCGTTGGGCACGCTTGCGCCAGAGCGCTTGAAAGCGTTGCGAATGATCGCGACCATTGAAAGCATTGGCTCTTCGACTCGCATCGAAGGAAGCAAGCTAACCGACAGGGAAGTCGAACATCTCCTTGCCAATCTGGAAATCAAACGCTTCACAAGTCGCGACGAACAGGAAGTCGCTGGCTACGCCGAGGCGATGGAAACGATATTCCAAGCGTGGGAAGATATTCCACCAACGGAAAATCACATCAAACAACTTCATCGCGATCTTCTCCGGCACAGCTCAAAGGACGAGCGTCATCGGGGCGAATACAAGACATTGCGAAACGATGTAGGTGCCTTTGATAAGGAGGGAAAAATGATCGGGGTCGTCTTCGAGACGGCCACACCCTTCGACACCCCACGACGGATGCAAGAGCTTGTCACTTGGCTGAAAGACGCGCGTGAGCTAGGTCGTCTACATCCACTAATAATTGTTGCCGTGTTTACCGTCGTATTCTTGGAAATCCATCCTTTCCAGGACGGAAACGGCCGCCTCAGCCGGATATTGACCACGTTGCTGCTCCTCCAAGCCGGATACGCCTATGTGCCATACTCTTCTTTGGAAAGCGTGGTTGAGAACAGCAAAGAAGGCTACTACTTGGCACTACGCCAGACTCAAAAGACCATTCGAACCGAAGCCCCTAATTGGCAACCATGGCTCCTTTTCTTCTTTCGCGCCCTACAACAACAAAAGCGCCGCCTTGCGGCAAAGGTCGAACGGGAGAAGACTGCTCTAGCCGTCCTTCCAGAATTGGCACTCAAAATCCTTGACTATGCGCGCGACCATGGCCGCGTCACATCGCGTGACATGGTGCGCGAAGCTGGCGCGAGTCCTAATACACTTAAAGCCACGTTTGCGTCCCTGGTAACGAAAGGAATGCTTGTGCGTAATGGAGGCGGTCGTTCGACTTGGTACGCGCTACCCTGAATAGCCGGGAAATTTCTGAAAGCCGGCACAAACCTAATATAACGTTTGGGAGCCCGTCTCGAGACCGAACGAAGCTCGGCTTGGCCTGAGATGCCCATGTGTACCAGAGCGACACGGATAGGCTGACGGCTTTCACCCCACCCGAGGACGAACCGTATGGGCAGTGATGTCCTCTTCCAGCCTCGCCCCAACTTCCGCCAAATTTGAGCAAAAATGTCGCTTTAGTTCAGTGGCATAAATCGCTTTTGGTGGCTTTTGCTACCTAATGCCGTCGTCGACCGAGCGCGTCGATATGCCTTGGATATAGGCTTCCTGGATGACGGCGGTCAGCGCCTTCTCGGCCATGCGGCGCGGTTCGAGGAAGCCTGGAAAGTAGGAGCCCTTCCTGAGCTTGGGGATGCGCAGCTCGACCGTGCCGGCCCGCGTCTCCCAGTCCCTGTCGCGGTAACCGTTACGCTGGGCCAGTCGCAACGGGTCCTTCTCGCCATACGCGGCGCCGGTGGCCGCACCTCCATTTCCATCAGCCGCTCGGCGGCAAAGCCGATCATCTCCCGCAGCAGATCGGCATCAGGGGTCTTCTCCACGAGCGTGCGCAGGTTCATCATGTCGTCGGTCATCGGTGGTCCTTCCGAAATGGGTTGGCGTCAACAACCAAACCCTACCGGAAAGCGCCGATGACCACCCACACGCCGCTCACTCGCTACAGCGCTATCAACGGCGCGCTCGCGAGCGGCTTCATTATCGCCGAGCTACACCACCTGATGGGACACGACCGAGGACCGCGTCCTCAGATGGAGACCCTGGTAGCGCTCCGGTCAGGGCGATAGAACAGGATCCGCAGGTTTGTCCTCCCCATGAGGCGCCATCGTCTTCGTCCGCTTCCGCACGCATCCTTTTGAATCGTCGCGCGTTTCTACATAACCAACAATGGAGGCGATCATGACGAAGCGCGAACTCATGGACACCGGCTCCGACAACCGCTACGTGCCCCCCGGCGACTACGGCCGCTTCAGGAAAAGCGTCGATCTCAGGCACTCCCTCGCCAGCCACACAAGCCACAAGGCTAAGAACGATGCCAAGCCCGGCGATAGCGACTGCGGCGATCATCATCCCATTAGGAAGCATTAAGGAGAGATCCCATGAGATCCAAGGGGTTCAACGCAAAGGATCTGGAATTTCATCTTGCGGAATTCGAGGACCACGATCCGATCGTCGAAGAGCCTGTCGATGTCGCCGAGGAGGACGACGTCGAAGCCGATCAGAAGGAAATGGCCTGGCTCCACAAGGAACTCGCCGATCTGAGGGAGCAACTTGCGATCCTCCACAGCGACACCGACGGGAGCCCAACCGCGAAGGCCAACGCCCGTCCCTGGCTTCCCATCGCGGCGTCCGCGGCCGCTATGTTTGTCCTCGGCAGGGTTGTTCAACGATTGCGGCTGCGTTCGGCGGGTGCCCCTTCTCGGTTTCGATGATCTCAGTCAGATCAAACGCGGTTTCTTTAGGAACGAGCCCCTAGAATATAGAAAAGCCAGACCACGGACTGCGTCATTCTCGCGCATTGCACGGCTATATCGGCGTCACCCAGATAATCGGCAATAGGGATTGCGGAGCTAGGGTTGGTCTGCAGGGCATCGATTTAAGACTGCCCGGTGGGGTGGGGCGAAGGACGGTCGACCTTTGATAAAAAAGTCCAACGACCCAATGCCGGCCAAACCTTTCGGCGCAGACGGCGTTTCGAGGTCCTTCAGCAGGTGATTTCGCAGAGCTGATCTGGAAGACGCGCTGTAGCCGAATTTAGAGGAATTGCCGACAGACTCCTTCAAAGAGTCCATCGGCATCCGCCGCATCTCCTAGTCAGGATTGCGTTTAGGTTGGTCAGCCGGACGCTCGTCGAACTCGACGACCGATCTTCGATTTGAGTCTTGGGAGACGCCGCGTCATGTAGCAGCTAATCACCCTAATGATCAACACCACTTATTATAATTTTGCGGGTTGATGACTCTTTTTCCAGTGCCGATGAGAGCACTGAACAAGCCGTTCTGCCGTGTCGAGTCAAAATACCTAGAATTGACTTTATCTACCGTCTAAATCATTGTTAATAAAACGCTTAAGTTCCATAAGCTATGTTATGCGATATGTCATTGTAGCGGGGTACATTCTATTTCCAAGCGCGACATGCTTATAAAAACAATGGCTTCGCCTTGGAGATATATGCATGCCCCATTGCTACTCGCAGCTCACCTTGGCTGACCGCAGACGGCTTCTTCACCTAAGAGAACGCAAGGTTTCCGTTTCGGAGATTGGCCGCCAACTCGGTCGTCATCGCTCGACGATCTATCGCGAGCTTAAACGCAATACGTTCCACGATCGCGAGTTTCCGGAATATAGCGGCTATTACAGCGGTATCGCCAACGACATCAGCAAGGAGCGTCGACGACGGCTGCGCAAGCTCAGGCGTCATCCGCAGTTGCGCGAGTTGGTGATCGATCGGCTGAAAGCACGTTGGTCGCCTGAGCAGATCGCCGGCCGCCTGCTCGCAGACCGTGTCAGCCCCGTGCGCGTCTGCCAGGAGACGATCTATCGCTTCATCTACGGCAAGGAGGATTATGCTCTGGAGCTCTATCGGAATCTGCCGGAAGGCCGTCGCAGGCGCCGCCGACGTGGATCCCGCAAGCCACGCGACGGTTTGATCCCGTTTGACTGCAGAATATCCCAACGCCCTGATTGTATTGACGATCGCTCGCAGTTTGGGCATTGGGAGGGCGATCTCCTGATCTTCCGGCGCGAACTCGGTGAAGCCAATGTCACCTCTCTCGTCGAGCGCAAGAGCCGCTACACCGTGATGATCAAGAACCGCAGCCGGCACTCGCGACCGATCATGGACAAGATCATCGATGCCTTCTCACCTTTGCCGGCCTTCGCCCGCCAGAGTTTCACCTTCGACCGCGGCACCGAGTTTCGCGGCTTTAGGGCTTTGGAAGATGGGATCGGCGCCAGAAGCTGGTTCTGCGATCCCAATTCGCCTTGGCAGAAAGGTGCTGTTGAGAACACCAACAAGCGTATTCGACGCTTCATGCCTGGCGATACGGATCTGTCCAACGTCGCTCAGCAGCAACTCGTCGACCTCGCCCATCACCTGAATTCGCTGCCAAGAAAGTGCTTGGGCTACAAAACACCGGCCGAGGTCTTCATGGCCCATTTGCGTGAATGCGGCTGATCCCCTACGCTCGGTGCATCGCGCCGAGGTCGTCGACAACAAGCGGCTGGACGACATGCTGTCGATCGTGGCCGAGATACAGTCTGGGCGCGAGCAGCAGCGGAGCAAGAGCGGGCCTCGGCGCACCGGACAGACGGATCATATGTTCGGCATTCGAGACGGTAGCACAGCCAACAGCTATCAGAAGCGGGGTCGCAAGCCTGGGCCAAGGACGGATTTCATGAACGATCCTGCGGTGATTGCGCGGCGAGAGAAGGCACTGTCGAGGCCGCCGGCGGCGGAATAAAGAGCGTCAATGCACGCCGATGTCGCTCTGCGTATCCGA
>NZ_JBFRDU010000074.1:0-9212 GCF_052113965.1 Rhizobium sp. RAF56
CATTCACAAAAACAGGCAAAATGCCCGGCATAACGCCCGCAAAAACGCCGCCCTTTTGCCAAATAACCATAACGCGGGGTGGAGCAGCCCGGTAGCTCGTCAGGCTCATAACCTGAAGGCCGCAGGTTCAAATCCTGCCCCCGCAACCACTGAAACTTGCAAATTAGCCCACTCGGGATATTTGCTCTTCAGCTCCTCCGCGTAAGCGTCGAGGAGCTTTTGTTTTTTGGCCTCTGTGTCGATCTCGCCGGACGCAATCTTTGCCAGCAGATCGTTCTGTGCTGCAGCGATGAACTCCTGCTCCAGTCGCTCGATGACTTCCATCGACGCCATGATGCTGGCGATGTCGCCGTGGACCTGCAGGCTTGCCGGCTGGTGGCCGGGCGTCTTGCCGATCACCACTTTCTGGATGAGATCCCGGACAATCGGCATGAGGCGCTGTTTGGCCTGCTCGTCGGCATTGTTGCGGGCAAGGAAGATCAGCTTGCGAATGCTCAACTCGACATTGGCGGGATTGAATTGCTCCTTCACCTTGGCAATCTTCGCCTGAAAATCTTCCGTCGGCTCGTCGAGTGCGGTGAGATTGCCGGCCAGCTTCAGGCGCGTCTCTTCCAGTTCGTCCAGTTGATCATCGAGGGCGGCGAGACGAGGACGACCTTCGGCGGCCCGGTCACTGATCTGCTGGATGATGCTGTTCTGGCGCTGGGTAGTCGCCTTCAGCTCGGCTGAAAGCTCGGCCCGCCGGGAAGGGGAGCGCTTCAGCACTGAGACCTCATGCGCGATCATCGTCGCGGAAACCCTGTCGAAAATCTCCATCGAGTAAAAGGCGGCGGGAATGCAGTTCAGTACGCGCTCTTCGAGTTCGTGGCGCGTGATCGTCTTGCTGTTGCCGCAGCAGGCGCCGTCGAGTTCCTCGATCGGTAGGCGCTTCTTGCGGTTGGTGCAGCTATAACGATCTTTGCCGGAGATCGCATAAGGCCCACCGCACTCAGCGCATTCAAGCATACGGCTTAAAAGGTATTCCGGGCGCTGCGTGGCATTGAGGCGGTTGGTGCTGGCGTCTCCATAGAGTACGCCGATCTCGGCATCGCGGGCGCGGACGCGAGCCCAGAGCTCGTCACTGACAATGCGCATTGACGGCACGTCCGCTGAGACCCATTCGCTCGCATCATTCATGCGCGCGGTCCGCTTCTCAGTCTGCGGGTTCTTGCGGTACTGCCGCTTGTTCCAGACGATGCGACCGATGTAGCTTTCGTTGTTAAGAATGCCGGTCCCGATGCTCTTGTGGCCGCGAATTGCGGTGTCCCGCCAGGCCTTACCTTTGTGGCCGGCTACACCTTCCTTATTGAGGATATGGGCGATATCGCGAGGAGAAGTTCCGTCGGCATACATCTTGAAGATCCGCCGGACGATCTCGGCCTCGGCCGGATTGACGTCGCGCAGGCCCTTGATCCGGTCGCCGTTGGCGTCGCGCTGCTGTGACAGTGCATAGCCGTAGGCAAGGCAGGTTGCCGCCTTCCCTTGGCGTACTGCCGTCTTCATGCCTTCGCGTGTGCGATAGCGGATCTGCTCGACGAGTTCCTGGCTGAGGATAGCGCGCAGCGCCATCTCCATGTCCTGCACGGCCGTTCCGGCATGGACGGTCCAGAGAGTCGGTGTCGCGATATCGGAGTTCCTTGAGGATTTTTGAGCTATGCTCGACGTCGCGCGAGAGACGGTCGACGGTGACGCAGAGAACAACATCGATCCGCTCGCGCCTCACATGCGACAGGAGCTTCTGGATGCCGGGACGCGACGTGAAGTTCATGCCGCTGACTGCCGAGTCGAAATAGGTCCCGACCAGTGTCCAGCCTCTCTGCTCAACAAATGCCTTGCCGAGTTCGACCTGTGTCTCGATCGAGACCTCATTCTGGCGGTCCGTCGAATAGCGCGCATAAAACAATACTTTGGTCATGAAATAGCTCCTCCAGAAGCAATCGGGGCCGATCCTAGCCGGTCGGTTGTAAACAGTTTCTAACAGCCAACTTTCAATCTGTGAGCCCATGGGGAAATAATTTCCGCGCCAGGAGAGGGGATACGTTGCCGTCGCGGCGCCGACTATAGAGCGCGACGTGACATCAGAGAGCGACGAGACATCGTCGCGACCGGGCGCAACATGCGCGGAAGTCGCGGGACGCCGTTCAGCAAAATGAATTCCCGCTTTCGTAGAAAAGGCAGTCGCGTCGCTCGGCCGACTGGCGCCGTCGACGATGGCGACGCCGACCGTATCAATCATGAGCCGTTTCTGCGTCTTGTAGAGCCAGTCCGGCAGGATGATCGCGGCCGCCATCATCTTCAGCTTCAGCTCTTCCAAGCGACTAGTATCGCCATAGGAGGCGAGTGACCGCTTCAGGTCGAGGATTGAGGCCGCGTGCCTTCCCCGGTTCACGATGATCAGGTCGGGAGTGTAGCTGCCTTTCGCTGGCGCTTCGCAATCGAGCCGGACACCTTCAAGGCTGCTCCAGTCGTTCCCGGCCACTGCCTCAATCGCAGCCTTCACCAGCGGCAACTTGATCGACTGCCTCAGGACAACGAGATCAGGATTGGCCTTCGACAGGCGTTCGACCGCCTGCTCCAATAGCTTGCCTTCCCGGAATGAAACCGCCCGCACCAGTGAGGCGACGTTGACGTAGTGTCCGAGGATTTCGTCTTCGACCGGTTCGCCGTCGGCAATGGCAGCGATCGCCTTCTCGATCAGCGTGTCAAAGTCAGCCTCGACGTCTGGGTAACGGACGAGATGCGTATGACGGCGCAGTACCGGCGGTTCCAACCGGGCGACAGACGGCGCCTCGAAACGGCGAGGCTGCGTTGCAGCGACGGAGGCGCGCTCGGCGGCAGCACCACCAACGGAGTGGAGAACTTCCCCAATGGGGGCGGAGTTGTGTAGTCTGGTCATAGCCCGATTCCTTCTTGTCAAGGCGTGAGGGTCAGGCCCCTGGTAGCGTTGGCGCGCTGCCTGGGGCCGCTAGCTTCGGTTCCGAAGCCTCCCTTTCCTGGCAGGACCGGCACCGGATCTCAAGGATTTCGATCGCTTCAAAGAGAACAGGTCCGGAACACGGTTAACGCGGGGCTCACGTGCCGTGTGCCGTGATGGCGATGGCGAAGTCCGGAAGGGACCGACCAGATTTCCTTGTGCGCATTCGATTTTGCGGCCAAAACGGGACAACGTACACGGCGGGTCAGACGGCAACGGTCGCCGGCGTCGGCACGCTGACCATCGGCGCCGACGGCAGCTACACCTTCGTGCCAGTCGCCAATTACAACGGCCCAGGTCCGGTTGCGACCTACACCGTATCGGACGGTAATGTTGGGGGCACCGATACCGCCGTGCTGACGATCACGGTCACGCCGGTGAACGATCCTCCGGTGGACGGCGACGAGACCAACTCCGTCACCGAAGACACGACGCTTAGCGTTCCTGCCGCCAGCGGCCTTCTCGCCAATACCACTGATATCGACGGCGGCACGCCTGTTGTCAGCGCCTTTACGATCGCCGGCCAGGCCGGTCCTTTCGCGGTCGGCACCGGCTACCTGATCTCAGGTGTCGGCACGATCACCATCGACGCCGACGGCAGCTACTCCTTCGTCCCAGCGCCCGACTACACCGGCCCGATCCCAGTCATCACCTACACGGTCTCGGACGGTGCCGGCGGCACCGACACCTCGACGCTGACCTTGACCATGGTGCCGGTCAACGACCCGCCGGTGGATGGCGACGAGTCCAACAACGTCACCGAGGACACCACGCTCAGCGTTCCGGCCGCGACCGGCCTTCTCGCCAACGCCACCGATGTCGACGGCGGTCCGTTGAGCGTCAGCGGCTTTACGGTGGCCGGCCAGGCCGGACCGTTTACGCTTGGCAGCGGCTACCTGATCTCAGGCGTTGGCACGATCACCGTCAATGCCGACGGCAGCTATTCCTTCGCACCGGTCGCCGACTATGCCGGCCCGATCCCTATCGTCACCTACACCGTTTCGGACGGCAATGGCGGCACTGATACCTCGACGCTGACGCTGACGATGATACCGGTCAACGATCCCCCGGTTGCCACCGACGATACTGCGACGACGCCGGAGGACACCACGCTCGAGGGCAACGTGCTGGCCAACGATACGGACATCGATGGCGGGGCGCTGTCGGTGACGCAATTCGTGGTGGACGGGACAACGTACACGGCGGGTCAGACGGCGACGATTGCCGGCGTCGGGGCACTCACGATCGGCGCCGACGGCGACGCAACCTTCGTACCGGCCGCCAACTACAGCGGCCCGGTTCCAATCGCGACCTACACCATCTCGGACGGCAATGGCGGCACCGATACCGCCACCCTTACCATCACGGTCACGCCGGTGAACGATGCGCCGGTCGCCATTGACGATGCGGGGACGACCCTTGAGGACACGCAGCTCAACGGCAATGTACTTACCAACGATACGGATATCGATGGCGGCGCACTGTCCGTGACGCAGTTCGTGGTTGGCGGCACGACCTATACGGCGGGCCAGACGGCGACGGTCGCAGGTGTCGGGACACTGACCGTCAACGCGGATGGCGGATACATTTTTGTTCCAGCCGCCGATTACAACGGTCCGGTTCCGGTTGCCACCTACACCGTCTCGGACGGCAATGGCGGCACCGATACCGCCACCCTCACCATCACGGTCACGCCCGTCAACGATCCACCGGTCGCCAGCGACGATACCGGGACAACCCCGGAGGACACGACGCTTAACGGCAATGTGCTGACCAACGATACGGATATCGATGGCGGCGCGCTGTCGGTAACGCAGTTCGTGGTTGGCGGCACGACCTATACGGCGGGCCAGACCGCGACGGTCACGGGCGTCGGGACACTCACCATCGGCGCCGACGGCAGCTACACCTTCGTGCCGGTCGCCGATTACAACGGCCCAGGTCCGGTTGTGACCTACACCGTCTCGGACGGTGCCGGCGGTACCGATACCGCCGTGCTCACCATCACTGTCACGCCCGTCAACGATCCGCCGGTCGCTACAGACGATGCCGGGACGACGCCGGAGGACACGACGCTCAACGGCAATGTGCTGACCAACGATACGGACATCGATGGCGGCGCGCTGTCGGTGGCGCAGTTCGTGGTCGGCGGAACGACCTATACGGCGGGCCAAACGGCAGTCGTTGCCGGTGTCGGCGCGCTCACCATACGCACGGACGGAAGCTATACATTCGTGCCGTTCCTCAACTATAACGGCCCTGGACCCGTTGCGACCTATACCGTCTCGGACGGTCATGGCGGCGCCGATACCGCCGTGCTCACCCTTACAGTGACGCCGGTGAACGATCCGCCCGGCCCGGACCCAAATCGCGGCACCATCGGCCCCCAGAACAGCGTTGACAGCACGCGCGTGGCGCCCGTCCTCGCATCAGAATCTTTCTTCGACCCTGACGGCGACGTGCTGATCTATTCCGCGCGCGGCTTGCCGCCGGGCCTGTCCATCAATCCGGCGACGGGCCTAATCAGTGGGACACTTACCCACGATGCCAGCCAGAACAGCCCATACCTTGTTGCGGTCACCGCCACCGATCCGTCTGGGGCGTCGGGGACGGAGAGATTCATCTGGACCGTTAGAAACCCGCTGCCGATCGCAGTGAACGATACCGCGAGCGTCCCCGAAGACACCGTGCTCGCCGGTACTGTCATCACCAATGATAGTGACCCCGACGGCGACGCCATCAGGGTGACGCAATTCGCGATCGGCGGCACGGTCTACAATGCGGGGCAGACCGCGACGCTGGCCGGGATTGGCTCCCTGGTGATCAGCACCGACGGTAGCTACAGGTTCACACCAGCGTTGAACTACAACGGCGCGGTCCCGGTCGCCACCTATACGCTTTCGGATAGCGACGGCGGAACGACCACAGCGACGCTCACCATTACGGTCACGCCGGTCAACGACCCGCCAATCATCGTCGACGACCACGCCAACGGAGCCGAGGACACGACCGTCACCGGCAACGTGCTGGGCAATGACAGCGATCCGGATAGTGATCCGCTGACCGTCACCGGCTTCAGCGTCGATGGCGATCCGACAAACTATCTCCCTGGCGAGACCGCGACAATTCCGGGCGTCGGTACCATCTCATTGGGATCGAACGGCGATTTCATCTTCATACCCGCACCCAATTTCGACGGACCTGTCCCGAACATCCTTTATACCGCTTCGGATGGTCATGGAGGCACTGGCCAGGCCACCCTCACGATCACGATCACGCCTGCCGACGATTTCGTGCCGACACCTTACGACAACCAACCTGACCTGCCGGCCGGCCTGGATTTTCTATACAATCCTGACAACGTGGACGGTGCCGTGGTGGCGACTGTCCGGGGTGTGGATAGCCTGAACGACCTCGCCGATCTTTCCGAGCGGCCGATCGATGCCACGATCAACAATCATCACGCGCCGATAAGGGTCTCTTTCGAGTCCTTCCTCGGCGGGTCCTCGACCATTGTCATCGAACAACCTGCGGGCAGTGAAGAGAGGGTTCAGGTCGAAGCGATCAAGCATGCGGGGATCCTCTACCTGCAGATCATCGACGAGACACAAGGCGGCCAGGAAAGCACCATCTTGAGCTATCGGCTGCGGGCGGCGGATGGCTCGCCGGCCGCCGCGTGGCTGAGGCAAGTCGGACCCATGACCTATTCGGGCTATCCTGACGCGCAAACTCGCACGGTCGATCTCATCCTGTCGATCGTGCAGCGCGATGGGCGGGTGTCAGACTATAAATTGCAGTTGGACACTGTCAGCGGGCATCTATCTCAGCCGCCTGCGCCGGAAGATCACGGTTCGGGAGGCAGATTGGCACCGATGTTCTCCGAGCAGATGAATAGGAGCTTGATGAGCCAAAATACGCTTGAGAGGGCGTTGGGCTTTCGATGATACTCCGCTGTCGGCCCAAACGACTCTCATTTAAAGTACGCGGAAGCTTTGCGCCTCCATGCTGTCGCACGGATCGCGGCAGACGGCCGCGCGGAAGCAGACATTGTGTGTGGCATCCTGTCTCGCCGAGCTGTCGCTAGCGCAATCAGGCGCGGCTCGATCCGCACATCGCTTTGGCCATCGCCAACTGGCGCGAGCCGCAGCGGGCGGCCATGGCTCAGCGGTCCAGCCAGGCGGCGAGGCCGTCCAGCGTCTGAAGCCCGTATTCCACCGCGCCGAAGCCGATGACCACCTGACGCCGCTTGGCGCTGGGGTGGAGCTGGCGCAAGGTCAATACCGTCTTGCCGTCGGCCTGCTCATCGAAGGTCACTGTGGTGCGGAAACGGTCGGGGTCGTCGGGATCGGGTGTGCCATAGTCCATGACGATCCGCTCGTTCGGCACGATCTCCAGAAAGCGCATGAGGTTCGGGAAGCGCTGCTCCTGGCCCTCGAACACGCCCACCATGTCGAACCGCCAGGTTCCGCCCTCGCGGATATCGGCCTCGTGGCTCTCGATATTAAGGCCGGCCGGACCGTACCATGCCGCTAACGCCAGAGGGTCCATCCAGGCGGCAAACACCTTGTCGCGCGGGTGATTGAGCAGCTTGACCAGCACGATTTCGCGGTCGAGCGACCATGTCTCAAACAGGTTTGCCATGCCCTTCATCATCCTCTTCCGTTTTATCCAAGTAGGCTTCGAGCCGATCCAACCGCTCGCCCCAGCGCCGGCGCTCGGCTTCCATCCAGTCCGCCGCCTCGTCGAAGCGCGCCTGCACCAGCCGGCACCAGCGGCTGCGCCCGCGCTTCTCGCTGACGATCAGGCCGCAAGTTTCCAGCACCCTAAGATGTTGCGCGAAGGAGGGGAGCGCCATCTCGAAGGGCTCGGCCAGGGCGCTGACCGGCAATTCACCCTCGACCAGCCGCGACACCACAGCGCGGCGGGTGGGGTCGCTGAGAGCGTGAAAGGCGAGGTCGAGCGGAGTCGAATGGTAGGGCATGCACTTGACTAGAATGGTCGAGTGCGCCGGTCAAGGATAAAAAGGTACTTGCCTTAGTGTCCAGCTTGGATATAAAGGCAAGTACCTTAATGTCAGACCCTGAAATATTTGGTCGGTTGTGATGCAACCACCCGCAAGGAGAAGCCCGATGGCAGTTCGTGTCGATCTCATTATCTCGCTCGATGGTTTCGCGACAACGACGGACCAGACGCCTGAAGCCCCGTTCGGCGAGGACTGGCCGCGTCTCGTCAGCGCATATGCGGCAACACGAACGTTCCGTGAGCGCGTGTTAAAGGATACCACGGGAGCAGGGACCACGGGTGTCGACGACGAATACGCGAAGGAATACTTCGCGAATGTGGGTGCCGAGATCATGGGCGCTGGCATGTTCGGTCTCCACAACTTTCCGGATGATCCGAACTGGCGAGGCTGGTGGGGCGACGAGCCGCCGTTCCGGGTTCCGGTCTTCGTCCTCACCCGCACCCCACGACCCTCCATAGAGATGACCGGGGGCACCACTTTCCACTTCCTCAACACCACCCCGGTTGATGCGCTAGAGCAGGCTGTTAGCGCCGCAAACGGCAAGGATGTGAGGATAGGCGGTGGTGCTACCGTCGTTCGCGACTATCTCAAGGCTGGCCTTGTCGACCGCCTTCATGTTGCGATCACGCCGATATTGCTCGGGCGCGGCATCCGCCTGTGGGACGATCTGCGCGGCTTGGAAACTGACTACACAGTCAAAGCGGAAACGGCACCGAGTGGCACCATCCACCTAACCTTCCAACGCTAGCCGCTAAGCCTGTGACCTGGGGCGATCAAGGACCGTGGTCAATTATCCCGGACTCTCGAGTTGCCAGTGACGGTGGCGAAGCAGAAGCGCCTGTTAAGGCTGACTGACGATCGTTGCGGCAGTTTGTTCTGTAGTTTTTCCTTGCTAACGCCACGGCTGACGAACGTCAGAGATGCGACGCCTTCAGCGTCTAAGGCTGCCGGCGGCGGCAAGCATCTCCGCCGCATTTGGAAAATGGAGAGGCTGTTCGGCCCGTCGGGCGCTTCAATTTGCACCCAGCTTGCGTCAGGGCAAGCCCTGGAAAGGAGAATGGAATGTAGAACCTGAAACCTTTCGAAGTCATCCAGAGGGTTCGACCCCCTCCCGGTAAAGGCGCAGTCCGCCAGCCGGAAGCGAGTCTTGCATGGGCGACGGCAACGTCGTTCGTG
>NZ_JBFRDU010000075.1:0-7816 GCF_052113965.1 Rhizobium sp. RAF56
CGACGGTTCGCAGCGCTTTCGCTGGGGGGTGCCTTGATTGCGGATGGCGCGATCACCGACTGGAAGCCGGATCTTGTGCATACGCATGATTGGCAGTCCGCGCTGACTTCTGTCTACCTGCGCTACCGGCTGAAAAGCAGCCTGCCGACGGTTCTCACCATTCATAATCTTGCCTTCCAGGGCCAGTTTCCTTTCGATCACTTATCGGATTTAGGAATTCCGCCGGAAGCCCAGTCGACCGAGTGCCTGGAATACTATGGCGATACAAGCTTCTTGAAAGGCGGCGTGCAGACCGCCGATATCATCACGACCGTCAGCCCAACTTACGCGCGGGAAATACTGGGGGAGGGGCTCGGCATGGGGATGGAAGGGGTCCTTAAGGCAAACAGAAAGAAGCTGAGAGGAATAGTGAACGGGATCGACGACGACGTCTGGAATCCCGCCACCGATCTTTGCCTTGTCCAAAATTTCGACCGGAACAGCCTGGCTGCTCGTAGCTTGAACCGAGAGCATCTGATCAATCTATTCGACTTTCACCAGGAGGAAGGCCCGATCTTTTCCGTGATTAGCCGACTGACATGGCAGAAGGGGATCGATCTTCTCGTACAAACCGTACCGCACTTGGTGGAGGCTGGAGGGCGGTTGATCATATGCGGTGAGGGCGATCACCATTTGCACGACCAGGTGCGAAACCTCGCCAAGCAGTATCCTCACAAGGTTGCAGTATCGATCGGTTACAATGAAGGCTTGGCTCACGTGATCTATGGCGGCAGTGATTTCCTCATCCAGCCGTCGCGGTTCGAGCCCTGCGGCCTCACGCAGCTCTATGCGATGCGATATGGTGCGGTGCCCGTCGTCTCGCGCACTGGCGGTCTATCCGAGACAATCATTGACGCCAACGATGCGGCGATCGCGGCCCGTACAGCGACAGGGATCCAGTTCCATCCAATCACTGCCGAGGCATTAGCGCATGCTATAGACCGAGCGATCGAGCTATTTGCAAAGCCGGATACATTTAACCGTCTGAGAATTCAGGGACTGAAAATGGACTTCTCTTGGGAAACGAGCGCGCGGCAATACGCAGCGCTGTTTGCGGAACTGACCGGAACAGCGCTTGCCTCTCGGCATTTGCAGAATGCCCAAGCGATCTAAAGCATGCGCATTGGGCTGCCGCTCCTGACGGTTCGATCGGGCCACCGACCTAGACGTCAGTCTCCAGTTGGATGTTCCGCCGCTCGACGTTGGGGTTTCCTCAGGGAAGCAGCAAGTGGACACGGATCAAACTGATCGCAGGAGAACCAAAGACCGAGGCTGAAGCATTAAGCTTCCCACGCCTTTCATATATTCCCCTGACGGCTCCGCCTCGGTCGTCGTCATCTCCACGCGCCAGGAGGTATTCGGGGGCTCGGGCAGTTGGAAATCCACCGGGCCGTCGTGCGGGTTGAACAGGAAGAGGATATCGCCCCATGCTTCGCCATCCGTCTCTCTCGTGAGGCGCAGGCCGATCGTCGTGCTTCCGGCATCGTCCCATTGCTGTTCGGTCTGCTCTCCTCCGGTCGGGCTGAGCCACTTCACGCCCAATCCATCGCGCCAGTTGTCTCGTCGGAGAATGGGTTGCGCCTGTCTCAGCGCTAATAACCGCCTGGTGAATTTTCCAAGCGCTGTAGCACTCTCGGATTGGTTTTCCCAATGCAACCAGCTCAGTTCGCCGTCCTGGCAATAGCCGTTATTGTTTCCCAACTGGCTTCGGCCAAGTTCGTCCCCTGCGAGTAGCATAGGGGTGCCGTGGGAAAGCAGGAGGGTCGCAAGGAGGTTACGTTTCTGACGCTCCCGGATGGCATTGATCTCCTCATCCTCGGTCGGCCCCTCCGCCCCATAATTGAAGCTTCGGTTGTCGGTATGACCATCCTGATTGTTTTCTTCATTCGCCTCGTTGTGCTTCTCATTGTAGGAAACGAGATCATTCAGCGTGAAGCCATCGTGCGCGGTGACGAAGTTGACGCTCGCCCAAGGTCTGCGCCCGCGCAGGTCATAGACATCGCCGGAGCCAAGGACGCGCGCTGCAAAGTCCCGCGCCGTCCCGTCCTCATCCTTCCAATAGTCCCTGACAGTGTCGCGGTATTTGTCGTTCCATTCTGCCCAACCAGGCGGGAAACCACCAACCTGATAGCCACCAGGGCCGATATCCCAAGGCTCTCCGATCAGCTTTAATCTCGATAAGACGGGATCCTGACCGACGGCGTCGAAAAAGCCTCCACGCTGGTCGAACCCTTCCGGTTCCCGCCCGAGGATCGTACCGAGATCAAAACGGAACCCGTCTATTTGCATCTCTTCCGCCCAATAGCGCAGCGAGTCCGTGATCAACTGCAGGACTCTCGGATGGGAGGTGTTCAAGGTGTTTCCGGTGCCGGTGTCGTTGATGTAGAAGCGATGCTCGTCCGGGAGGGTTCTATAGTAGGAGAAGTTATCTATACCTTTGAAAGATAGGGTCGGGCCGAGTTCGCTGCCTTCCGCCGTATGGTTGTAGACGACGTCGAGAATGACCTCGATGCCGGCCTCATGGAACGCTCGCACCATCTCGCGGAAGCCGTTCAGACCTTTCGGTCCATAGTAGCGAGAGGCAGGCGCGAAGAAGCCGAGGGAGTTGTAACCCCAATAATTCCTCAAACCCTTGTCGAGAAGATGGGCGTCGTCCTGAAACCAGTGGATCGGCAGCAATTCGACAGCCGTCACTCCCAGGCTTCTAATATAGGCGACGATTTCCTTGTGGCCCAATCCTTCATAGGTTCCCCGAAGCTTGTCGGGCAGAGATGGATGGAGGTTTGTGAAGCCTTTTACATGGGTCTCATAGAAGATCGTCTGCGACCATGGAACAGAAGGTTTGACATGGTCCCCCCATTGATACTCCGACGCGTCGACGATGCGACACTTAGGCATGAATCGAGCACTGTCGGTCTCGTCAAACGACAGGTCCTTTTCCTCACTGTCCAGGCTGTATCCAAACTGAGCCTGTCCCCATTCGATGTCGCCCACCAACTCGCGGGCGTAGGGGTCAATAAGCAGCTTGTTCGGATTGAAGCGATGACCGTTTTCCGGGTCATGGGGACCGTAAACTCGATACGCATACAATGCGCCGCGTTTCAGGCCGGGCACATAGCCGTGCCAGATCTCGTTGGTAAATTCGGGAAGGGGGATCCTGTCGATCTCGTTCTCGCCGCTTTCGTCAAACAGGCAGAGTTCGACGCGCTCGGCATGGGCACTGAACAGTGCGAAGTTGATGCCCTCGCTGTCCGGCGTTGCCCCCAGGATCGTCCAGTCGCCGGGTTCGATCTTGCCGTGTCGTTTGTCGGACATGAAATCTCCCTACGAATATGAGCGGAGAATGCTGAAAACCCGTGAGCCCTTTCTGAGGAAGCCGACGCGGGTCGTGCTAGCGGGATGGCGAGGTGCGACGCGATGCCATTGCCCGTCCAATCTCGTTTATGTCCAGGAGTTGATTTGAAATCCCGCTTCCTTTGCGGCTTCGATGAAGGAAACCCGCGCAGATTCGGGCTCCTCATTGCCGTTCAGAGCGAACTGGCATTTGTCGAGGGCCGCCTTTCGGGTCGGATGGTCGCCCTGCCAGTAGTTAAGAAGGCATATGGCCGCGTCGCGACAACTAATCACCCTCAGGATACGCCCCGGTGCCTCCA
Source organism: Rhizobium sp. RAF56 (assembly GCF_052113965.1). Taxonomy (NCBI): domain Bacteria; kingdom Pseudomonadati; phylum Pseudomonadota; class Alphaproteobacteria; order Hyphomicrobiales; family Rhizobiaceae; genus Rhizobium; species Rhizobium sp. RAF56. The sequence goes on from NZ_JBFRDU010000075.1 coordinate 3,693, forward strand.
GGACCACGGCTTCTTCCCAAAATTGATCTGCCATCAACGCTAAGGTCATATAGCGGCTCTCCGTTGCTGCAGAGCCCGCAACGCGTCGGAGCGTGACACCACGCCGACGACGTGATTGCCTGCATCGAGAACAGTCAGATGAACAAGATCCTTTTCCCTCATCAGGTTCAGCACCCCCTCCAAGTCGTCATCCGGGCCGCAAACCTCTGTACAGGGCGTCATGAATTCATAAATAGAGGTGGTGATGGCTTTTCCGGTCGCAATCACCGAGGACATAACGTCCCTTTCGCTGACAAGCGCGATGACCGTACCAACGGGAGATGCCACGGGTAGAACGCTGACGTCCATTTCCACCATTAATCGGGCTGCGGATTGCGCTGAATCGTTGGGCGAAATGGTCGCGATCTGCTTGGACATGATTTCGTTGACTCGCATGTTATTTCCCTCCGCCAAGTCGGTACCGTCGATCGTGGCGGGGACGGCCAACTGCTCCTCGGTCGACTTTGCAAGGGGCAAGTCTACCCGCATTGGGGGAATGACCTGGGTCTTTGAAAGGTCATCGTCGACGTGTCGCAGTTTGTCCATGAACCTCTCCAGCTTTCGAGAAGAGGGAACGCTCCACATTATGAGTGGTTCCGCGTTCTCACTTCACGGCTTTGTCGACCTTCTCGACAGCGACGAGCGCTAGCGGGAGGAACCAATCGGTCCTATTCCCCGTTAGCGTGGCATCGTTCACCGGGGAACACTTTAATGGGCTACAGCGTCACACTCGCCGGCTCGTTCGCAACCGCTTCCTTTATCTTCCTTCTCTTTACTGTCTTCGGTGGTTAGGCCGCGTCAAATCCGCGGTTGGCGGTGAGCGAGAAACAGGTAGCCGTCGTCACCTTGAACATCGGCGTGCATAGCTTGTGCGACTTTGATGTCGTTGGTCACATCATGGCCGGTGAAGGATCCAGCGCCCATTTCTCCGCCGAACTGAAAAGGAACAACTGGCCTTCTCCTGCATTGTGTCGCGACAAGGAGAACGCCGATGCGATTGATCGACACCCACGTTGGCACTCTGACCGAGGGCACCATTACGGTCGAATTTCAGGGGGAGGGCGGCGAATTGGTTTCCGTTCGAATGATAAGCGATGCAAGCCTCGATCCCGGCGCGGCCGTTCTGCGAGCGAAGGAGCTGATGGTCCAACTCAGCGCGTTCGAAGCCCGGAACGAAACCGAGAAGAGCGGCGGAATGACCGGAACCGACAAGGCGGCTTCGCCGGACAACGAACTCCCATCGGAAAATGTTGGGTTCCATGACCTTGAGACAGGCCGCGACGCGCCTCGATCGCGTGACTAGGGATGGCCCGGCCCGTCGCATTCGTCACAGGTGCCAGCTCCGGGATTGGTCTGGCCACCTCAATACTCCTTGCGTCGACGGGGTACGATCTCGCTCTCTTCGATCTTGACTACGATCCGCTGGAAAACCTGGCCCGTAGTCTCCAGGGACAAGGTGCAAAGGTGGTTGCGGTCGACGGCGACGTCGGTTCCGAAGGAGATATGAACAGGGCCGCCGCAGCTATCAGGGATGAATTCGGTCGCCTCGATGCGGTTGTCGCCAACGCCGGCATCAACGGTGTGTGGGCGCCGATCGATGATCTCGCTGCCGACGAATGGGATAGGACAATCCGGGTAAATCTTCGCGGCACGTTCCTGACATTGAACCGGATGGTCCCGCTTCTGAAGGAACGGGGTCACGGTTCGATTGTGATCGTTGCCTCTATCAACGGCGTGCGGACATTTACCAATCCGGGAGCGACCGCCTACAGCGCGACAAAGGCCGCCCAAGTGGCGATGACCCAGCAACTCGCGCTCGAACTCGGCCGACACGGCATCCGCATAAACGTCGTTTGTCCGGGTGCGATTGAAACGAACATTGGTTCGTCGACCGAAATCCGCCATCCTGAGGAGGCGGAGGTTCCCGTGATATGGCCGCAGGGAAGCGTGCCGATCACCGGCGGAAAGCCGGGTAGGGCCGAGGATGTCGCGAAGACCATCGGGTTTCTTTTGAGCGATGCGGCGAGACACGTCACCGGGACGCCGATCTTCGTCGACGGCGGGCAAGGACTGCTCAGATGACCCCAAGGAGATATGCATGGGGACCGCAGGCGCTCGGCGGCGATGTCGTCTCATTTCGCCTCTGGGCGCCGAAACTGTCGGCACTCTCGGTAGAGCTCGGCGGTCGTCTAGTGAGCATGCAATTGCAGCGGGCTGGCTGGTTCGGCGCCGAGGTGGACGGGGTGGGCGACGGTGCATCGTATATGTTCGTGCTTCCCGACGGAACGCGGGTTCCAGATCCGGCCTCGCGGTTCCAAGCCGACGTGTCCGGTCCTTCTACCGTCTGCACCGCAGCCGGCTTCGATTGGGAGAACAAGTGCTGGCGGGGCCGAGCGTGGGAGGAGTCGGTTGTATACGAGATCCACATCGGCACCTTCACCGCGAACGGCACCTTCGAAGCCGCGATCGAGCATCTGCCCCGGCTTTCGGAATTGGGGTTCACCGCCATCGAAATTATGCCGCTTGCGCATTTTCCAGGCAGCAGAGGCTGGGGATACGATGGCGTTTTCCATTATGCGCCGCATAGCGCCTATGGCACGCCCGACGACTTTCGTCGGTTCGTCGACATCGCCCATGGTCATGGACTGATGGTGTTTCTCGACGTTGTCTACAATCATTTCGGACCGGCGGGGAACTGCTTGCCACAGTACGCGCCTGAGTTCTTCAGGAAGGGCGCGCCGACGCCATGGGGCGACAAGATCGACTTCGAGAGAGAGCAGGTTCGGCATTTCTTTATCGATAACGTGATTTACTGGCTTGCGGAATTCCCGCTCGATGGACTGAGACTAGACGCCGTCGACCAGATGGAAGACGATAGCGACCGCCATATCCTGCAGGAGATTTCCGAAACCGTCCGCGACCACTTCCCAGACCGGCAGATCCATCTGATCACGGAAAACCCCGCCAACGGCACAGATCTGCTTGCAGACCTCGGAGGAGGCAGGCGCCTGTTCGTCGCAGACTGGAACGACGACTTCCACCATGCGGTACATGTGGCGGCAACCGGAGAATCCGGCGGCTATTACGAGGCATTCAGGCACGACCCGTGGACGAAGGTGAAGAAGGCTTTGGCCGAAGGCTACCTGCAGCAAGGCAAGCGCTTGCTAAGGATCGAGCCTCCTCCTACGGCATCTCTTCCTGCTCCAGCCTTCGTGCATTTTCTGCAGAACCACGACCAGGTTGGCAACCGCGCACTGGGCGACCGCCTTCACACAATTATCGGCGAACGATGCCACAAGGTCTTGACGGAGATCCTCGCCCTATCACCACAGATCCCGCTGTTTTTTATGGGCGACGACCACCTCAGCGAGCGCCGGTTTCACTTCTTTACCGATTTTGAAGGAGAGCTTGCGAGGGCGGTGGCGGCCGGTCGTCGCAAGGAGGCCGCGAATTTTGGCGGGCTTCCGAAGGGATATCGTCCGGAAGACACCCCGGATCCCAACGATCTTGCCACCTTCGAAAACTGCAAGATCATATGGGACGAGGCCGGGGGGCCGATCCGCGTCGCCTGGGCATCCTTCCTCCAGCGCCTTTTCGAAGTGCGGAGGAAACACGTCGTGCCGCTGCTTGCCTCCTGTCCAGGATACGCAGGACGCGTGCTGCCCTCAGACGACGACGCGATCTACCTCGACTGGAAACTCAACGGACGTGTCCTACGACTTCGCGCCAATTGCTCCGAACATGTCCGGATTTTGGATGAAGGGTTGGGACGACTGGTGTATCCAACGCCTGCAGAGGTCGCATCGGCGGTGCTCCCGCCGTGGACGACACATCTCTTCGTCGCGTGAACCCTTTAGCCACGGTGCAGGGAGCCCCGCGCCAGCGTCCCGAACAGGTGAATGACCTGAACCGGAGACAAGAGTGGAGGATGGAAAGCATGGCGCTTAAGCGGATGGACAACATCGGGATCGTCGTCGAAGACCTCGCAGCGGCGATAGATTTCTTTGAGGAGCTGGGCCTCGAGCTCGAGGGCAGCGCGATGATCGACGGCGAATGGGCCGGTCGTGTTACGGGCCTGGGCGACC
>NZ_JBFRDU010000076.1:0-7748 GCF_052113965.1 Rhizobium sp. RAF56
TTTGCCTGTGAATACCTCAAACCGGCGCACCGGTTCATCGCTAGATTTAAGCGTAAGCTCTGAAATCGACATATGTTCAAGCTCTCTTTCGAGCCTCAACATCGACAATCAAACGCTGATCCGGAAGGTGGGGGCAAAACAGCGCTTACGACACACTGACCGTCAACGGCCTGATTGGCTCGATGGGCCGCCCCTATGACAACGCCAAGGCCGAGAGCTTCATGAAGACACTGAAGCTCGAGGCGGTTTATCCGATGGCGTTCGAAACCTTCGAGGATATCGCCGACCACCTTCCCCACTTCATCGAGGAGGTTTACAACAAACGCCGGCTTCATTCAGCGCTCGGCTACTTGAGCCCCAAACAGTTCGAGGATCAACATATCCGGCAGACTGGCAAATCAGCAGCTTGATCCCTGTCCACCCTCAGGGGCGCACTCCAGTGCCAAAAAATTTTGAGTGCCGATTGACCGTTTGACACGTTCCCCTCTCTAGCATGCTCGGCACCACAGCTTGAGGCCGTAGCCGTCATCTGCCAGTTGCCGAGGATCCAGTACGATTCTGCGCGTGCGGTGGCTTTCCTCGACCGAGGTTTCGTTGGGCCGAATGTTTTGGTGAAAGCTCCCGCCTGCGCTTGTTCTGAAATGGAGCGAGTCTCTCTTTCGGTCAACATTTATCTCGACACAGCGCCAACTTTTTGAAGCAATGAGCTATGATCAAGCTCTCAAGCGTCCATCCGTGACCCCATTCCGACGTGCGTCGAGGCGGCAGCGCTACTGCAACGGAGCCAGCCAAAGGATACAACGCGCTGCGTGGAGGTGCGGGCCATCGCTGGGGTCTGGCCTAAGAAGTAAGGCTCGCGGCGATCGACTCTCGTCGTCTCTGCAGCTTGCATCCGAAGTCGACGGCTGGTCGTTCAATCAAGAGATGGGCGCAAAGCGATACAATGACCAGAACCATCAACGCAACCAAGATCACGACCCAATGATTAAGGTCGGATGCCAATCCAAACTCTTTTATCGGGCGAACGGAGAATATAAGAAAAAGAACAATGCCCTGCAGCAGATAAAGGTCATAGCTGATTTCGCCTAATCTAACGGCCGGCTTCGACACAAGGACTCCGAAGATGGATGCCCCGCCAATCAGGAAGTAAGCTGCACCCGCAAGCAGTAGGGTCACTGAAGGCACATAGGCTGTGTCGGTCGTCAGAAAAATTGAAAGGAAAATGACCACTACAGCTAAGGACAAAACGTGCGGGTTTGCTCTCAGTACCCAGCCGTTCTTCTCGAGTGATGCGCATAGCATACCCGCAGCGAAAAACGAATATAGAACAAATTGCGTACTGGGGTCGATGAGCGCGATTAAGAGGGTAGCCAGCAGGCAAAACGCTGCGAACGCTAGATGGCTACGATCGCTCGTCGCAAAAACGGCGAGCAGCGGAAGACTTAGATAAAAGCGCCATTCGTATTGCAAGGTCCAGGTAACGCCCGCTGTCGCAACAGAAAGCCCGTTGTGTCCGTTCATCTCTGTGAATGGAAACAGCCCAAAGGACAGATTTTGGGCAGCCTGCATCACGTATTCCGTTGGCGAAATGAGTATCTCTCCACCGGACTGGAAGAAATTGATTGCAATAGCTGCTGCGGTCATCAGCAGATAAATCGGAGCGAGCCTGAAAAGCCTTCCCATCATAAGACGTGGGAAATCCAACTCTCCCCTTGCCCTGACAACCTTACCCCAAAATAGATATCCAGTGATAATAAAGAAGCAAGCAACGCCGATCTGACCACTGAGCGTATAGAACCTGGAAGGTGGAACTACCCACGATCCATCGCGAAGGAAGCGATAGTAGATGACGCTATGGTGAAGAACTACCGCCAGCGCCAGAAATCCTCGCGCCCCGTCTAAACTTCTGAATCTTGCTTCCGGGTTCGTAGCAAACCCAACTCGGCCAAATGCTGGCAGCCCAGCTATGATCAGAATGAGCGTCACGGAGGCAAACGCTGGCCATATCGAATAAATTGTCATCAGGACATCCAACGCAAATCGAGACGAGCATTCGCATTTCTTAATTCGTGACGCAATTGGATTTTGAAAAAGCATATGGCAGACGCTAGAGGTCGTCGTTACCAACCGGTTGGCGCTTGAGGCCGGGCGACAATCGAGCCTCCAGATTTTTCGTGGCGTTCTTGCCACAGCGTTCGGCCTTAACGAGGCTACGTCTTTAGAGCGATTTTGCGAGTCAGCTGCGTGAGGTGCCGAAACAACGCCCCTTATACGAAATTTTGCACTCCGTCCGGACGCGACATAGGATACGCAAGCGGTAGCGAAATGCCTCTCCATCTCCGCGTAAGAGTTTTAGGGCCTCGATTGACAAACCGCGAACTCTTACAGTGATAGCCCTTCCTCCTGTGAGCATGGGAGGCAGCGAAACGCAATGGTCAATCGCCATAGCGCACGCCATGGGTTTCTCCGTGTCATTTCTCGAGTGGTACTATACCACCCGCGAACTTTAACAAGCGACACGTTGCATTGTTTTTACTAAGTCTTTCACAGTCCTCCAAGCTGAATAAGCGGGGTCCGATTCCCCGGCTCGCCTGGTGCGCCTTCACTACTTGGCAATTTGAGTGGATGCGCGCGCATTTTTGGCGGTTGCAAGGGAGGGGAATCGTTCAGAACAACCCGAAACATAGCCAAAGAAATGAGCTGGGAGGCAATCCCCTGGTGGAAGTTATTGGCGCGATGGGTCTTTCAGACGATGACGGGGCGACCAAGGCGGATATCGAGCTTTCATTACAGACGCCATCGGAAGATGGAATACAGAGCTGAAACGCGAGCAATCATGCACGACTTGGCCCTAGCCCATAGGAAGCTGAAATTGCGGCAGCGAGGCCATGCGGTGGGTTCGGCCGCCTGCTTGAGACGCCTTGGCGCGGAAAGCTGCTTAACTCGCCCGCGCTTCGATATTGTGGATAAAATCCTGCATTTTTCGTATTCAGATGCGAAGTTCGCGGGTATCGTGGGTCGAAACAGCCGGCTTGGTAGATCGAGTCAGGGAGGTAGTATGCGCCGCAAAACGGCCGGATCACTCGAAATGACCACAACAACAGGGGCGGTGCTGAACCCCACCGGAAAACTTCACAAGCTTTACATCGAGCACGACGGCAAAGTTTCCGACAAGTGGTCGATCTATCTCGACGTCTATGAACGGCTTTTTGCGCCTTTCCGCAACAAGCCGGTTAGGCTACTTGAAATCGGAGTCATGAATGGCGGCTCGCTTGAAATATGGCGAAAGTATTTTGCCAAGGCCGAGGCCATTGTTGGCTGCGATATCAATCCGGATTGCTCGCAATTGCGTTTCGAGGACAATGTTATTGAGGTAATCGTCGGCGACTCCAACTCGGACGAAACCCAAAGTAAAATCCTCTCCTGTTCTTCAAAATACGACATTATTATCGATGACGGGTCTCACATGTCGTCGGACATCGTGCGCTCCTTCGCTCGATACTTCGGAAATTTGGCCGAGGGCGGAATATATATTGCGGAGGATCTGCATTGCAGTTATTGGGCAGGCTACGAGGGAGGGTTTAATGATCCCTACTCCTCGATGTCTTTTTTCAAGCGGCTGCTCGATGTCGTAAACAAAGAGCATTGGGGCTTACCACGCGACCGCATCGAAGCTCTCTCTGCGTTCTCTAGAAAATATTCGGTCACGTTTGACGAAGGAGACTTGGCGACAATCCATTCCGTCGAATTCGTAAACTCCCTCTGCATTCTCCGGAAGCTCCCTGTAGTCAGGAACGAACTCGGCAGCCGCAAGATAACCGGGCGTGAAGCGCTTGTCGTCGACAACATCATGCCCTTTAGCGGAACCTCAAGCCGGGCATCGGACGAAAAGACCAACGTCTGGTCTCTCAGCTCCACTCCGCTTGAAGAAGAGATCGTAGCAAATCGAAAACTGGTCGTGGGTCAACAATTGGCAATAGAAGCGATCAACAATGATTTAGCTGCCGCCTCCAACGATTTAGCTGCCACTACTAATGATTTAGCTGCCGCTCGGATGGCGCTTTCAGACGCTCATGCGGAACAAAAGCGGTTGCAGGCTGATCTGGATGCGGTCTATGCCAGCTCGTCTTGGCGTGCGTCGTTCCCTGTGCGGGCAGTGGGGCGTGGATTAAAGGCTGTTGGCAAGGCCGTTCGAATACTCAAACGATCCGCTCCGCTGCTGCTGTTCTAACCCCTCATTGGATTGCTTTTCGGCAGAGTTTTGCCGTTGATCTCCTCGCTGGGAAAGGACGGAAGTGACGATGAAGGTATAGCAGTTTTCAGACGCATAAAAGCGTCGATCCTGAAACGTTGATCCTGGAACAGGGTGACTACGGCGTGCCGGTTGCGGAGATCTATCCAATCGAAGCAAGTCCGAAAGGTCTGCGAGGAGTTGCTCAATGGCGAAATCAGAGAGGCGAAGGACGTCATCGACCGCAGTCATCGGTGGACTGCAGGCCGCCTTGGCCGGCTACGCATTTCAGACGTCGGTAATCAATCGTACACCAATACCGAATGCACTAACATTCAATCTGGGTAAACCGATCTGACCCCACGATGCAGGACTCCTCCATGTACGCTTCCGTTACCGACTATTCAGCGGTCTATAATGATGCTTACCGTCTGCGTCGCGGACAGCACACGAGCTTTGACCGAAATGTCTTGCCGCCCCTCGTTGCAGAGTTCTGTAAAGGCTTTACTTGCACTAGGTTGCTCGACGTCAGCGGAGGGAGCGGTGGCTTAGGCAGAGAATTGAAGAAATACGGCATTGAAACAACTACAACCGACTTCGGGAGTCTGCCAAACTCCAATGTGATCAACTTCAACCTTTCTGACTTTGGGCGAGACCAACTTGATCGCGTGTTGAGAGCAGTTGATCCGGCACGAGGTCCCTATCTAACAACGTGCTTTGACGTACTTGAACACATCGATAGGGAGCATGTTGCAAGGGCCGTTCACAACTTGGCCATCCTGACAAACCGTTTTTTGGTCGTGTCAATCTCAACTCGCCCGAGCGCATTTGATAATCTCCTCCATGCAACGCTCATGCCAATCCCGACATGGACACGAGCCTTTGAAGCCGCCGGATTGCGACTTATGCAGCGAAATGCGTTTGCGAGCGGCACGACCCGGAAATCCTTCCCCACAACAGATGAACACCGATTAATCCACCGGTGGATCGCCTCAGACCTCTTTTCGGATGCCGAAGCCGGAGAGCCTATTTATCTAGTTTTTGAAAAGAAGGAAACAACGGGAGCTTTTAGCGACATCCAACCGGCCATCGACTTCATCGTTGACGTTGCATATCGAAAAACAAAGCGCGTTCAGTTCGGGAGCAACAACGGTCGTCGTTTTAATTTCAACATTCATCACGCCCAGGAGTGGTCTCTACTGCGACCGCTTTTAGACGTTATACCTCGAAAAAACTGCCGGTTTTTGATCCGACCCGAGTTCATTTTCCCTGACATTTTTCGTGCTATCAGGTCCTTCCTCGCGAGGACAGGAGTTGAGGTAGTCGAATACTCTGATGTGGGCGAGCTACCTTGGCACGACTTGAAGGGTGAATTATTAATTTCTGGGGCCGAGTCGTCTGTGGGATGGGGGCACTTACAATCCCATGAGACGGTTGCCGTTGCGCGTCTCCATGGATGCCACACATATTTGCTGCAGCATGGTGTCTGGCCACGATCATTTGCGGGTCGAATTCTCACGTTTGCCTCTGAGCGTGTACTTACGTGGGGCCGAGAAGACGAGCGGCGCCTGAACGATCGAAAACACAAGATATTTGAAGCGGAAGTGCCCTGGGGTGTCTTTCCGCCTGAACAGGCATTTCCGATTGGATCACCAAAATTCAGTGATCAGTTGATCGGACCTTACCCTGGGCTCGCTGCGAGGCTCGGTTTCGATGCCTCCAGCTACGATCGGACGATACTTGTTGGGACAAAGAACCTTCGTGAGCGCTGGGGAATCGACAACATTAGTGATCGTTTTTTAGGCGAGTTGGAATCCGCTATTACACGTAATGAGAGAACACTCTTCCTTATCCGCCCGCATCCCGCGGACAGCGCCGAGACGTTTGCAGCCGTTCGAAACACGAACGTGCGTATCCTTGACGAATTGGCCGGCGTGCTTTCAGACACTCCATTGGCCCGCGTAATGCCATATGTAGATATGGTGGTCACATCACCATCCAGTCTAGTTGTCGATGCGGCAGTTTCCGATAAACCTGTATTCGTTTACGACACTGGGCAGCCGATCGAATTTGACAAGATGCAAGCCGCCCCATTTCAACAGTTCGAAGACCAGACCGGAATAGAGGATGAACTATGCCGGCTGAGGGAGGTTAGCCGCGACTTGAAATCTCGGTACTCAGAAGCAGTTGACGATAGCTTTTATTCGAAATTCGCGAACTTGCTGCGGGCTGAGCAAACGTCAAAACTTGATTCATTTACAGCTGCATCAGCTTCGTTGGCTCTGCAGGCTGTCGAGAATGCCCGAGCCTTGACACTGACACGCAGCGAGGCGAAGCTAGGGTCATTGACCATGGAGATGGAGGAAAAGGAGCGGGATTGGATCCAGCTCACCGACAGATTGAAACAAAATCTCGAAGCGTCGTCGTTGCGTGAGCTAGAACTCTTGGAACAAAACGCGGCGATCCTGAATAGCTCGAGTTGGCGACTCACTCGACCTTTACGACAAGTCGCGGAGGTGCTGCGCATGAGGGTGTTCCCCAGGTTATTGAAAAAGTGAGTCTTGAATAGCCCCGAGTTGCGTAGACGCCCTCGGGTTAGGTTTTCTGCTGCTTTTTCGAACTCGACGGGCGTAGCATCCCGTTCCTGACATGTTTGCGCTTCGGGTTATAGAACATCTCGATGTAGTCGAAGACATCCTGCCTGGCTTCGTCCCTAGAGCGATAGACCTTTCGGCGTATCCGCTCGCTCAACGGATTGAAGAAGCTTTCAGCCACGGCATTGTCGTGGCAGTTCCCGCGCCGGCTCATCGAGTGAACCAGATTTTGGAGCGCGTTCGTACGATTGAGGGCTATCGGCCGGATGGTTCTTTCGACGTGCCTTGGCGGCTCATGATCTGAGCCTGCCAATACAGGGGGAGATGATCGGCGTACTTGGAGACCAGGGCGACCGTGGCCTCCGTCGGCAAACCTGCCTGAATCAGGCGTGCCGGAGCCGGAGCCTGCACGACGCCGTCGGTGCAGGCGCGGCACGCATACTTCGGACGACGGGTCACGATGACACGGAACTGAGCCGGGATTGGAGTGAACCCCTCGGGCTGGACCACGGGATACGAAGAAACTGATACGCTCTGTGGGCCTCAATCGGAGAAGGCTCATGAAATCCAGAGGACCATATCGACGGCATGGTGCTTTCGCGCGAGGCAGAGAATGCCCGCCTTCGTCAGATCATCAAGGAATTGCAGCGCCACCGCTTCGGCCGTCGTGCCGAGACGCTTCCCGAGGACCAGCTTCTGCTTGGTCTTGAAGAGGCCGAGCAAGTTGAGGCTGTCTGGCTGGAAGAGAAGGAACAAGCATCCACTGCTCTGCAACAGGCGCAAGTTGCCAAGCGGCGCACAAACAGAGGTGCGCTGCCAGCCCATCTGCCGCGCATCGAGATCGTGGTCGATATCGATGACCATGCCTGTCCTTGCTGCCGCAACGACCTGCATCGGATCGGCGAGGATGTCAGCGAGAAGCT
>NZ_JBFRDU010000077.1:0-7358 GCF_052113965.1 Rhizobium sp. RAF56
GCCGCGACAGACGCCGGAGACCTTCTCCATCAAAATCTTCACGTAACGAAATCCCCGGTCGCATCGTAAACCTCCAGTTTGCCCCAGAGATTCAGATTCACCGCGTTTTGGGAAGGCCAAAGAGTCGAGGTCAGCGAGTTGGCGTATAAGACGATCTAGGGGGGCATTGCCGCCACTCGAGCGTCGAACTGAGAGCAGCGCTCGCGGCGCTACTCCACGGCATGGCGCATTGGAAACGCTACTGGGGGTTCGACAGGCGCGAATATCTCGAAATCGCCTGGCATGAAATGCTGGTCGGAACCGAGAACCGCGACTGTCCAAAATTCGGGATCCTCACCGAACACGGTGGAGATCTCCACAACCGTGATCTTGCCGTCGAAATATTTTAAAGACCTGGCCCAATAGAGGTTGCCCGGAACCAAACTCGCCACGAACATTACGCCTACTCCCGTTCGAGCGCCGGACGATATCAGAAACTAAGAAAATGAAAAACGCCTCGCGCGCCCGTTCGAACCGCGCGATGACCCGCGCATGAATGGCCGGTTTGGGGCCGGATGGCCGACCGTCCGCTGGGAGGACACCACACGAAAAGCGAACATTCTTGCCGTGAAGGTCAGGAATCGGCCTGTTGCAGCGGCTACTTTGTGGCAATTCTGTTCATTTGGGCGATGTCGAAAAGTGTCCGGTTTCGAAGAGGTTCAGGCTTTCGCACTCTGCCGCCGTCGGTCTTGCCAACCGAACTTGATGGGATCAACATGGCATTTGCCGAGATGCATGGAAGGGATACTGGCGCGCCGGGTTCTGCCGCGGTCGGGCAACGTTATCGTAGGGGAATGCGATGAGGAGGCCAACAGGGTGGGGAGCCACCGAGCACCATCCAGCAACCGGATCCAGAGAAATCTGAATAGAATTTTTGAGCGAACTAGCGCACCCTACCAACGGCGGCTGTGGTTCGATACCGCCGCCGACAAGTATTGGGCGGCGGCTCTGAAAGTACCATGGATGCAGCGTTTTTGCTCAAATATCGCAGGTCGCCAATTGATACGTCCCTACAAAAGGACCCGCATGCTACCGCGGCCATTTTGCAGCGACACTTAGCGGCAATCCGTCGATTTGCTGCTGTTCATCTGGTCGGTCTTCATGGCGGTGGTATTCTTGTTTGTCGAGATCCCATTGCAGTCTTGCGACTTGCCATGGGAGTTCGGGGCGCTGGTGCTGCCGGTGGAGTTTGGATCGACGGCTTTAGGGCTGCCCTTTTGATCTGAAGGGCTCGCCAAGCCAGCGTTGCCACCGGGCGAACTGGTGCTGCCCTTCGTACCGCCGCTTCCACTGCTGTTTTCAGCTAACGCGCCAGTTGCTGCAATCCCAAGACTTAAAATCGAAATTGCTAAGATCCTCGAAAACATGCTTGCCTCCTGGGTTTTTTGGTATAGGCGAAAACCGATTTTAGAGATCTATGTTCCGAGGGAACTCAATCTTGTTGAAATCATCCCCGCCGCCCATGGGCTAACGTGGCGCATTGATCCGCCAGTGGTCGGGCGTCGCACGGCGGAACTTCCAGAACGAGCAAAGCCCCCGTGAAAAGGAGCACGAGATCGCGCCGACTTATCTACGGAGCTAGTAGGTCCGCGATTGGCATGGCCTGAAAAGCGGTCTCCATCTAGCTGGCATGGGGACAAAGTGTCTCATTGCTGAGACAGCCAAGAGGAAGGCCAGGGTGGGGCTTTCAATGCGACAGGGCTCGTAAGATTTATCCCGAATTGCGAAATGATCTTCGAGCCGCAGGCAAAGCCTTGCGGACGGAAGCGAATGAATTTGTTCCTCACTTGGTGCCGGCTCGTTCAGGGTAGGCCCCTGTACGTTGTCACTGGATGGATCCCTGCGGTTGCCTGACAACACGGGCCGCCGACAGGCCCGGAGTCGTCAGCAGGTGATTGGTTCCCGCCATGATAGCAGGATCGATCAGACGGTCGGAACTTGTCGGCTTTCATAGGGTTTGTTGGTATGGCAACCACGCTGTAAGGTGGAACTCATGCAGAACGATCGAAACAACAACCGTTCCCAGGCTCAAGAGGGGATAGTCAACGAAACCGCGACCAAAGCGCGGCAGGGAAACCTTGGAAAGCCTGTGCTCGCGGTTCTGATCGGCGGGTTAATTCTGGCAATGATCGCGTGGGGCGCCGTCGAATTTTGGGGAGAGCGCATTGATACTGACTCTCGCTCGACAGGCTCCCTGGCAACCGGCTCTGCTACAGCAGAACCGTCCGGCGCCGGCACATTTGATAACAATCCGGCCGCGGGCGGCAGCCGTCCTCCCGAGGCCACGGATCGATCTCCGTCTCCAAGTGGAAGCGGTGGTGCCCCGGCCTCAGGCAGCGAGCCGCGCTGATCGTGTTGGCAGCTTCCCTGGAGGGTCCGTTTGCGGATAGCGGGATTGATTTATCGCAAAGGGCGGAAGAAGGCGCGAATATCCTCAGCAAGCGCCGCTGGCTGCTCCAACGCGGCGAAATGGCCGCCCTTTTCCATCTCTGTCCAGCGGACAACGTTGAAGAATCGCTCGGCCCATTCGCGGGGCGGCATCGCAATATCCTTGGGAAATAGGGCAAAGCCGGCAGGGGTACGGTCTGAGCCGATCCAGCCCTTGGCTGCTTCCTTGGTCCAGCGGCTGGCGGTCCAAATCGTCGATCTAGGCGCAAACCAATTCCCTGATAGAAGCCACATCCGCAATAGCGCTTCATCCTCGACGAGAGCACGGCGATGCGATCTTCTGGCACGGGCTGTCTCGATTACCTCTGGAGTATGCGAACCCGCAATTGAGCTAACACTGGTGTACCATCGGAGTTTCAATCAATCGCTTTTGCCTGTTCTTCATAGAGCGCGATGTGAGAGCGAGGGCTATATCGGAGAGCACAGGATCGCGTCTGAAGTCTCTATGTGTCGCTCTATCTATGAGAAAGTGCTGCGCTCTGCTGCTGTCGTATGTTGACGCTTTGGGGTGAACTTGGCCTAGCCTGAAATCGGGCTTTTTTGCCTTCTAAGTTTCCATCGGCGACGTCCTTAAGGTTGACGCGCCGGCATGCTGCTAGGAGAACGACAATGCGGCTAGCCATGGCTTTAGTGCTCGGCCTGGTGTTTCCGGGAGTGGCTCGGGCAGATACTACGAAGATTGAAGAGGATGCGAATCGCCTTATAGCGGTGACCAGGCTTGGCGATGCCAGGACGCTCTACGGACAGGATCCGGTCGTCACTGCTTATATCCAGGGAGTGATCAGGGGGTTGATCACGCAGAACGAGCTAGGCAGCGCGAGGTCGTGGTGCCCGCCCAACAACGTCGCCATTAACGTTGACCTCGTGTTCGCCGCGATAGCCGCAGACAACAACGGCACTGAGGATACGGCTTTTCTCGCCGATTTCGGTTTGTATGCGTTGCCCGGACTGGAGCGGATGTTTCCGTGCGGAGCCTGATGGCCACAAAGAAAGAGCGAGCGTCGAGGAGACAAGCTCGCCCTGGTAGGTGCGCCACCCGATCCGGCAGTGGCGGGAGACCGTAGGAGAGAGGCAAGTTCGGTTACCTCAATGGCGCCCGGTCGCGCCGAGGCTATTGTTAGCATGATCTGGCTAGCGGAAGAAATTATCGGAAAGTCTTAGTGCTCGATGCGCTCGAGCTGGTTCCCTTGGCGGCGAGCTCGGCCTCCCGCGCTTCCCGCAGTTCGCGAAGGCGGGCGGTTTTAGCATCGCGGGCGAGCTTTTGAGCCGCAATAGCGGTGTATGCGGCCTCGTCCGTGGCGATCATCCTATAGATTCTATTCGTTCCGCCCATGTCGTCCTCGCTAGGTCATGGTGGGCCGCGAGCATCCCGGTATGGAAGGGGTGCGGTGATGCTATGGCGGATCGAATCCTGCCCGCGGCCCGCATTCAGAACTGGTTGTCTTGCATTTTGTTCCAGCGCACAAGCGACTGTGCGAAATCGAACAAGAGAAAGGGCGAGCTGCATTCTTAAACTCGCCCTTGCAGGTGCGTACACAGGTCCGGTGTGTGACGTGGGGAGTCGAGGGAGACTACTTCCTGCCATCCGGTCTCGTCCGCTCAAATCTAGCGCGGGCATGGTTAAGGAAAACTTTCCAGGTGAGCCACCTAGAGCTACCTCTTTGGCAGTAGGAAGACCTGTTTTGTAGGGCTTTTGCTCTATAGGCAAAGAAAAGAGGGTTGTGCGGGCGCAGCGGCCCCTCTTCGCTCGCCCAGGGAGGTTCAACTATCATCCCGCCTGCGCCGGCCCACCCTTACTTCTTAGCTGAGCCTTCTGCCGTGAGCTCCGCCTCCCGAGCTATTCGTAGTTCACGAAGTCGGGCGGTTTTCGCATCGCGGGCGATTTTTTGGGCCAGAATAGTCGCGTATGCGGTTTCATCCGTGACGATCATCTGAAGTGTTTTGTTGGCTCTTGGGGCTCTAGGGGTCCTCATTGCTAGCCTCTCGTCGTCGCAATGGGTTTTTGAGAGCCACTTAAACGTTAGACTTTTCGCAAAAGTTCCAGCGCCGCAATAAAACAAGAGCCACCTGGGCCAGCCAAACCGCTGGTTTCCTTCAATCAACCGCTGCCACAAGGAATTCCTGTTATGGGCACGCTTGCGGTGGAAGCGTTAGCGCTGCGCCTGCCTTAGCCAGCCACTTAGCCGCAAGACCTGCCGCTCTTCTCGTAGACCATAGCGTAGGTCCCGCATTGACGACACAGATAGGATGTGAGGTTCGGGCTGAGGTCGTCCCACATGATGTCCCCTCTCTCTGCTAAGCCATCGGTCGCCAGAGACGAATCATCAAAGCGTGACTTGGTTGCTTTTGCATTCGAGGCAAACCAATGGCTCTTTCAGAGTATTCGCGGTCGTAATGTTGTTGCAGGACCGGCAAAGGCACAGCCAGGCCGCGTAGATCGCACTAGACGCCGCAAAGGTGCCGAACGCGCGGACGTGTCCGATCCGGCGAACAAGTCGCGGTGCCAGATGCAGCCGATAACGACGCTGTTCCGAGCAGTCCGAGGGACGCCGTTGGAAAAGCCCTCCGCCTGTCCGCGCAGGGGCAATAGCAAGCTATGCAGGCCTGTTGCGGCAAGGAGGTACCCGGTGCCGCGAAGAAGCGACAGGATAGCACGGTAACAAGGGATAGGAGATTGCCTAGCATCGCGATCCTTTCCTGGCTCACCAACGGCAGTATTCTCGGGATATTACACTGAAGGCGTCTATTTTTGCGCCTCGCATGATCGAGTGTCGTAAACTCCGACGTCTCCAAGCCTGTAAACATTGATAGGCAAGCGGGAAGGTGAGCACATTTTGGACAGTTAAGTTGGTACAACAGCTCGCTCAGTGCGCGAGAATAGCCATATGAACGTCAACGAGTTGGTCCACTCGTCGCTATATCTACAGACCAATGAGGCTGTCGAAGCAACGCTTGACACGCGGTCCAGGAGTACCAGCCTTGATGGTGGCCTTGAGGTCGTTCTCAGTTAGACCTAGAGCCTTGAAACACCTGGCAAAAGGCCTTGGGTCGATCTTAGTCGTGTCGATTAGATCGGGCGAGACGGTGGCGAGGACTACGGCGTGCGACAGGGCAGTGTAGGAATCGGTCGCCTGCGCTTGGGTAGTAATGAAGAGAGCTGACGTCACTAGCGCCGCCCTCAAACTGCCCAGGTGGGTTCCGCTACCGTATGCTTGTTTGCGCATACGACGATTCTATCATCATCACTCTCAGCCGGTAAGGCTCTCAGGTCGTCAAATATTGGGCCAAAGCAAATGAGCGCAGCCGCTGCGAATGTTCGTTATGGATCGGCTATCTGGGCGCGAGGATCCGGCAGGATCCTCGGTGCCACCCTCACTCCGCTTTGGGCAGCGTTAGCTAACCTTTCTTAGACTGAAAATGACCGTAGATTATCGAGTTGGACCGTGGGGAACTGGCGTCGCGCTGGTCTTGCGGGTCGCCAGAGAGAGGATCCGTGTTGAGCATCTCCGCTAGAACGTCAGCCAGAGCCTCGGTTAGGAAGAGCATCACTATCCCGCTGGCCTCTACGTCCTCTCCAGTCGCGGTATCCACGACCGTCCAAGTGCCATTTCGATGAGGAGTGGCGACGTAGCGATTGTCTTCCATGAGCGACTCCAATACCTCTGGATGCCGGCCCCAACGATAGCGCTCGTTTCATCTGGTCCAGAGCGTGCGCGGCTGAGGATGACTTTGTGTCATCGTTCCAGAATTTTCGGCTGCGTTTGTTTGAGGCAGATGGGCGAGAGCTTCACCGCGCCCACCACCCTTGTCCCGCCGGCCCAAACGCACGAAATTCAGTTCGATCAAATGATAGATTGCATAGGCCGAGACAACGGAGCCGGCATAAGCGGCGAAAACGAAGACGGTCGAGAATTGCTTGCCGAACAGCAGCCACCAGACCTTTTCCACGGCTACGATTGAGAAGAAGTGGAAGAGGTAAAGCGAATAGGACATGTCGCCCAGCAGGCTGGCCGCGCCGGCAAACCCGCTGTCGAGGGATTGCCGACCGAAGATGCAGAAGCCCACTGCAAGCACGCAAATTGTCCATCCGGCCAGCTGCCAACCCAGATGCAGCGGAAAGGCAAATTTGCCGGCAAGGAATACCGACAGGCAAAATACAAGCAGTGCCAGGGTTATAAGGATCGGATGCCTTATGCGCTGCTCCCAGCCGGCAAAAAACGCCGGAAAAAGTCCGATGACCACGCCTGCAGCGAAGAGAAGAAGGATCGGATCGGTCCAATAGCCAAACAGAGTGTGCGGCGGACCGGTGTCCGTCAGAGGTTTATACGCCGCACCGAAAGCGACTAACGCGACGAGCGTGGACAATAGGAAAGAAAGGCCGATCCGTTTGCCGAACAGCAGGGCGGCCGCGAATATGACGTAGAAGAACATCTCATAATTAAGCGTCCAGCCGACGCCCAAAAGAGGACGCATGTAGCCGCCGGCCGGCACGCCCATCGGCAAGAAGAGCAGCGATGCGAATACCGCCCACGGATCAACATGCGCACCCTTGTGATAGCGCAGTGCGAGTTCGAGGAGCGTTGCCGTCCAGTACAGCGGAACGATGCGGATGATGCGCTTCATGAGAAAGTCTGACGCCGCASCCGTTTGCCCAAACTGCTGGCCCGACTTGGCAATCATGATGTAGCCGCTGATCACGAAAAAAACTGCAACCGCCAGCGTTCCGGAAAATTGTGCGAGCGTGCTGTAAGTGCCGGGAACAGTGCTCCATTCCAACTGGCGGAGGTAGGCGTGATCCACAACGACGATGCTCGCCGCAATCCCGCGCAGGATCTGGAGCGTGTGGAACTTGCTCATGCCGCTTCACCTTT
>NZ_JBFRDU010000078.1:0-6740 GCF_052113965.1 Rhizobium sp. RAF56
GCTCAACGATGTCGAGCCGCTGGCCTATCTCTCAGACGTCCTCACAAGGATCATCAACGGTCATCCAAATAGCCAGATCGACGACCTGCTGCCGTGGGCCTATGCCCCAAAACCCGAAATCAAAGCCGTGGCCTGAAAACACCGCTTACGTTTTTTGTGCTTGCCTTGTTTCCGCAATTCATGCGGCCCGAAGCAGGACCAATTGTTTTACAGGCGATCGTCCTTGCGACGGTTCTAAACAGTATCGGTTTTCTCGTGAACGGGATCGTCATTCTGCTCAGCGATAAAATTCGGGCAACCGTCACGAGGCAAAGTCGCTTCAAAACACTGCCGAAATACCTCCTTGCCACCGTCTTCGCCGGATTAGCTTGTCGCCTGGCACTGTCGAGCTGACCTCAAGATAGACAAAAATGGCCGCATCGGGTGAGCTCACTATTGCTGCAGCAACGAAGAACTTTGGCGCAACATGTTGTGTGGCCCATATGAGCGTAAAAAACACCCGAGTAGCATCTTGGTGCGGGAGCACCTGAATGCTACTCGAGTGTTTTACGTCGACGTTGCCTTCGACGGTGAGTACCGGTGGTACACGAAATTACCGTGTTCACCTTGCATTCCCTAGCGCAAGCAACAGTGAGCGTTAGGGTTAGCAGTTAAGCATTGCCTGTTGCCAAAAGCCCACATCGGGGCGCTCACGTTAGTGTTGAGTAACCTGGAGCGCGGGATATGTCCGCTCATTATGCCGGTCGCCGATAAGGATGTTTGCTACAAGATGGCCAACGGGCCAACAGCGCCTCTTCTCGTTGCCAGCCAAGAACTACGGCCTGATCAATCACGTAGTGAACGGCAAGTTCCAAAGCCTGCTGACAGTCGAGCTGACGGTCAGAATACTGCTCACTACGCAATGGCTTCTTGATCATCTGCGGTCCCCCCAGGCGCGACAACAACGACCATAGAGCAAAAAATCATCTTGTGTGGATCAGATTGGAATTTAACGGAACCGTGGCGTCTACACCACACGACAGAGCCCACCGGCGTTTGTTGCCGAGCCGGCTTGGTGACAGCCAAACACAAAAGATTGGCAGGCCAGAGCAAACATCGATCCGGGCAGTTCTATATGTATGCTGGCGGCATTTCCTTGATGGTTAAAATACTGTAAGGAGCCGCCACTTTGCACAACGCAATGCGAAAACATCCTAACAATTCCGTTCCTCATCAGAGGATAAAGGTCCTAAACCAAAATGAAACGTGCTTACTTTCTCGCTGCGCTGCTGCCCGTGGCCGCAATGCTTGCTGGCTGCCAGGGTGCTGGCGGCGAAAAATACATCGGCTTGCCCGGCTCGCCTGCTTGGTTCGCGACCGCTGGTCCGGAAACCGTTGCAGCCTACTTTCGCAAGCGCTGCACGGCTTATGGTTACGCACCGGGCACGCCTCAGATGGCGCAGTGCATTCAGACCGAGGCTGCTGGGGGGCGCCAGATTGCTGCTCGCCGGAGTGCTGAGGCGGACGCGATGATCTCGGCGGCGGCTCAGCCGCGTAAATCCACGTTCAATACGTCTCATACGCAATGCACCGGCGCGTTCAACACGGTCAACTGCACAACGACTTCATATTGATATACCGAGAGCCGCCGGAACTTTTCGGCGGCTCACCGCGGTAGCTTCACAACGAAAAATGCCGCGCTCCGCTGCCACCGCACTTCGCGCATTTGAGCTTTGGTTCGAGCGTCCGTAGCACCGTATCTGCGCCGAACTTTCGCTTGAGCCTGCGGATATCGACTTCGGCGAAATGCTCGCACTTGCAAAGCGCAAATAGGATCTCCCATCCGGCGACATCCTGCAGTCGCTCCTCGGGATCGACGCGCTCGGGCTTGCGATCAGGCCGGGTCATTCCGGCAGTCCGATCGTTCGCGCGATATATTCGCGATGCCATCCGCCGGTGCCGTGCTCGCGGCGCATCACGCGGCCGCCTTCACGCAGCATCAGGATCGATCTTTCCGTAAAGTAAAACAGAAGCTGATCGAACGATCTATTCGCGACGAAAAGGTTGTTCGCGCCGGCGATGTGCTCGATGGCAATATCGTCATCGTCGACGACGTCGATCGAATACGTGAACTGGTCGTCGCGGACATTCTTGCGTCTCGATGGCATGACTACTCGCCGCCCTTGGCTCGCGCATAGGCATTGCCGCTGCCGATATCCGGCGCCGCCTTCATCGCCTCCAGCGTGCCGCAGAAAGCGCCGCAGCGGTCCGTCTGACCGCGTTCCCGGAACTCGCAGTCCCTCGACGCGATCTCGACCAGGACCGCGATCAGCAAGTCGGAGCCGTAGCGCTGGCGCAGTCTTTTGACGTTTAGTTCGCCGTGGCGACCGCATTTGCGGCAGTCCATGGTGATGGTGGGTTCAGTGATATCGCGCAACGCGAGCGGCCTCATTTCCATAGCTTTTCGCCCTTCTACCTGAAGGTTCTTCCTGCCCTGATTGTGGGAGACGGCCGCAACGTCTGTTCTCTAAATGTTCTACGACGCCTTACAAGTCAAGCGATGGTGACAGGTAGGCTTTCAAAAAATTCTGTGCTTCAATTCGCGCTGATCGCGCCGTCTCAACAGCGAGATTGGACACAGTGGAAACGCAGGGGGGACGAATGCAGCGCAGACGTAGTAGTAGCAGAACCAACTATCAATATTTCGAGCCACCTTACGCCGGCCCAGCATGGCCAACCGTCATTGAGCCGATTTACTACGAGTATATCCCGGCACTGCAGGAGCATAACACCCACGGCAAAGACGACGAGTTCACGCTAGAGGATCTAAAATCGCTGCTAAACACGACCGGTGAAAGCGTGATCGACACCCTTTGGGAAAAATTGGTGGTCAACGCACCGGTGGCTCCCCGGCTCTCTACCGAATTTTCGAGCCCTCCGATAAGTCCCAACGAGGCGCCGCAAAATCCACCGGAGCCGATATGGAAAGACTTCGCGCCAAAGAAATCATCTCGTGGTTTCCTGAGCACTCTCTTCGAGGTCTTGTCTGGAAGGGCCGGGGCAAAAATTCGTGTCGCGGAGCGAGAATTTGAATACGCAAAAGCAGAATGGAACCGAAACCGTGTGTCACGGGAACTGGCAATGGACGCGCATTTGCGCGCGGTCAAAAGGTATGAGGCGGAGAGCGGAGAATACAAAAGACAACGAACCTTGATTGAACGTACGCTCGCAAATGCAACTGTCCGTCATACGGTTTTCAAGCAGAGACTCCACCTAGCAGTGGCGGCCGACAAGGAAGCTCTTACTTCGCTGGTTCAGCATGCGAACGAGGGATCGGTTGCCGGTATTGAGGCTCTTGCCCAGCAAATTCCTCGGACCATTCCAATGACACTTGCGTTACCCGATGTTCAGGCAACGTTCGATCAGTCGAATGGCATTCTTCTCTATACGATCTCACTTCCTAATCTAGAAAACGCCAACCTCTGCGTAGAGCTGAAGACAAAATTCAGGAAAGCGACAGACAAAGAAGTACGGACAGCGCAAGAGTTTCTCCTCCACGCATTGTCTCTTCGTATCATCCATGAGGTATTCGCCACGTCTGAGATGTCGAAGGTTCAGATGGTGGGGTTAAACATGAAACTTGAATTCATCAATCGTCACAACGGCAGATGGATGAACGAGATAATCGGCTCGCTCGCAGTGACGCGTAGCGAGTTTGCCAGTCTCAACATCGCTGAGGTTAATCCAAAACTCTGTTTCCGTTCACTCAAAGGCGTGGCGGCGCCGTCATTTCAGGACCTGTCTGCCGTGCGGCCAGTCTTGATATTCGACCGCGACGACAAGCGTATCGTCGAGGGCCGCGAGGTTGTCGATAAGCTTGAGGCCGAGACTAATCTCGCCGCCATGGATTGGGAGGACTTCGAACATGTCGTTCGCGAACTTTTCTCGAAGATGTTCTCAGCGCGCAACGAGTCTGCAGAGGTCCACGTAACCCGCGCCAGCCGGGACTACGGCGTCGACGCGATCGTTCACGACCCTGATCCTATCCACGGCGGCAAGTTCGTCATTCAGGCAAAACGATATGTAAATACGGTCGAGGCGTCGGCGATCCGTGATTTGTTCGGAACTGTCCAGAATGAGGGTGCCAATCGCGGCTTTCTGGTCACGACGAGTTCATTTGGGCCAGATGCCCACGCCTTTGCCAAGGGAAAAGCTCTGACGTTGATTGACGGCACGCATCTGCTTCAGTTGTTGCAAAAACATGGGTACACATTTCGCATCAATCTTGCGGAAGCAAGAAAACTGCTCCACGGACGATGACCAATTTCAGACCACCAGGGCGGGAACGTCCACAGTCTCTAACGCGTCGTTGAACTAGGCCAATATCGGCC
Source organism: Rhizobium sp. RAF56 (assembly GCF_052113965.1). Classification (NCBI taxonomy): domain Bacteria; kingdom Pseudomonadati; phylum Pseudomonadota; class Alphaproteobacteria; order Hyphomicrobiales; family Rhizobiaceae; genus Rhizobium; species Rhizobium sp. RAF56. The sequence continues at coordinate 4,371 of NZ_JBFRDU010000078.1, forward strand.
GCCAGTAGTCATTCAAAAGCTGGTTAGCGCCAATCCCTGCGAGTTCTGTCGTTTTTATCCGACTGCTCGGCAGGGACGTTTGTATAGCGTTCTTTATTACGACTACGTTCGGCGGAGAAATTCCCATGACGGTGCCGTAGACCTCTCTCTGCATATTGCCTTGCGCAGTGAGCAATTCCATGTTCATCGGCCCGAAGGCAAACCCGAGGTAAACGATCTTTTCGGCGGTTCCCAAAAGATTGTGCATGCGGTCCATCATCTCGTCGTCTTCCACACGCTCTGTGAAGGTCCGCAACTGTCGGGACACGGGCGGTAGTGCTGAGGCCTGGAAAATCTCCGCCCCAAAATTGATACCTTCACCGTCGGAGGACTGCCAAGGCAATTTGCCGACCTGACCGTAGGGATGCAGAATTTCTAACTTCTTTAAGAGTTCCTGCGCCTCCGGCAGCTGAATTAGAAAGTAGCTGGAGAGCCATGAGGCAAGATAATGCTCAATGCACCTGTCGTAGTTGAAGGTGATGATGCCAACATTATCGAAGATGGTATCAAGGTTGTCGCGCTGGACACCCTCACTCAGCATTTTGGCAAACGTGTTATGCCATGAATTACCAACCGCGTTGAATTCGATCCTGTCACCGCTTGATCGGGTTACGAAGATCGAGCTGTTGCGCTCCGCCTCCAGGATGGCTGAAGCAATGCCGAGCTTACCCATCTCAGTGATCCGTTGATTGCCAGCGTGGGCGTGTAAATAATTGTCGATGGAAAGTGATTGGCCCATCGCACTTGCGATCGCACGGCCAGCCCCGATCAGTGGATTAATGTCCCCTCGGCCATTCTCATCCAGAATCATGCTGCGGCACGCTTCCACGATGTTGGCGTCGCCTTGATTTGGATTGTAGCTACCACCGCGGTCGAACCGTATATCGAGTTTGTTGGCAATGATGCCTTTAAGCTTATCACCCGCCGGCAAGCCAACTTCGCAGCTTGCCCGGCGCCAACAACGAACACGGTCTTCTTTTTAAACATAGCGCCGACTCAATTTTGAATGTTGAAAAGGCTACGAAGCTTAGGTCGCTGTGTCGATGCCATGCCTAGGGCACCTTTCCGCGGGTGTGGCTTCAATCAGTCCGCGCGCCCATTGCGATCAGATCCGCGGTAATCGACGCCAGCTCGGAGGAGGGGGTCTCGATGATCTTTTGCGCGATCGCTTTCGATACTCCTCGGCCTTTCAAGACCACGGCGACCGCCATGCTGTCGATGATGTCGTCCTTGCCGCTGTCATCGGCATCCCGGTGAACGCGGACGTCTGCCTTGCGGTCCAGATATAGGTTCCCGTGCGCTGCTGCGTCCGCTGCTATGTAGCCGCAGGCCGAGGCGCACCAGCCCATGACCATGAGCGGAACCCCGAGTTCAGTCACGATGTCCATCAGCTCCATCGCCGTCGCGACGTCACCGCCATCTGAGACGATTGAGAAGCCGATCAGCTTCTTGCCGACGGGAAGGTTTTTGACCATAGCCCGCAGGTGCTCGGCATCACCCGGAATGATCGAGCCGCGCATGGCGATGGTGCGGCGCGGGTCAGTGCGATCGCCGCGATATGAAAGATCGAGTGCCTACGCCGGGATTGCTGATAGTAGTCCGCACGCCAGCGCGGCCAGCCAGATTTGCTTCATTCCTCTTCCTCGGCTGGCTGTGGTGTGACGACATTGTCCACGTGCCGCATGATGAAATCGAGACAGCAGCGGTGGGGGCGACTTTGTCGGAAAGCTTTTCGATTTCGCGCAGCAATTCACGGATCTCCGACGGTGCAGGCTGGCCCGATGATACTACGGCATAACGCTCTCCACGCGTGAAGGCATCGAGCGCGCGACTGATACCATAAGCCCCCGAAGGGAGTTGCGCAGCTGATCAATAGCAGCAGTGCGCTCGTATTCAGGTGTTCACATTCTTTCCTCCTCTTCATGGTGTTGTCGACCGCCTCCGCAATAAGCTGCGTGCGGAAGCGCGTGGTTCGTTTCTAGCTCGGCGTAGCGACCGAGTGAAAAATGCCGGCAGTCAGAGGCGCCACCTCGTTTGATGATCTCGCCGCCGATGTCGACGCCGCCGACATAACAGACCGCGACCGTGGGATCAAAAACGTCATAGCCCAGAGCGCGAAGGAACGGTAATACAACTGCCGTTTTGACGGCTTCCTCCGTTGCCATCGTGCTGGAGTGCGACTTTATACGCCAACTCGCTGACCTCGACTCTTTGGCCTTCCCAAAACGCGGTGAATCTGAATCTCTGGGGCAAACTGGAGGTTTACGATGCGACCGGGGATTTCGTTACGTGAAGATTTTGATGGAGAAGGTCTCCGGCGTCTGTCGCGGC
>NZ_JBFRDU010000079.1:0-6678 GCF_052113965.1 Rhizobium sp. RAF56
GCCTGCGTGGCCTCGGCATAAACGGAACGATCAGCGACCATTCCCTATCCGTCAGATCACTTGCGTAACGCCCTGTCCGTCGGCCATATTGGCGACGGGTGAAATCAGTCCAGCCCATTGCAGTTTCCTCGAATCCTAAGCAAATCCAAKGGAATCACAACTGGCTGATTTCACTCAATTCTTTTTCGGTCAGGCTCTAAGGAAAAGGGGAAGGGGAAGGGGACCGTCACCCCTCAACACTTTTACTATTTGCTTCCACCTTACCTTGGCGTAGCTGCTGCTTCAGCATCAACTTCTTCTGTCCCGTGTCGTGACCAATGACTTCGTCGGCGATGGAAGTTCGCTAGGCTGCGCCGCTTGCCGTCCCATTTCTCGTGGACACCGAACGCCTTCCGTCGCCGGGTGAAGGCCTTTGATAGGAGGCTCGACCGATTGGGGTGGTCCTCACTGCGGCCCGCTCGATTCCCGGTGTGCTGAAGAACGCTCTCGATGAAGGGCGACACTAACCCCGCAATCTTATCAATGGACTAGACTTCGTCGCGAAACAGAAAAAGGCTCCTGACGGAGCCTTTTGTGTGCCAACCAATCCGGTAACTGTTAGGTTCAGCGCCCTTGGGTGACAATCCGATTTCAATCCATCGGCGACCGAGGTCGACCATTGAACAATCGAAGTTAGAGCGTATCGATGTTGATGGCCTTGGGACCCTTGCCAAAGCGATCCGGCTCCGTATCGAAGCTGACCTGCTGGCCTTCGCGCAGCGCCTGGATGCCAGAAGCTTGAAGGGAGGAGATGTGAACGAAAACGTCCTTAGCACCGCCGTCTGGAGTAATGAAACCAAAACCCTTATCAGCATTGAAGAACTTCACAGTACCCTTAGTCGCCATAGATATCCCTCATCTAGTTAGTCGGCGACAAAACATGGAAACTTTGAGGGGTCTTGGCAAGCAATAATTTGGATTCGATCTAAAAGCGCTCGCTCATTGAAGACCACACAAATGCGAGAGCTGTGCCTGGGCAACTCCGTGCCAGGTCCTGAACCTGCGGAAGGCCGGACAATACCGTGCCGACATCGCCGTCGATAGAGACGCGGGAATCGATAGTTTTGCAGGCACCGATGTCAACCGTCAGCTCGACATCGACCCGCCCGTTTTGCGACATCTGGATCAACGCGCCGGAGCTTGAACTGCAAGTTAATTTTCCCTCCGCGCGAATTGAAACGCCTTCCGGGGCAGAACAGAAAGCGGCGAGGGTGGCATCAAATTTTTCCGTCCGATCTGGTCCGGCTGGGAGCAACTCACACAGCCGCACGGTGGCCAGGGATTGCTTCATTTTTGGCCATTCCGGACTATTCAAAGCCGACCAGCATGCCGCGTGTGCAGTAGAGAGCAAAAGCATCGTATTTGCACAAAGAAAAGTGTTGCTTTGGCAATCCGACCGGTCATCTGCTCTCTCTGTTTATCCGCCCCAATAGTTCGGCACCTTCCGTATCGGCGTCCAAGGTACCCATATGATGCAAATGAACTCTGTGCCGCCGGCGGGCTAAGAGTGCCAGAGGCAAGTATGAAGTGGGCCTTGAGGCTCACGCAATTTTCGCAAACATCGCTGTATCGTCGCCCTCGCTTGGGCCGCTTATTTCGTCGAACGAGGTGAGGAGGCGTTCCAGGGCAGCGTCCTCTTTTCTCGCGTCGCGTTCGTACTCAAGAAATGCCTTAATAAGATACTGTCTCGGCATCTTGTTGATGCGTGCCACAACAAGGTCGGTCAGCTTAAGGGTTTCTGCTTCATCGGGTGTCAGGCCCATTGCACATCTCCCTGTGCGTATCAAGGGTCTACAATCGAAGCATGCCCCTGTGGCAAACGTATGCCCTCTCTTGCAACTCGCAGAGGTCGACGCCAGTTGGTCGCGATCCGAGAGGAAGCCTCCTTTGAGGGGCGGAAACCGGTGTTCGAGACCGTGCCACAGCCATTCTCGAGGATCTGGCGATACCGTTCGAGTCGATGGGGAGGTAAAAGATAGCCGTCTCGTCGGCTTCAATGCCCCTTGTCAATTCACAACCGGTTCGACGTCTAGGCGGGCAGCAATTCCTTGAAGCTCTGGCCTTGGCGCGGGGTACCGCTTCAAGACCAATGGATCGTGCCCCGGGATTATGTGATCGTGCGAGGATGCAAGCCGTTCGAGCACCTTGTAGCCTTCCAACATTTCCCCGAGATTATAGATGATCGGGAACGGCCGGACCTGCTCCATGTTCGCGTAGAAATGCGAAGCGTCGGACGCAAGAACCAACCAGCCGCGCCGCGTCCATACGCGTACCGCTTGGAGACCCATCGTATGTCCGCCGATATGATGGAGCGACAGCCCGGGAGCCAGCTCATCAACCTTGTCGTGGAATTCAAGGTGTCCATTAAACAGGCGTCGGACCATCGCGCAGACATCGTCGACTTCATAGGTGTGCGCGAGCGGCTTATGGCACATGCATCGGCCCGTAACATAGGCCATCTCGGCATCCTGAACGTGGAACCTCGCGGCAGGGAACAAGTGATGATTGCCGCAGTGGTCGAAGTGCATGTGGGTTACAATCACATCTTCGATGCGGCCAATGTCCAGGCCGAGCATTTCCAGCCCCTCACTGGGACAGCGCACAAAAATACGCCCGCGCTTCTTCGCAACCTCACGATCAAAGCCGGTGTCAACAGCGTAGGTTTTGTCCGCACCGACTATGGCCCAGACGAAGTAATCGAGAGGCATCGGCACATCGTGCGGGTCGCCGCCCAGAAAGTTCTCCGCCGCACCACGTGCGTGGAACCCATAGCGTACAGCATATACTTCGTAAGGCGCGAGCTGGGTCATATCCTACATCCCCTCTGTAGACGTTCCGTCGCGGCAAGAACTTTGCGCTCTGGAGCCCTTGAGGACAAGCATCTCGCCGAACCTTCAACATGGCGACAAACGAAGGACCTTTAATATCGCAGGACGGCTAGATAGATTATTCATCAGCTATCTGACCCGGCTGCATCATGAAAGACGACTTGCAGATTTACGGAGGAGCCGAGTTGGAAACCAGCGGGAATGCCGGAAAGAGTTCTTCGGGAAATGGCGTTGCGTCACAAGCAGCTCGCGGAAAGCGCCGGACACCAATCCGGTAACCTGAACATGACTGCATCGCGCTGGAACGCCAGTCACCAGGTCTTTTCCGTCAAACATTCGGGCAGAATACTTCCCGGTCTTCCAGTTCTCGGATGGCCAACCTATCGCAGTAGTCGGGGACGTCATCAGGACGCTGGAAGGCAAGAAGTCGCCCTGGCAGTTGGCGTTTTGGTTCACCTCTCCCAACGGATGGTTAGGCGGCAGGGCTCCGGCGAACTCGCTCGATGACAAGGATGGGGTGCTAGATGCGGCGACGCTGGGATCGGAATTCATTGCGGGATGAAGACTCCCACGGTAGAGCTCGTCAGCCATTCGTTGCGCGTTGTTACGGTCACTCCGATGTGCAATTCTTCGAGTTTAGATGATCAATGAAAAGGCAACCTCCATGGTATCGCCCGTGACGTCTGATGCTTCGAAGGAAGTCGAAGGCAAGCTCGACGACTCCGATGCCAACGAGCAGGAATTCGTGCGGGCTATAGCGGAAATCTCTCCAGCTATGCTGTGGATGGGTGATCAATATGGCAAATGCGTTTTTCTAAATGCCGCGTTGCGAAGTTTTTGGGGTGTGAACCCCGCAAATCTTGCCGAATTCGATTGGAATTCAACCGTCCACCCCGACGACACCTCAAAGCTTGCCGGTCCCTTCGTAAAGGCTATGGCGGAACAAACGTCGTTTGCCGTCGAGGCGCGGTACAAGCGGGCCGATGGCGCATATCGCACCATGCGAACGCTCGCAAACCCCCGGTTTGGCTCCGGCGGCGAATTCCTCGGCATGACTGGCGTCAATATCGACATAACGGAACAACTGGCTGCCGAAGAACACACAAGATTGCTGATGGCGGAACTTAACCATCGCACCAAGAACATCCTGTCGGTTGTCCAGGCCATCGCGCGGAAGACTTTCACCCTAAAGGCCAATTCGGGGGAATTTATTCGGTCGTTCGACGAGCGGCTGCAGGGCCTCTCCGCTAGCAATGATCTGCTGCTTAGAACGGATTGGTCAGGCGTTCAACTCGATGAGCTGGTGACGACCCAGCTTGCACACCTTGTCGATCTGGTTCGTTTGCGCCTCGCGCGAGGATATTCGGATGGGAAGCCCCTTTACGGTTAGACGGTCTCCAACCCTTCTTGGCGGGTTGGCTCGGTGGCATTGAAGTCATCTCCCTTTGTGAAAAGCTGCGCTATGAGGCGATCGAGAACCCCTCGCTGCTGGCTACAGACGTCGAAAGTCGTATCACGATTACCCTGGATGAAGAAAAGCGACAGCTTGTCATTGAGGATAACGGCGTCGGAATGAGCCACGACGAGAAATGCGGCAGCTTGTTTCTGCCAAAGGCAGACGTGCGACCTGAAGGGAAGCTTTGTGGTGAACAAGTGGGCGAGCGGACACGCGTCTGTCCAGGCATAGAACGAGTAAGGCCCTGGGCTCAGTCTTTGCATCGCATCGGAGATTGATGAGGCACACCCTGGGACGCTATCCGCCATTTGCCCCAGGCCCCGAGGCCAACTGCTCTTCCATATCATCAGGGGGGTCTACGAGCGCACCCCTCGATCATCGTCAACAGTTGCCGCCACAATAGAAATCATCGAGTATCCGCGCGGTTGTCGGCCAGTAATCTGACCGACTAACCTATCTCTGCCTTACCAGGAAAGCTTGGGTTCCTGCCCAAAGGCCATACAGCGAGCTGACGTGTTGCCCGTGCTTGGCACCCAATCGCTAACGAATTTGCAATCGTTAGGAAGGCATCCGTCGATCTCAGGGGTGCGCCTGCGCAAGATGGTCGCTAAGGTGCTCGGGCACTGATGCAAATAGCGGAACGCATAGAATTTGGGTTCGCCTTCGCGACCTAAAGCATCGCGGGTCTGAAGCCAAAAACCTTTGGCGGTTGTGGTATTGGCGACATCCTCAAAGCTCAAAGTATCGGTGTCGGGTAAGTTCATGCGAACTGTGAGAATTTTGCCATCGAAGCCAAATATAGTATTAGCCAGCATGCCGAGCATCTTAGCTTCCGCTTCGCACCTGGCTTCGTCCTCCGCCGTAGCGAGCGTTGCAAGGAGAACGGAAAGCGTTTTTTCCAATTGGGAAGTAAGGTGGCCAGCTTTAGCGGCCATCTTCAATGCATCCGAAAATTCTGAGAGTTGATGCTGCAGTCGTTGCTGCGTCTCACTCATCGACGCCGAAAGGACCTCGCCACTTAGAATCCCAAGGTCAGCTAGAAGCTGCCGCTGCGGCCCGGTAACTGTCGTGAAGACTGCCGGAAGACGTGGCGAGCGGGGCCACCAAAGTATGCCCGCATAAAACGGAAGACCTGAACTGCTTAGCTCCTCAAAGCTGTCGAATAGCGTATTCTCGGCGGCCCAGCGAAGACGGTGGATCAAGTTCTGCCCATCGCGCAATTGAACCGGCGACCCAAGAACGCGACTAAATGCATCGGTTTCGAAAATCTCCAAGTCATAACGGACGCAACGCACCAATTGGTCACCCGATAAAATATGTACCAGATAAGGGGCGAAGAACGGCTCTTCGTCATACTGAACGTGGTGCCATTTTCCCGTGATGATCACGCGGTCGCTCGGGCTCGTTCGATACTTTTTCGCAGCACGTAACAACCTACGGCGGTATGGTTCAACGAAGGCATGGAAGGATGGGTTGTCAGTCGGTTCAGCGTTCATATATAGGCGGATGTTTCTATGGATGATGTCGATGGCGGCGTCAGGTCCGTTCAGAACGACCTTTCCTTGATATTCGGGACACGTGATTATCGAAGGACCGTTGTCAGCGGATAAAAATGAATTCAGAACTCGGTCGGAGTTGAGAGTATATATTTCATTGACATTAAGCATGCCGTCTTCCTTTTACACACAGCAAAACGGCAACTAGGTATTGCCTAGCAGCAAGTTGAGCTATAATTAGATTGTTCTGCCGCAGATGAAGGTTATCCGCTCTGGCACTCGATAAAAAAATGATCATCTAGAAATTTGACGGCCGCAAGCGTCAAAAATATCTTTTTTGCACTCGCCTGCAGGAAACCAACGCAGTCGATATTCTTCGCATGGCATCCGGACGGTGCCACAAATTATCAAAGGCAATGGGGTCGACGACGAACTTTTCTCACGCTTAACGCTCATGTTCGCTGAAATGACCTGCGTGGACGCCCACCGCAAATCTGCCCAATCCTATAAAAACGCGACAGAGTTAGGGTGATCGATACAAAAGCAGCTTTTGTGTCGGCCTACATTGGCGGTCGCATGGACCAGCGATGGTTACCATCGAATTTGCTGAATGGGGGTATAGGCTTGCGGCATCGCAGCCAGATGCCTGGTATCCATTTGCAGTCTTATTTTGATTCACCGGATTATTTTGGTTCAATCTGCGGGGAGGACTTATGAGACCTGTGCGCGGGAAGGACTATTGCGTTGATTCTGTTTAATTTTGTGGCACCCAGGTTAGAGGTCGTAGTGATATCAGCGCCGACGTTGCCGGCTGTAGCTTCTGGCGCTCCGGTGGAAGCGCCGGTGTTGTTGTTGCCGC
>NZ_JBFRDU010000080.1:0-6108 GCF_052113965.1 Rhizobium sp. RAF56
AAAATGCCAGCGTCGGATTACGCTCAGTAACGCCATGTCGATCACTCCAAAGCCCCCGCTGAAACCACAGGGGATGATTGAAACATGGGTCAATTCTCAGTGATATTTTCCCGCAATCCCGGGTCAGCTCTCAGCGCAAATCAACAGTCTTAGGCTGAGCTTCCGCCAAAACCCTCATGTAACCCTCAATCGTAGCTGCCCTGGGGTCGTTGAGGCGCTTCGCCTCACCGGTCGCCCAGAAGCCTGACTTTGAAAATGGCTGGCAGGGTGGTCCACCGATCAGGACGTCGACCTCGGCAGCCTTCAGCCTGCCCGCCGCCAGGATCGTCGCCGTCGAAACCTTCGCGATATCATCTTCGATGACGGGCCAGACCCTATTGCTTCGCAACGTTGCGCAGCACTTCCTATCCATTTCCAGCGCGACGGCCGTCTCGAAACCGGCCGCTTCGAAGCCATAGTCGAGGCCTCCGGCTCCGGTGAATAGACTAATCACAGAGGGTTTTTTCATGCGTAGGGCCTGAACCCTTGGCTGCTTTTGTAAGCTTCCCACGCCCTAGTTCGTAGAAGGGCTTCAATGGCTAACTGATCAGTCATGAAGCCTACATTGCAGCCGTGGTCTCGGAACTGCACTCTGAAATGCTTAGCCTGCGCCTCCAGAACCTCCATGAGCTGTCGGTCATTCTTCGCTATCTCAAGCACGTCACGTACAACCGCATCGACGGCCAAGTTGGCTGCGTCGTCATCGAATTTCGAAAGTTCCCTTATCTGACTGAAAACGCCTACAGTCAGAGTAGGAGAGACCGATAGCGAACTCTCACATGTAGCCGCACGGGGTCGCAGCCAGCGTTTATCGTCGGCCGAAATGACAGTGTGGCGAAGCCTAGCAAGGTGTTCTTCGGCTTTCGCCCTGTCTTTCGATCGAACTAGTGCTGGTGCCGTCAGGATCAGATCGGCAGCAAAGAATTTTCCTTTGGGGATCCACTCGCCCAGCTTGTCATTCTTGTGTGGCGGGCTGACGGGCAAATCCCAGGGAAGAGTCCAAGTACTGGAGCTGACTTCGCATAGATCGGCCCCGTCAAGAAAGGTCATTGATGAGGAAAAGTGAACGTCGGCGTAAGCAAAATGGTCGTCGATCCAATCGACAAAACGCGATCGTTGGTTTACGCCAACGTCACCGGTGAGGACATTCTCAAATCTTGTTTTGGCTTCGTGATGATTATGAGCGTTGACGTATACGGTCGCCGCGATTATTAGCTCGGTTGAGAAGACTTTCACATTTACAGTCCAGATGCACTACAAACAGGGTTTCCCCATTTGCCGTTGGCGTCAAGTCTCGGGCTTGTCTCTCGGTAGAAATATTAGAAGTTCAACCCGGCGTCGATCAGACGCAGTTATGCTTTCGCTCAGCTTTCCTCTTGTTTAGCGCTTTTCACCCCCGCCAGCGGAACGTAGGTGCGATTGCCAAATACTCCAAATAGCGATGACCTGCGCTGGAGGCGACGTGCATCACAACGATCGGTGCCACTCGTGAAATTCCCGCCTGGTCGCCTTGTCTTTCGCTAAATTCCTACCTCTGCCTGGTACTGCAGTGGCGGTTAACGCCGAGGGCACCGAAATGTCTGCACTCTGAGGCCTAATACCCTGCCACTAGGACAGCAGACAGAAAGTTCATGTGAGTTCAGCGGCGGCTTCAATGGCTGACCAAGCTGTCTGGATGCTCTGAGATATTGTCGTGTGCACGTTGGAGTTTCCAACGAGTTCGATCGCCTTTGCGCGTGGCGTTCGCTTCAGGGCGTAGCGGTTCGAAGCGCTCGCGGATCGTTTCTGGCAGCGTGATCATCGCTAAGGCGCTTCGCGGGTCGCTGGCAATCTCGCTAAATCAGGGCCGACGCAAACTATCGGCTTGACAGCCGTTCCACCTGCCCACAGCCTATTGCTATCTCAACGCGAAAACCTCACCGTGCTTAATAACCGATTTCCAGGCGTCTCATCGCCTGCCTTGAACCTCCCCCCCGTCTACAATTTAAATCAGGTCACACCGCTCCTTCCCCAATGGCCGGTCAAGTACTTCGCACGACCGCTTTTTCGCGGTACGGATTTTTCTATAACGGTTAGCGCCTCAGAGTGGCGGTGGGACCCACCCGAGAAAGAGGTGTTCGGCGAAAGAGGAATGGGCTTCGGACGTGAGATACTTTGGGATCCCGACGAGAGCCACTATGACGCCATAAGGCTCGATGGCCGCGCTATAAACGTAAGCGGCGCTGGCAATCCGTTGGCGGATTTTTTCAGAATAGGCTTCTTTCGGGAGGGAAAGTTTGACTATCAAATGCCAATGCGCCCAGAGTTTCCCGATGGTAGGGACGGCGGGCTGCGGCGTTACTATCTGGAAATTGGCAAGAGCAATGCTGCGGCCTCGCTGGCTCGCGCTGTTGAAGTAACACGCCTTATTCCCTCAACGATTGGCAAGCCATATGAGGACGTGGATGCGACGGTAGACGCCATCCTTTGGACGTCCGAGGCGGCGGCGAGAGGGCCTGCCTTCATAGTGCCCTTGTAGGCTTTCGCCCCTGGACAATGTGCGGGACCGAAGCCGCACGTTCAGTTAGCCGCCACACAATCAGTTAGTCGGTCCAGTGGCTCCCAGTATGATCACGCCCGCCTCGCGTCAGAGGCCCGCAATTCAATCCCCACATTCTCAGGTATTCCAATGATTCCGAAACTGGCTTCTCCCGATCCCCATATTCCCGATTTCACTCGATCCGATCTCTCCAGTGATCGCCTGCTTCAAGGTCCAGAACCGACGCGTTGTCGCAAATCTGCGCACCCAACGCGACACCCTCTGATCGAGACTGATCGCGGGTCGCCTTTCGTCTTCGATATAGACCTCGTTGAAAGCGAAGATGGTGCGCCCGTCCTGCAGGTTGGTCAGGGTCGCAACCGGTTCGCCGTAGGATCAAAGAAGCGACTTTCTCAACGACTAATTTCCAGCCAGGTGAGCGCAATATTCGTCTCTGCCAGATCGAAATGCTTGATCTTGGGATGGACCAGCAGGCTGGCTATGTGAGGTAGGACTTTCAGTAATGTGCTGTCCGTGACGACCGCGATTTTTTCGATCCGCCGATGGTGCTCGGACACAAATCTTAGATGCGCTTCGAATGCCTCGAAACTCTCCCAGCCTGGGAACGATTCCGTCCGGAGCATTAGATGCAAGGGCCGAGGCGCTGGGGTGTTTGCGACGATCTGTCTCGCGAACTCCTTAAAGTCAGTCTCTTTCAATGGCCCATCTGCGCTGATAATCAGAATATTTCGATCGTCGGATCGTTCGAAACGAAGCATTGAAACCCTCTAGTGCCAGGACCGGCAACTTCCAGGGGCAGCCTACCATCATTGCCCACTGGGACATGTGATAGGCGTCACAAGTGACACTATTCTCCGGGTGGGTGGGAAATGGTCTTTTCATGGAGTTCTGCTTGAAGGGTACCGAGTTGCAGCGTGTCTCATCGTGATGCACGATCAACAGCCCGCGCGGGCGATACGACGGTAACCCGCCAGTTGACCAATGAAGGGTCTTGCGGCTTCTCAGCGACGGAGTTTGAGTGCGTATGGCGGCATATGGCGCGATGTAGACTTCGCCATGAAGATAGCGTCGTCTGAAATGGTTGAGCTGGCTGGCCAACAATCCTTCGCGGCGATCCTAGCCCTGAATGTTTTCGGGCAGCGTAACCCTTGCGTTTTCCAATAGAGGCGGGGGAGTTGACTTTGGATGTTTGTAGCAAAGGACGTTCCTCTCCCTCAGCGCTGACATCTTCAATTTCTCGATGTATGACCAAGTATCGTCATCGTGCCAATCTACTGCGATCGACCACTCTGTGATACGTAGTTCGATAGTTCTTAGTAAACTGTCAATGCGGATGAGCCAGGATTGTACGGACGCGACGGTTTAAAGCAAAAGGGAGTGATGATGGCCGAGGAAATCGTAAGCCCGTCGGGCGTGGAGAATCCGAGTGCGGATACGGCCGCGACGCCAGTGGTGAAGAAGCAGCGCAAGCCCAGGAGCCCAAAGCCCGCGACAGTGCAAGGAAGCGCGGAATCGGTAACGAGTAATGTCAAGTCCGGCCGCGGCCGTAAGAAGACGGTTGAGGTTGGTGAAAAAACGGCATCGTCCGCAAAAAAGCGTCCTGGCAGGCCGGGAAAAAACACGGCCCTAACTGACAAGGCACCGCGGAAACCTTCGGCTTCACAAGGTGGAGAGACGCAAGAGGTGGCACCGGTCGCAACGGACGGGATCGCTGAATTGCTCGAGCTTGAGGCAGAAAACCAGCGGCTTCGTGCCGCTTTGTCGGCAAAGCTTCGCGCCGAGAATGCTGACCTTCGCAGGCGTCTCGGACTGGATTGAGATTGCCGCTGCCCGCGGCCTCGTAGGGGAGGGCGCGCAGTATGTCCGCTCCATGACTCGTTCATGGAGCTGATAGCTATGCGTTCGCCCTGCACCGCAGTTTGCTCGAGGGTCAATTCCCATGAAATCACCGTGGAAGTTCCTTGCGCGGTTTGCTTCGCGCAAACGCGCCACCGATCAAAGTGCAGCATCCTCTGACGCCGTCGAAGAGCGCGGCCCGGACAGCGGTGTTGAAGCGCACGATCCTTTTCTGCCAGTCGCGATAAGCCAGGCTGTGGATATTGAAGTAGAGCAAGTTCAAACTGATGCAGTACAAGACCAAATCCAGCCTACAGGAGTGGAGGACGGGTCGGCCGACGTAGACGGCGAAACGATGGCTGAGCGGGTGCGCGCACTTACATTGTCGGGCCAGGTCACGACAACGCAGCCAGCGATGTCTGATAGTCTATCCCCTTTGCTTGCCAGCGCACACGGGCCTGCTGCGAGGGTCACCAAACGCGCCGAGCAAAGGCCTCGCAAGCGTGCTGGACTAAAACGATCGTCGGAAGCCTCTGCCTTTGACGAGATGACCATGCTAGACGAAGACATCAGGAAACTGCGTGCCGAACTCGCGCGCAAACTGATGCAGCAAAATAGTCAACTGAGAAGAATGCTCGAAAGGTTTGGTTAGAGATAACCAGGCCCTGGTAATTGGGTGAAAATGAAAACGCAAAAACGTACGTTCGTTGTCGAGGTTAAGTCGTCCAGACGCCCTCGCTCGGTGAAGAAGCCGCAATCGATCTGGGGAAGCACTGACTTCAACGCGATCGCGCGGGAAATTGACGCGCCGTGGTTTGGACCTAACGCTGATGTCAGCGAGGTGACCCAGACCACTCCGGAATTGCGAGCGGAAATCGAGCCCGAGATCAGCCGCGCCGAGAATAGCAATGGTTCTGGACTTACGGCCTCGATACCGTCTGCTACAGCGCATGGGGAAGTGGAAGCCCAACTTGAAGCGAGTGCTGCTGAGCAATGTGACCCTCTGGGCCCAGAAGAAAGACCGAGGGTTATGAAAATTACTCCGGCGGCCCGCAAACGAAAGCGTACGGGGACGGTCGAGTTCCCGGCCACTTCAATGGTCATCGCAACTCTGCGCGACAATGAAGATCTCGCGACACTTGAACTGGAAAATCAACGATTGACGGCAATGTGGAGACATCACCTCATTGAAGAGAACAGAATTCTAAGAGTGATGCTACGGCGCTTTGATGATTGAATAGTAGACCGAGCCATGGACGAAACCACTCGACGGGTGGCCCGATGTGACAGCAAGGTTGGAATGTCTGCTGGAGCGCAAAGTAGAAGTGTCACAGCGTGCTGTCTGACGGCATGACGACCAGCCTCGATCTGACCGGCTCACCCGATTGCAAGACCTGATCGGGGCGGGTGAGGGACAGCCCTTCGGCTTTAGCTTTCTCACTGGCAATTGTTCTCTCGCCGCTCGATACTCGCTTACACCTGCATGGCGCAGGCTAGGGATCAACGCCGCACGATGCTTCCGGAAATCAACCTGCAAGGTGACGTCGACGTCGCCGCGCTGTCACCACTTCTGCGCGGCATGCTTCTTTCGGTTGCCTATGCTGACGGTGAGGGTGGCATAGGATTGACGGCGACCGGCGCCATGAATCGAAAGTTCGTGCATTGGGCTGCTGTGCACTTCCTCTGGCCAGGCT
>NZ_JBFRDU010000081.1:0-5976 GCF_052113965.1 Rhizobium sp. RAF56
TCGATCTCGACGGCGTTGCCGACCAGCGCCTCTTCCGAGGCGTTTTGATAGTAGAGCGTGAAGGCGAAGGCGACACGCGGCTTCAGGCCGGCGAGATCGGCCGGCGACAGCGTCAGCGGCTTTCCGGCGACCGGAACGATATCGGTCACGTAGGAACCGTCGTCGGCCACTTCCAGCAGCGGCAGAACGCCGCCATCGGCAAATGCGATAATCGCCGGACAGTCGAAATTGCCGAGACGGCAATCGCGCTCGTCATGCCTGATGACCTGCAGGCCGATGCGCTCCGCCAACTGCTCGACATCGTCGAGCTCCAGCGATTCAGTGATCTCGTCGGGCAACCCCGAGAAAAGCACCGTATCGGAGCTAGGGCGACCATAGAACGCAGCGACAGACCGGAAAGCGGCCTTGAATGTCTGAAGCGAAGCGCCGATCGAACTCTCAACTAATACGTTCAACGTCGTTCCCTCACCTAAGGCGAGACTACAGCGCAACGCGTAATTCGCGACGCGTCAAACACTGCAACACACTAAATTCATGTACAATTTGCCCCTTGGATCCACGTCGACCCAAGGGGCAAGGCGTTAGCGGATAGGCGCGAGCAGATCCAGCGGCAAACCAGCCTTCTGGTGGGAGTTAAGCTCGACGTATCCCGGGTTAGCCTTTTCAGAGACGGCGAATTCCTTTTCCGCATAGGGCGTTGCCTGGTCGACGGGCGTAAGCTTCAGCGCCTGCAGCAGGCTGCCGGAGGCGGCCAGGATCTTGTATTCCGCAAACTGCGAGGCGACCCGCGCGGTCTTTGCCAGAACATCGGTGTTGAAGCGTGTGTTCTGCGCGTCGAGCACGTCGAGAAGCGAGCGCTGGCCGATCTTGAACTGGCTGCGGTAAGAGGTCACCAGCTGGGCATTGGTCGCGGACTGCTGGGAAAGGATACCTGCGAGGTCGCTGCGGCTTGCGCGCTCGTTCCAGGCGGAACGGACGGACTCTTCCACTTCGCGATGGGTCTGGGAAAGCGCATAGCGCTGCTCGCTGGCGCGACGGATCTGTTCCTGTTCGCGAGCGACATCGATGCCACCGCGATAGAGGTTCCAGCGCGCGACCACGCCGACCTGAAGGTCGTTGGTGTTGCCTGCATTGCCATCGACGTCGTTGCCGGTGCGGGCAGTACCCTCGAGATTGATCTTCGGCAGGTAGTTGGCGCGTGCGCCGCGTACGCCCGCATCCGCGGCATTGATGTCAGCCTTCGCGGAAAAGACCCGTGGGCTGTTCTTCTGTGCAACGAAGACGGCGTCGTCGAGCGTCTTCGGCACCGAATGGCCAACCGAGGGCGGGGTCTGCGGATTGGAGATCGGCTCGCCGACCGCCTGCAGGAAGCGGATCTTGGTGGCTTCCAGTTCCTGGAGCGCCTCGCGCAGACGCGCCTGTGCCGCCTGCTGCCGTTCGCGGCCCTGAAGCTGGTCGGCATCGGTGAGCGCGCCGCCCTTGATGCTCTCGTTGATGTCGCCGACGATCTGATTGTGGAAGGCCACGTTCTGCTGCGCGGCCGCGACGATCTGGTTCTGGAGCATGTACTCCATGTAGTCCTGCGTTACTTCGAGCGCCAAAGCTTCCGAGCGCTCATTGACACGGAAGGACGCACCGTCGACGCGCGACGCCTGCTTTGCCACTTCCGCCGCGCGGCTGCCGCCGTCGAACAGCGTCTGCGTAATCGTCAGACTGACATCTGATGGCGTCAGATAGTCATGGTTGGAGGTGAGGGTGCGCGACGTGGCGTTTCCCAGCCGGCCTCGCCCAACGCCGCTTTCAAGGTCGACCGAGGGGAGGTACAACCCCCGCGCCTGACGCAGTTCGAACTCAATCGCTTCCCGGTCTTTTGCAGCCAGCAAAATCTGGGGATTGGTCTTCATCGTCTTGTCGACTGCCTGCTGCAAAGACATGGCGTTGGCGCCTGCGCTAAATACAAGGCTTAAAGCAACGCTGGCCGACAGAACTCTGGAAATCTTTTTACCGATAAACAATATAATGCCCCTTAACGCTAATGATAATATTTGGAAATCATGTACCGAAATTATGAAATACTGAAATTGTCGGCAAACGACTAACGTCTTTGTTTTGCGCAACAACTACATCGCCAGTGCGCATCTCAAAAAAAGGCGGTCTATTCAACCGAAGGACAAGCCAAGAGACAAATATCGCCCCCTAATCTGACCTTTTCCTGCACTTCCCAGCCCCTGCAGCCACAAATTGAGAATTGGTTTTCGCCGCCCTATCGACAACCTACTGGAGAGAGATGAGCGCCTGCGTAAAAAGCAACGCTAACCGATAGAGCCTCAAAATCCATTTAACCTTCAACTAATGCTCACACACCCAAATGGGCTCACTGAGCTAATCACCTGCTGAAAATATCGAATTCAAAAATTATCCAGTCAGTAAACTGTTAACATCTTTGCTTCCCGGCTGCAATCGCATCGCGAGCGTGTTTTTTAAATAATGGTTAATTCTATTGAAAAATAAGCCTAAACCGAAGATTTTATCGATTCTTTTAACGCGACCTTGTTCCCCAACGTGCTTAGTTGATGGATATCGAAAACAGGTAATCCATCCTCATGCAATTTAGAAAAATCTACTTATCATCTATAATAGAACGCGATTTCCGGCCCGCCGTACTTGGCGCATTCTGCTGCATGGCGGGCTCCATTGCCTTTTCAACTATCATAAACCTTGTTTTGCCAGACAGACCATTTTTGGTGGGATTAATCAGCGTCGGCGTAGTTTCGTTTTCTGTGGCATTTTTGCTGCTATCGGCTTTGCGCTTCAAGGATGCCGAGATCAAGAGCATGCAGCGAAAGGTCAACTACGCCGTTCGCCATGACGCGGTCACCGGTGCGTTGAATGGCGCTGCCTTTGCCGCCGCGGTCGAGCACTATGTCGACCGCCGCAGCCTTGTCGGCGACGACAGCGGCGGCGTCATGATTGCCGTCGTGGTCGACACGCTGGACGACGTAAGCCGCCGCTTTGGGCCGCAATTGGCCGACAGCGTCATGCATTCGCTGGCAGTCATCATCCAGTCTTCGGTGCGCGGCGGCGACCTCGTCGCCCGTCTCGCCACCAACGAAATCGGCGTCTTCCTGCCTGGCGCAACCGCCGAAAACGCCGAGGATGTCGGCGAACGCGTCCGCGAGCGTCTGGCCGCGACCGCCTTCGGGGCCGAGCAAACCCCGCTCGACATCGACATCAAGCTTGGCGGTGCCCTCTTCGAAGGCGCCCCCGATTTCAACAGCATCCGGCGTCTCGCGGATGAAACCGCGTTTGCCGCCTCCCGCACGACCCGGGCGCTGGCCCTCGGCCGCCTGCCGGCTGCTTGAGGCCGCCGCATGATTTCGCCCTTGGATCCCAATCGATCCGAGGGCGAAATATATTTCAAAATGATGCGGCGCCTTCCCGCGCCTGTCGCAGTCACTGGGCTGAGGCCCATGTCCCCAGAACCCAAGACGGCGAATAGGGACGATCCGCAATTCTTTCTCCTGCTCGGGGAAATTGCATCCGCGCACCCCCTCTGACCTGCCGGCAATCTCCCCCACAAGAGAGGAGATGCTTTGCCGCGCCGCCAACCGCAGACATGGCGTTGCCGATGTCGCGGTCGCGGAGGCGCTTCGCTTCGTCCTCAAAGCCATCGGTTTCCCCGGCAGCGTGAGGGTGGCTTGCCAGTGCAAGCACTCTCTCCGCCGCTTCGATACATCCCCCCGACGAAGGGGAGGAAGCTTTGCCGCGCCGCTCATTGCAGACGAGCGATCGCCGATGTCGCGGTTGGGGAGGGGCCTAGGTGCGATGGGTTTCCTCGAGGGCAGGGTGAGGGGGATGCCAGGGCCGGCCAAACACGAGGGTTCCAGAGGACCTCCTTGCTGCTTCGAGACAGCTCCCCGATCAAAAGAAGAGGTCGTCCCGCCGATCTCGTCCCTTGGGGCAGGGAAGTCGCATATGGCAACGCTCCCGCCGCCCTGCCGGCGATCCCGGCAAGGGAGAAGATTTGCCGCGCCGCTCACGAGGCGCAAAACGTCGTTGACGCGGCGGAGGCGGAGGGAGATTGGGTCTTCGTCCCTTTGCGAACACCCCTCCGGCCGACAGCAACCCAGGAAAAATGTGACGCGGCTTTCCGCACAGAAGCGTGTAAAAACAAATAGATAGAATGCTGAGCGCTTCGAGGAAAGACGGAAACGTTACATCACGTCTTCAGGACATGCGGTGCCGCAAAAAGCAGAAAAAGGCGCAATGCGCCTTTTTCCAGTTCGGTATGTTCAGGCCCGGACGTTAGCTGTGCGTCGCGGTCGTTTCATGGTGCTGGTCGTCGTAGAGGATCTTGACCAGCGGAGCAGCGTTCGTGAGCGTGGCGATATCCTGCCAGCTGCCGCCGTTGTTGACGCTGACGATGGTGTTCGCACCGCTTGCGGTCGCCTTGACGTTGTCCAACGCCTCCTGCTCGCTGGCCTGGTGGCCAAGCAGGGAGTTGAGCAGGTTCGAAACGTCGAGATGGTCGCCGTCGGTGTTCTTGTAGTCGGTGATGGTGTCCCTGATGTCGACGCGGCCCAGCGCCGTGGCATCGAAGACGAAGGTGTCAGTCCCGCCACCGCCGGTGAGATAGCTGTGACCCACGCCGCCGGTAACGATCGTGTCATTGCCCTCGCCGCCGTCGACAGTGTTGACGCCGCTAGTCCCAAAGGAGGCAGTCTCGCCTATCAATATGGTGTCGTCGCCCTTGCCGCCGTAGGCGAAGGAGGAGCCGCCGTCGACGACATGGATCGTGTCGTTGCCATCGTTGCCATTGAGGTAGTTGGCCTTGCCAGTGCCGCCGAAGATATTATCGTCGCCGGTATCGCCTTGGATGGTAGTATAGTCCGCACTGCCGGCGAAGATCGTGTCGTTGCCGTCGCCGCCCTCGAGAAAATCCTTCCCCGGGCCTGTGGAGTGGGTCAAGTCTGTGTCGTCGACGACACCGCCGCTACCGCCGTAGATGATATCGTTGCCGGCGGCGCCAAAAACAAAGCCGCCGCCATCGCCGAGGATGATTGTGTCATTGCCGGCGCCGGCATTGATCGTGTCGTAGTCATGATCGTCGCCGCCGTAGAGCAAGGTATCTCCCGCATTGGCGGGCAGATCGCCACCCTTGTGCTGGATCGTGTCGCTGCCCGCGCCGGCGTCCACGAAGTCGTTTCCGTTGAAGCTATAGATCGTGTCGTTGCCGGCTCCGCCAAGCAGGATATTGCTGCCGTCGGTGTCGTAGATCGTGTCGTTGCCGGCGCCGCCGGTGACGTTCTCGATATTTGTCAGGCTGTCCGTGCCTTCGCCGGTGGCAAAATTGCCGGCGATATCTCCGGCAGGGCCGATATTGACAACCAGATCGGCCGTGACCCCGGAATAGTCGATGGTGTCGCCGCCGTGGACGAGCGATGCCAGGATCGCCGCCGCGCCGCCGGCCGTCGGCGTGACAGGGTGCATGAACGACATCAGCGTGCTGTTGGCGTCGCCGTTGATGGTGTCGTTGCCGGCACCGCCGATGAAGACGTTGTCCCCGGCGTTGCCGCCGAGCACGTTGTTGCCGGCGTCGCCGGTCGCGTTGAGGTTCGCCGTGCCCGTCAGGATCACGTTTTCGATGTTCGTGCCCGCGACGTTGTAGCTCCACGGCACCACCACCGTGTCGATGCCTCCGCCGGGGGTTTCAGGAGTGAAGGTGTCGCCGGCGTTGTCGAGCACATAGGTGTCGTTGCCGGCTCCGCCGATCATCGTGTCGTTGCCCAGGCCGCCGTTCAGGATGTTGTTGCCGCCGCCGCCGACCAGCGTGTCGTTGCCGGCCCCGCCGAAGAGGATGTTATCGCCGGCGCTGCCGTAGATCGTGTCGTTGCCGGAGCCGCCGACCAGGCTTTCCATGTTTGCAAAGGTATCCGTGCCTTGGCCAGTCGCCGTGTTGGCGGCGATCGCGATCGG
>NZ_JBFRDU010000082.1:0-5754 GCF_052113965.1 Rhizobium sp. RAF56
ATCATACCGCGGCCGATCGCATTGGTGACGACCGTCGACGAAGGCGGTCGCATCAATGCGGCACCGTTCAGCTTCTTCAACTGCCTTTCGGCCGATCCGCCGATCCTGGCGCTCGGCGTCGAGAACAATCCGGATATGTCCTTCAAGGACACGGGTCACAACATCCGCGTAACGGAAGTCTTCACCGTCAACATCGTGTCCTACGCGATCGCCGAGGCGATGCACGTCTGCGGAGCAAAATATCCGCGCGATGTCGACGAACTGAAGGAAGCGGGTTTGACGGCGCTACCAGGTGAAAGGGTCGCATCGCCGTGGATTGCCGAAGCGCCTGCCGCATTCGAATGCCGGCGACACCTGACGCTCGAACTCGGTAAATCGCGGCAGATCATCCTCGGCGAGATCGTCTATGCCCACTATCGCGACGGCGTCGTCGATCCCGAGCGGTTGCGCGTCGATCCCGCCGAGGTCGATGCAATCGCCCGCCTCGGCGGCGATACCTGCTGTACCATCCGCGACCGCTTCGAGATGCTGACGCCGAAGCTTTGATCGACGGGGCATCGGCCTTAGGGGATCCTCCTCCTCTTTTCGGTCGGGCATGCTGGCGCTCGAATATGTTCGCGCCGGCGCGGCCAAGTTGACAGGCATATCCGAATGACCCCGATCCATTTAGACGGAAGAAGCGCATGAACAAGCCGGAATTCACCACCGTCATCCGCGGAGGCACTATCTTTGCGTTCAACGGTCATGAACACGCACTGCTCAAAAACGGTGTTGTGGTCGTGCAGGGCGACCGCATCCAGCACGTCGGCAAGAGCTGGAATGGCACCTGCGACCGCGAGATCGATGCCCGCAGTAAGACCGTCATCCCGGGCCAAATCAGCACCCATGCCCATATCGGCGCCTATGAGGGGCCGCGTTGCCTGATCGACGGTGGACTCAAGAAATTCATCCGCACGGGATTCCTGCATTTCATGCCGCAGCGACGGGCGACCGGTAAATCATTTTACTCGGGCTCCGACCACTCGTCGGCGCTGCGCCAGGGGTTTGCTTCGCTACTTCGGCACGGCATCACTACGGTAATCGACTATTACGAGCCCAGCAATCACGACGAGACCGACCTGATGGTCGAGATCGCCACCGAAATGGGTATAAGGCTCTACTGGGCTCCCGCGATTTCGGGCGGGCAATACTGGCTCGAAGACGATGGGAAAGTGACGCTCACCCTTGACGAGGCACGCGGCATGGCCGGTCTCGAACGCACGGCGCGTTTCTTCGATATCCACGAGGGAGCCAATGGCGGCCTTATCAAGGGTATCGTCACGGTCGACGAATACTATGCCTCGACGCCTGGTCTGCGCAAAGCCGCCAAGAAGCTAGCGGACGAGAAGCATGCGGTGTTCACCATGCATTTCCTCGAGCAACACCGCGAATATTTCGAGGACATGGTCCGCACCGGAAAGTCGCCCGTGCAATTGTTAGCCGAGGAGGGCGTATTGAGCGCCAACACGCTCCTAGCGCACTGCATCTATATAGGCTCGAACAGCCTGATCAACTATCCTCTGGTCGACGATATCGGCATTCTTGGCGCCCACGGGGTGTCGGTGTCGCATTCTCCATCCGGATACGCACGGCGCGGCGCAATCATGGAGAGCTTCGACCGCTACCGTGCCGCCGGCATCAACATGACGCTCGGCACCGACATGTGGCCATTGGAAATGTTCACCGAAATGCGCATGGCCTCGATCGGCTGCAAGGTCGCCGAAAAGAATTATCTAGCGGCGCCGGCTGAAACGGTGTTCGCCGCGAGCAATCTAGCCGGCGCCAAGGCGCTCGGCCGGCCCGATCTCGGCAGGCTTTCGGCCGGCGCCAAGGCGGATGTTGTCATTGTCGATACCGACAATTTGGCGATCGGCCACAATCCAGACCCGCTGCGGGCTTTCATACATTTTGCCACAGCGGACATGGTGGATACTGTCATTATCGACGGGCGCGTGCTGGTCGAAGGCAAGCAGGTGTTGGTCTGCGATGAAAAACAGATTCGCGCCGAAGTGGCCGCGTCGAGTGAGCGCATCTGGGCGAGCTATGGTGACTATCATCCGCACGCCGCACGATTGACCGATCACTTTCCTGCCTCATTGCCCGCCTGGGAGGAAACGTGAACAAACCTCTTCTACCCGCCAAGACCGATGGCTTCACCGTCCGTCCCCGCAGGGCGCGATAACCCCAACTTAGCGAGACCCCAATGTTAGTTATTCATGGCGGAACGATCATTACCTTCGACGGCACTGAGCACCGGCGGCTGATAGATGGCGTCGTAGTGGTCAATGACGACCGCATCGAATATGTGGGAAAGAGGTGGGGCGGCAAGGTGACGAGCGAGATCGATGCCCGGCGTCAGATTGTCATCCCAGGCCAAATCAGCACCCATGCCCATATCGGCGCGCAGGAAACGTCACGCTACATGGGCGACCGGCGGATGCGCCGGTTCCTGCGCAACGGCTTCCTGCATTTCATGCCGAACCGCCGTGATGGCACGCCGAGCGTTTACGGCACGATCGAGGCACGCGCATCGTTGCGTTTCGGCTTTGCGGCGCTCATGCGGGGCGGGGTCACCTCAGTCGTCGCATACGGCCACGGCGGCGACGACGACAGTGCCCTTATGCGCGACGTGGCGGCGGAGATGGGCATAAGGCTCTACTGGGCGCCGATCATTACAGCCGGACAGTACTGGCTCGAAGATGATGGCCGCGTTACCACCGAGCGCGACGAGGAAGCCGGCCTGCGCGAACTCGACGTCGCGGCGGAATTCATCGTTCGCCACGGCGGCAGCGATTCGGGTCGCTTCCAAGGGCTGATCGCAGTCGACGAATTTTATCTCTCGACACCCGCTTTGCGTAGGCGCGCCAAGACAGTCGCAGATCAACTCGATGTTCCATTCACCATGCATTTCCTGGAGCAGCACCGCGAATTTTTCGAAACCATGTCGGCGACCGGGCTGACGCCCGTCCAGCTGCTGGAAGCTGAAGGTGTGCTAGGGCCGCAGACGATCCTCGCCCATTGCCTCTATATCGCCTCACACAGCCTCGTTGCCTATCCGGTCGCCGACGACCTGGGCATTCTCGGACGCCACGGTACCACGGTCGCGCATTCGCCCGCTGCCTTCGCCCAAAGTGGTATGGCACTCGAAGGGTTCGACCGCTACCGCAATGCTGGCATCAATGTGGCCATGGCCACGGATGCTTATCCGCTCGACATGTTTGCTGAAATGGCCGCCGCTACGGTGATGGGAAAGGCCGCCGCACGCAACTACGAGGCGGCCGCCGCAGGCGATGTCTTCACCGCGAGTAACCTTGCCGGTGCCAAGGCACTGGGGCGTACCGATATCGGCCGGATCGCTGCCGGTGCCAAAGCCGACCTGGTCGTCATCGATCCAAACGCGCTGGGTTTTGGGCCTGCACCCGACCCGATCACTGCACTCGTCCGCCACGGCTCCGCTGACCGAGTCAGCCTCGTCATGGTCGATGGGCGAGTCCTCGTCGAAAACGGTAGGTTGCGCGTCTGTGACGAAAACGAAGTCATAGACGCTGTAATGCGTCCGCAACAAGCCTTGCAGGCCGCCTATCAGCGTTACAACACCGAGGGAAAAACCCTATTCGAACAATTCGCGCCGGCACTCAAAGAATGGGCCGACCACGCCTCGTGATCGACTCGTGAGCACCTATCGTGCAGCAGCCATCCGAAAAATTGATCATTACCGCGATTGTCGCTCTCGCTTTGACGTTTCAAGACTGCTGCCTTGGCGCGCCGGGTCACGCACTTGCTACCATAGGTGACCTGCTTACCATAAGCGAAAAGGTGACGGCATTAACATCGCGTCGGAGGCGGTGGTTGGTCCACTTATCCTTTGGCCAGCCTCTCGCGTAACGGGAGCCCTCACAAGGACCTTTTCAGTCTCCTGAGCCAGTCGCAACTCCCAGAGTACAGCTCTGGAGAGGCGTGTTGTCTTCACCCGATGGCCGCGATGCCGGCGGCATCCGCATGGCGAACATCAAGGATGTGCGGAACCTGCAGATCAATTCGCAGGCCGAACTGGATGCTCTGCACAAGCTTGTCGCTGAAGGCGGGAAGTTGCCACTAAAGCCGGCGCCGGGGCAGAGGAAACCGCGGGGCTCGTGATGGCGGGTATCGCCTTGCCGAGCCCGGCGGCGGCGGGGGCGGCGGCTGATGACGCATCACGAAAAGATGCGTTAGCGGACTGCCGTTCAAGCAGAACTGGATGAAACTCGCTCTTGTAACAGCAGCAATCAGAACGCCTCTGGTTCGCGGATGCAATAGGAACTGCCAAAGGACGGGTTCAGGGGGGTGAACTCCTTTAATTCGAAACTCTTCATCTCCAAAATCGATAAACACGGGGCGCTGGAGGGGAGCCCAGCGCCGAAATATTCCCGTGCCGCCTCTTAGTGGCTCTACGTACAGCGGATTGTCCCTGATTATGATGCCCTCAGCCACGGCTTCGCGGAAGGCGGGAAGATCACGCTTGTAGCGCATACCGTCCACGACCCAGACCATATTCTCGTAGAAGCTCTCTCGGGCATGCCGCTCTTCAGGAGGTATTGGAGAGTGCTGCAGCTCAACTACGAGCCCCGCACTATTCTTTACGTCCGCGATGTGACGTTCGCCATCGTCGGCGACGTGGATGACTTCCTGCCAATCCCGCGGAAATAAGGCCTTCCACGCGCGATGCCATTCAGTTTCCGGCTCCCACCAATGATCGCACTCAAGTTTCCCGAGATGCGACCAGTGCCAAATCCGCTGCTGGCCGCATTTGGCGGTTACTAGTCCGTCGCAGTATGGGCAGGCTCCACGAAGCTTCGGCTGCGCTTCCTGACGAAGCCCATTGACCAGAGCGTATCTCATTTTCAATCGGTCCCCCTCATCGATTGACGATGTAGGGAAAGCCTGACGTCAGATTGAAAGGAGGTAAAGGCCGGCTGATCAGAATTTTTGCGTTTGGTACCACTAAAGCCAGTTACGAGTTGTTGCACATTTACATCACATTTCACCAAACGGAAGACCGGACATTTGACCGCGCGGCTGTGGTTCGAAGATCAGTTGAGGATGGGCCAACGGCTTCCGCGCTTGGTGGCGTAACGAGCTTGCTATTTCTAGAGATGCTGATAGACGGAAATTCCGGCCCAATTCGAAGGAAACGATATGCCGGACTTCCCTACCATTTTACTTTTCGCCGCTGCCTCCGTGGTTTTGACCGCGACGCCAGGACCAGACATGCTCCTAATTGCGTCAAGGAGTGTGAGCCAAGGGCGCACCGCCGGATTTCTCACCTATATGGGCATTGCAATTGGCACGTATTGCCACGCGCTTGCGACGGCTCTCGGTCTGTCCCAACTTTTGGTGGCAGTGCCGGCAGCTTACGAGATTGTGCGCTGGGCTGGCTGTGGATACCTGCTGTTCCTGGCGTGGAAGACCATGCGGTCGCAGGCTAGTCGGTTTTCTCCCACGGATCGACTGGCCCCATTATCCCAAAAGAGAATATTCGGAGAAGGGCTGGCAACTAATCTTCTCAATCCAAAAATGGCGTTTTTTGGTAAGCGCTGTTTTGCCCCCACCTTCCGGATCAGCGTTTGATTGTCGATGTTGAGGCTCGAAAGAGAGCTTGAACATATGTCGATTTCAGAGCTTACGCTTAAATCTAGCGATGAACCGGTGCGCCGGTTTGAGGTATTCACAGGCAAA
>NZ_JBFRDU010000083.1:0-6105 GCF_052113965.1 Rhizobium sp. RAF56
TCGAGGAAGGTCTCCTGCACCTCCGCGACGCCATCACCGTCGGCGTCGCGAAGAAGGGTTATTTTGTTGCTGTCTTCATTGCCAGAGCCTCCGGATGTCGTCAGCGATTCCATCCATCCCATGATGAGATCCTTGGGTCGCTTGATCGCAGCCGCGGGTGGAGCGACGGATTGGACGGCAAGGACGTCGCCGTTCGGTAGCACATAGACCGACCGCGGATGCTTGAGCCCGGTGGCGAGCGCCTGGATCTTGAGGCCGGCGGGAACGACGGGCGTTTCCTTGTCTTCCCAGCCGACCACTTTCGCGAGATGCATCGGTGGCAGCAGATACTGGGACTGAGGAGGAAGCTTCGGATTAGGCCCGATAACGTCCTTCGGATTGGGGTCACTCGTACCGAAGGCCATTAGGCCGACGCCAGCTCCGGCGACTGCAACGATGGTGATCGCGGACGGCGAAAACCTGCTCATCGGGCCAACCTCCGCAGATATTGACGATTGACCGTCGCTCCAAAGACTCCAGCCACGAGAATGACGACAAAGGTGATGGCCGACAGCGTTAGGCCGGTCGGCACGACCGATGTCCAGGCGTCTCGGCTGTGAATGAAAGCGTTGAAAAGCGCCAGAACGAATACCGCGAGCAGCAACGCGAGGTATAGCCAGACAACGCCTGCGAGTTCCAACCTTCGCGAAGCGAGGTCGATGATGCAACCAACGGCCGCCAGCACTCCTAGAAGCAGGCCCGCGGTGAGAAGCCATGCTGAAAAGTTCGTCCACATCATCTCCGCTGTTCGCGAATAAGTCAGGTCCGTGGTAAACACTCCAATGAAACAGGCGGCAGAAAGATGTAACGGAAGCGAGCGGTAGGACATTGGCGGCCCTTTTGAATGACACGTTTGGCGCGGCCTTCCCTTAACTCGTCGAAAGAGCGTGGGGTTCCGGCCGGGACGTGTTCTCTATTCCCCGAGCCGCCGGCGAGGAACGAGGGATCTATTGAAGCTTGTGCCCCAAGCAGGCAGGTACGCATCTAAGGAACAGCGCTTCATCTAGCTCGCATTATTCGAGCAACCATCTTTATCGCCTCCTCCAGCGGCCTCTGGGCTTGGCAGTAGTCCTTCCACGCGTTCGCCTTCGCCAACAGTCGTGGCACGGTGCGGATGGTGTAGCGTTTTGGGTCGAGATCCGACCGCACCTGCGCCCACGTCAGCGGCATGGACACGGTCGCGCCAGGCCTCGCACGAGGCGACAGCGGTGCGACTGCCGTCGCCATTCGGTCGTTTCGCAGATAGTCGAGGAAAATGCGGCCGTTTCTCAAGCTCTTCTTCATGTTAATCAGAAAGAGTTCGGGATTGTCTCGCGCCATTATCTCGCAGACGTCGTGCGCGAACCCTTTGGCTTGGGCCCACTCCAGAGGTTTGCGTCGATTGATTGCTAGTGGCGTCACGACATGAAGCCCCTTGCCGCCCGTCGTCTTGCAAAAGCTTGTCAGGCCGAGGCCGTCGAGCCGGTCCCGCATCTCGCGCGCAGCATCGACGACCGTCGAGAACGGAACGTCTGGTCCCGGATCCAGGTCGAATACGAGGCGTCCCGGAACTTCCGGCTGCCCAGGCTGGCAATTCCAGGGGTGGAGTTCCACGGCCGCGATCTGCGCGACGGCCGCGAGGCCTTCGACGCGGTCGATCTGAAGATAGGGTTTCTTGTCCCCGAAGACTTTCACAAGTTCCAGAAGGTTCGAGGAGCCTTGCATGGCATGCCGTTGGAAAAACTGCTCGGACCCGATACCGTCGGGCGCCCGGATGAGCGAGCAAGGACGACCCCTGATATGGTCGATCAACCAATCTCCAACCGCCTCGTAGTATCTGGCGAGATCTTCCTTGGTGACCGGCTCCCCATCGTTCGCGTCCGGCCACAACGGCTTGTCAGGACTGGATATGAGAACACCCATAACTTCGGCCTTGGCGTTCTTCCCACGCGACACCCGGCGGCTTTGCGGCTGCGGTTGGCGCGGGTCGACAACAGCGGGTGATGCCGGCCGGTCCGCCTCCACTTCGCGCGCCGGCTTGTCGGCACGGAGTCCCTTGAAAGCCGCCTGCCGCACGAGACCGTCGCTGGTCCAGCCGGCGAACTCGATCTCGGCGACAAGCTCCGGTCTGACCCACACGACGTCTCGCTCTTTCTTCGGGGCGCCGACCCCCGTGAAGGGAGATGTGGGGATCTTCAGCTTTTGGAGCTGCGGCATGAGCATACCGACCTTTTGCGCACCGTAGCCGGTACCAACCCGCCCGAGATAGACAAAGTGATCTCCGCGATAGACTCCAACAATGAGCGAACGGAAACGGCCATTGGTCGTCGCATAGCCTCCGATCACGACCTCGTGCCCTGCCCTGCATTTGGACTTCACCCAACTATCGCTGCGGCCAGAAGCATACGGAGCGTCCGCCTTTTTGGAGACGATGCCTTCGAGAGAGAGCCGGCAGGCGGATTTCAGCACGGCCTCGCCGCCGGTCTCGAAGTGGTCGACGTATTGTATCAATGGGCCGACATCCCCCTCGCTAAGCAAGGATTGGAGCGCGTCCTTGCGCTCACTCAAAGACCTGCCGCGATAGTCGCTCTCGCCAAAGAGAAGGTCGAAGGCGAAGAAAATCAGATTGGCGGTCTTCTTTTCGGATAGTGCGGCCTGAAGCGCGGCGAAGTCGGGCGCCCCGTTCTCGTCGAGCGCGCAAACCTCGCCGTCGACGATGGCGTCCGGCAGCGCCGCAGCCGCCTTTGCGATTTCCGGAAATTTCGCCGTCCAGTCGAGACCCTTGCGAGTCCTCAAGGTCACTTGCCCGTCCCGGATCCGCATCTGGATGCGGTATCCGTCGAACTTGATCTCGTGCAGCCAGCCGTCCCCAGCAGGCGGTCGTTCGCTCACCTCGCAAAGTTGCGGCGGTATGAACTCCGGCGACGCCTGCGCTGAAGAACTACCCTTGCCCACGGAGTTCTCTTTCCGCTTGATGGCCGCCAGGCCGCGCGTGCTGTCCCATACGGCGTCAGCCGAAACCTCGCCGTCCGCGACCATGAACGGCTTCGGCTTCCGTCCCTTGCCCCCGGCGATCAACTCCATCGTCCGGCCCGACGCGACCGACCTGTCATTCTCCTCCAGAATGGCGCCGCCGCCCTCCTCGACGGAGAAGTCGTCGTGGTGCTTGATAAGAAGCCAGTTGTTTCGCTTCTGGTCCGGGTCGTTCCGCATACGGACGAGGACGAAGCTTCCATGAAGACGTTTTCCCTCGAGCGAGAACTTGAAGTCACCTTTTTTCAAGGCTTCCTCGGGTGATTTCGATCCTTCGGGCTCCCAGTATCCTCGGTCCCACAGCATGACAGTGCCACCCCCGTACTGCCCCTTCGGGATCGTGCCTTCGAAGTCGCCGTAGTCGAGCGGATGGTCTTCGACTTCGACGGCGAGGCGCTTGTCGTGCGGGTCGAGCGAAGGACCCTTTGTCACGGCCCAGGACTTGAAGACGCCGTCGAGCTCGAGACGAAGATCGTAATGAAGGCGCGTGGCGTCGTGCTTCTGGATGACGAAGCGGCGCCTGTTCGAGGGTTTAAGTCGCGTTTCGCCGCTTGGCTCGAGAGTCTTCTCGAAGTCGCGTTTCGCTTTATAGGTAGATAACTTGTCGGTAGGCATCGGAGCGCTCACTTTCCCTTTTCCGGAAAAAGCATTCGAGCCCAGAGGGTTCCGAGCCCATCACGCGTGTGCCCGTCGCCGGCATGTGCGAAGGGCCATCTTTGAAACGGATAGGATGTGGGTCCAATCGCTCGGTTGGCAATTCTGTGCATCCTCGGCAAACCTTTCGGCGCAGTCGGCGTTTCTCTCAGCGAGATGAAAAGGAGGAACGCCATGTCATCGTCACGCACCGCCCAGAAACAGCGGGAAATCCAGACGCAAGTCGAGCGGGCCGACAAGAAAAAGAAACCGCGATCCACCGGTGCGATGCAAGCCGGAGCACGCCGCTATCCCGAACCGCCGTTGCCGCAGGTGCATCAGGACAAACCGGGGGCCGAGCACGAGCTTCCGCTCGCCCCCATGTACGACGCCCCGTTCTACAAGGGCTCCGACAAGCTGAAGGACAAGGTCGCACTCATTACCGGCGGCGATTCCGGCATCGGTCGGTCGGTTGCCGTTCTCTTCGCGCGAGAAGGCGCCGACGTGGCGATCGTCCACCTGGACGAGGCCAAGGATGCCGAGGAAACGAAAGCGGCCGTCGCCAAAGAGGGCCGCAGGTGCGTCGTCATGAAGGGCGACGTCAAGGATCCGAAGTTTTGCCGCGCGGCGGTCGAAAAGACCATCAAGGAATTCGGCCACCTCGATATCCTCGTCAACAATGCGGCGTTTCAAGTTCACACCCAGGACATCGAGGATCTCAGCGACGAACACTTCGACGAGACGCTGAAGACCAATCTTTACGGATATTTCTATATGGCGAAGGCCGCCGTTCCGCATCTGAAGAACGGCTCGGCCATCATCAACACCGGTTCCGTCACGGGTCTTGAGGGCTCGAAGGAACTGCTTGACTATTCGATGACGAAGGGTGGCATTCATGCCTTCACCCGAGCCTTGGCCAGCCAACTCGTGCCCAAGGGCATCCGCGTAAACGCAGTGGCTCCAGGACCGGTTTGGACGCCTCTCAACCCTTCAGACAAGCAGGCCGAAGACGTGGAGAAATTCGGATTGCAAACGCCAATGAAACGAGCCGCCCAACCTGAAGAGATTGCGCCGGCGTATGTGTTCTTGGCGTCACCGCAGACTTCCAGCTACATCACCGGTGAGATCCTGCCGATCGTAGGAGGGTACTAGGCACGAACTGCCGTAACTTCGGCCTATTGCGGACATCGAACAAATGGAGACATTGGTGACTGCAAACCCGCGCAGTCACGAACGGCGGGCAGAGACCAGCATCATCATCGGTCTTTCAAGTTCTTCCGCCAGAGCGGGAAGTTGTCTGATTTGCTCGGCCGTCGGCGAGAATTCCTCAACCCTGCGGATGATAAACCCAGAGGAGATCAATGCATTCCACGTCGTTGCAATCGTTCGATGGTACTTGACGCCCTCCGAAAGCCGAGGCCTTCTGACCCGCCTTCGGCCTCGAGCGGCGCGACGCCCTGTGGCGAGGAACTCTCACTAAACTGCCAATGAGATCGACGGGTTGCAAACGGCTTTCGTTATCGAAGCAGCCCGTCGATGTCGAACTCTTCCCAACCGCGAAGGTTCGAAGCGGGCTCGTCCGATTTCTCTTCCTTGTCCTTCTTCGTCTTTCCGGCCTTCTTCAGCGACCGCGTCAACTTTGCCTTGTACGCCGCCTTCCGACGGTTCTCCGCTCTGGCTTAGGCGCCCGTCCGCGAGCCAGCGGTGCCGTTCGCTGGCTTTGATAGTCAGGATGTCCTGAATTTCTCGTGGGATGACGGGTAGGTTTTCGACGTCCTCCATCGCCTTTGTGAGGACGGTTGCCGCCGCATGGAACGCGGCCTTCTCCCTAACCGGCATCGCCAGTGTGATGTCGCTACCTTCGAGAGCGAGCGACTTCTTCCATGCGGAAGGAAGACGCGCTTGAAGTTCCTGAAGTATCCCTTTCGCGCGCACGGACGACCCTATGGTGGCCGTGGGAGACAGCGTCCATGTCCGAAGGAGCTCAACGTCGTTCTTTTCGTGTTTCGGCATGAGGCGTAGATGGTATCGGCAGCCCTGCACGTCAACGAGTTGAGACGATCCGAGAGAGGCCACGGGACGAGGATATCCCTCGGCGGACTATCCAAGTTCCTCGGCAAGCCCAATCAGAATGCCCTCAGGCCCACGAACGTAGCAGAGCTTGTAGGCGTCCTGATATCGGACGATGTCGCCCACAAGCTGCGCGCCGTGCGTTCGAAGTCTTTCTACCGTTTCATCAACGTCGTCGACAGTGAACATGGCTCGCAGATATCAAGTGCGTTCACCGGAGCGTTTCGATGATCAGAGATGATTTCGGGCTTTAGGAAGCGCGAAAGTTCGAGGCGGCTGTGTCCGTCCGGCGTGCGCATCATGGCGATTTCGACATGCTGGTCGCCCAGGCCCGTAACACGACCGGCCCAT
>NZ_JBFRDU010000084.1:0-4773 GCF_052113965.1 Rhizobium sp. RAF56
ACGCATTGCTTTATATCGCATCGACCGGATGCCAATGGCGGATGTTGCCGAAAGATTTTCCACCCTATTCGACCGTGCAGGGTTATTTCTACGAGTGGCGGGCTACTGGCTTGTGGCTGCGCATCAACCATCATCTCGTTATGGAGACGGTAACCGCCCGATTGCTACCGCGTAGATTTCGCTCTGATGCGAGCGACGAGGAGTTGGTCGTCAACAAAGCTGTCGAGGAAGTCGTTCCATTCTTGGGGTGAGCGGCGGGCGTCTTTGAGCATCTGCTCCAGTTCGTCCATGCCGTCGTCCGTCAGTGCGGTGACGGATTCGTCGTCTCCGGTGTAGACGGAGATGATGCTGCCATAGCTCAGATTATCATCGTTGGAGACGATTGCCTGAAGAAGCTCCGGGTCCTCTTCGAGAATTTCGGCAACAAATTTGATCGTACGGACGTAGGTAACTGTTGCCATCAGGCTGCCTCGGCAGAGATTGTGACGAGGGGCGACCAGTTCCACGGCAGCAGCTCATCGAGTCGATTGATCTTGTGATCGTGGATGCGATCAAGCACGTCAGCCAGGTATCCCTGTGGATTAAGACCATTCATCTTGGCCGTCTCGATGATCGTCATGGCCCGCGCCAAAGTCTCCGCCCCGGTGTCGGCTCCCGCGAATAGCCAGTTGCGTCTTCCAACGCCTATCGGACGCAGAGCCCGCGCGGCAGCATTGTTGTCGATCGCGACACGGCCGTCTTCGAGGAACAGGCAGAGCGAGGACCATCGGCTCAATCCGTAGCGGAAAGCTGCCGTCAGATCGCCTTTGCCCGGAATGCGCGTTAGTTTAGCTTCAGCCCAGTGGCGGAATGCTTCAGCCTTGGGCTTGCTCTGCATCTGACGCGCGGCAAGCCGGATCTCAGGAGGCTCGCCGTTGATGCCCCGCTCGATGTCGTAAAGCGCTCCGATACGATCGAGAGCCTCTCGCGCGATCTCGGACTTGTTCGATGTCCAGATATCGTGGAAGTCGCGTCGCCAGTGGGCCCAGCAGGCGGCTTCCTTGAAGCGAGATTCTCCCTTTTCTCCAGGCGAGTACAGCTTGCCATATCCTTTGTAGCCGTCAGCCTGAAGGATGCCGCTTGATTGCTTGAGGTGGCGGTGGACGTGCTCTTCTTTCCAGTCGGGAGCAAAATAGTAGACTGCACCAGGCGGAGAACTGCCTGCCCATGGACGTTGATCGCGGACATACGTCCAGATCCTACCCTTCTTCACACCCTTGCCCAGCCCCTTGTCTCGCAGCGAGCGATCCAGCACCCGGATCGGGGTGTCGTCCGCATGAAGGAGGTCGCTTGCCATGATCGCAGCTTCGATCCGTTCGATGAGAGGCTGAAGTACCTGCATGGCACGACCACACCAATCGACCATCGTGCTGTCGGGAATGTCGACGCCCATGCGGGCGAAGATCTCGTTCAGACGGTACAGTGGCAAATGGTCATCGAACTTTGAGACCAGAATGTACGACAAGAGGCCAGCGCCCGCCATGCTGCCAGGGATCGGGCGGCTGGGCGCAGGCACCTGCACCATCTTCTCGCAGCAGCGGCAGGACTTCTTCAATCGGGCGACCTCGATCACCTTCATCTGCGCTGCAATCATGTCGAGGATTTCACTGGTGTCCTCACCGAAGAGACGCAACTCACCTCCGCATTCCGGGCAGCAGGAGCCAGGATCGAGTTCGCGGCGCTCGCGAACCGCCCTGTCGGACACCCGTGGGCGGCGGCGCATGATTTTTTCCGCCGTATCCGTCAGAGGCGCAACAGACGCCGCCTCATCAGCTTCATCAATCGGAGCCGTATTGCCCTCAGCGGTCGCGATCAACAGATCCTCAAGAGCCAGTTCCAACTGCTCGATTTCACGCTCGATCTTTTCGGAAGACTTGCCGAAGACCTGCTTCTTCAGCTTGGCGATGCGCAGCCGCAGGGTTTGGATTAACTGGTCGTGCGCTTGCAACGTCGCCGACATCTTCGCATTATCCGCCAGCAAAGCGGCAATCATTGCCTTGAGAAAGGCTGGATCGTCCGGAAGATTTGTCGTTGCGTTTGACATGATCCTGACTACCACAAGTCAGGAGAAATCTCCATAAAAACAAGCAGATTCAGTAAGATAAATCAACCGACACGAGCCGGTGGCGCTCCCCAATCCGGACGACGCCAATCAATCCCTTCCCACAACATCGCCAGTTGAGCCGACGTCAGTCGCGCCGTTCCGTCAGACGCCGAAGGCCATGGGAAGCGACCTTTCTGCAAGATTTTGTAGTACAAGCAGAAACCCTGGCCATCAAAATACAGCAACTTCAAACGATCACCACGTTTACCGCGAAAGGCAAAGACCGCGCCGCCCGTCGGCTTCTGACGCAAGACATCCTGCGCTAGCGCGGCAAGTCCCTCTATTCCTTTACGCATGTCCGTGATCCCGCACGCAAGATAGACCCGAACGCCGGTCCCAGGCCCGATCATGCCGCTTCCACCGCCCGGATGAGCTGCGTCAGGGCGGTCGTATCGACCGAACTGCCGAAGCGAAGCGTGCGGCCGCAGCTCAATCGCAGTTCGACCATGCCGGAGGACCTTCCCGGTCATCAGCGACATCCATCTGCACCGCTTTCACGTCGACGGGGATGAACAATGCATTCGACGCCGCCGAGAGAAGACCCTTCTTCTTCAGCTCGCTACGCCAGGCGTAAATCTGCTGGCGCGTAATATCGTGCCGATGGGCAACCTCTGTGATGGTTGCGCCAGCATCCCCAACAGACATGACAATCGCGAGCTTCTCATCGTCGCGCCATCGACGCCGCCGCTCTTGCCCAAGAATTTCAACGCGCATAGCAATCCCCGCATAAGACACGTCGTTAACGACGTCGTTAAACACGTGTCTTAGGCCATCAAGGCTTTATCCGGCAGGTGGTGCCAATCGGGCGGTTACGGTTGAAGAGGGAATATGAAGTGATCCTCAGGTCTTCCTTCATTGTTGGTAAAGTTCGCAACACGGGGAGACTGACAGTACGAAGCATCAAGGCTTCACCGACGGGGACCGCATCCAGTTTCTGTGCAAGCCAGAACCATTTATGATACACGCCCGATTCTTGAATCCGGCTCCTTATCAATTTGCTTTTCCGGAATCTTCATTTCTCAGGAAGCTGCCAGATTCACGGAGGCCGAACATAGGCCGTCCATCATCCGTTCTACACGTATCCATTTGTAGTCCATTTCGGAATTAGGGTATTGAAATTGCATAACAATCTGAGACGCAGCTGCAAGCCAGCTTCAGCTCCTTTCGAATTTCAACGAAGTTATTTCGATTTTCGAAGTAATTGAGATTTGTGATTTGTGATTCTTAGAGATCAAAAGGTGGGGTGGCAGCTCAGAGTCTGCTCGATCAAATCCAACTTCGCGATGATCGATTTGCTGTCTTCCAGAGCCGATAGTTCATTTGCCAGGTCTGAAAGCCGCTCTAATTCCGCCTTTGCGGCGCCCCATGCTCTCCTTGCTCGCAGTTCGAATATCTGGGCTTCGGATTCTCGGCGGGCGGCGTTCTCCATGATCTCGTCTGCTTCTGATCGGACGCGGCTTGCTTCCGCTGCTGCAGCACTCAAAATGGCTTGGGCGTTTCCTTTCGTACTCTCTAACCATCGTTCTGCATTTGACCTGATTGTATTTGCGCGATCAACCGTCGTCTTAAGCGCCTGAGCCGACTTGGCCTCCAGTCGCCAAGCTTGTCTCGACAATCTCCGCTTGGCCGGTCCGATCCGTGCGAGACCGGACGGGGCTCCGACCTGCTTATAATAGTCGTCTTGCCATTCGCGCATCGCATTTTTGAATGCAAGGTCGCCGTGGCGGTTCAAAGCAACTCGCTCCTCTTCTGTAGATGCACCACCTCGCATAACTGCGGCCTTTGCGCTGTATCCGGGATGGAGTTCGAGCGCACGCATTTCCTTTGCGGGGAGTACGAAGGCATGGAGATGTCGATAAGGCTCATCGGCATGGCGGACGACGCTAACGATTTGGCTGCCAAACCTTAAGGAAAGCCATCTGATCGTGCGGTGCTCCCAAAGCTCGACTGCCCGGGCCTTGTCGGGATCTGCTCGTGCTTCGTCCGACCTGATCGGGTGGGAAGCTACTACAGTCAACAGCGTCTTCTGCGTCGTCCGAATTCCTCGTGCAACGCCGCCGCTGGTTACTTGCTTTGTTGATGCGACCAACCGGTCATGTTGCTCGCGGACTGCTGCCAGCGGCAGACCATAGATGACTTCCGATGGAAGGGGGTTTTCAACATGCATCGAGTGAGCCGGATGGCGATCGGCCTCGCCGATCACGAAATCGACCGAGCGACCGTCCTTCTCCTGCCGCGCATAGGCCTGGATGTGAATAAATTGATACATTGGTGACAACTCGCCTTTCGACGAAGTGTCTCCATCGGCGGAGCAAGCGACCAGGTCTAAATATCGAGAGCACGGGACATTCCGCTGCCGGATCAGAATCGGAAATATCGAGTTACGAATCTGATGAGGGAAATTTATTTTGCATCATTTTAGATTGCGGGCGATGTGAATTAGGTTCCCTGCAAGCTATCACGATGTAATTGGCACCATTAATACGCCGCCTCGCTGACCTCGACTCTTTGGCCTTCCCAAAACGCGGTGAATCTGAATCTCTGGCGCAAACCGGAGGTTTACGATGCGATCAGGGATTTCGTTACGTGAAGATTTTGACGGAGAACGTCTTCGGCGGCTGGCGCGGCAG
>NZ_JBFRDU010000085.1:0-4674 GCF_052113965.1 Rhizobium sp. RAF56
CGGCACAAGCGAAACGGTCTCTACCTCAAACTCCGATAGAGCGTTCGGAAGCGATCCTGTGACGTCGGCAAGCCCGCCGGTTTTAACGAGCGGGAAAATCTCCGATGTTACCGATAGGACTTTCAACCGCCCCTCTCCTCATTTTCCAGACCCGAGGCTTCGAGCATTGGACGATGCCCTTCTATATCTGGCAGGCTGCCATCCTCGATCTGCGGATCGGGCGCGATTTTCGCAGCCTATGTCGTGTTTGCCGTGCTAGGTGAGCGCCTCATCCGACCTTCCTCAGGTCCGGCGACACGCCGCCGCTTCGATTGACGCTGAGCACGACCTCCTGGACTAAAGAGACCGCAGTCTCTAACTTTCGGGATAAGCAGAGGTTCCGTCGTGTTCGCTTCCCGACATAGGGGAAGGCGTTAGACTCATTTGAAAGTCGGTTTTGTCAAAGCAGCAGCTTGCGACTTCTAAGACCGCCTGAAAAACTTCCACATCCACGTAAATTCCCACGGGGGTGAGCGCCCGTGCTCAAGGAGCTAAATTGAAAAACGGGGGAAAATGCTAGATGAGGAGATGCGGTTCAGTGTTGGACCGGCTCGGTGATCACCGGCCTCTCGCAGAAGTCAATCTTGCCGCGAGGAAACCTCCGAGCATTCGCCCGGCTTTCGAAAGTATTCGATCGCTGTCCTATGAGATACCAGATCGCAAAGAGTGAATCTCCATCGCGACAGATGGCATTCCGGGCAACGGTTGATGCACGTCAGGTTCCAATCATCGATGCGGCCTCGCCGCGCTCTTCAACGACGGCGTCCTTAGTTTCGCGAATGGAGCAGCTCTCGAAGACGCGCGCGGTCCGTCACACCACGTTGAAACCAACCTAAAAGATGGCGAGCCGCCTCTTGCGCTGCACTGTCGGCACGATCCAACGAGTTCTCGCGACAGTAGTCTGTGATCAGTCCCTGCATCATGGAAACCTCATCGGGGCCAAGCGGCTGCTGGCCGTCCTTGTCGAATGCCTGAAACATAGCGTCCTCCCGCCAGTCGCTTCGAGCTTTAAGAACTTTAGAGCCGTGAAGACCGGGGGACAATCACAAGGCCGGCGGCCTTTCCGATGGTCTGAAACCGTACAAATGCTTTCCACTCCTTTGAACATTCCTTGATGGTTTGCGATCGAAGCAAGTCGCACACGAAGGTGCGATTCCGTACGCTCTTCCTTTTTGCGGAACGGCAAAGCACTCAAGGCATTGTTTCTCTATTTTCAAGAAAGGAGAGACATATGCCAGCCGCCGCGCCAGCCACGCTCGAAGCCGAAGTCGTCTCGCTTCTACCTATCCTGAGATGCTTCGCACGCCGCTTCGTGATCAGTCAGAGCGACGTCGACGACCTCACGCAGGAAACAGTAGTGAAGATGCTTTCTCACCTCGATAGCTTCACGCCGGGCACAAGCTTGAAAAGTTGGGCCTTCACGATCATGAGAAACACCTTCATCACCGAGTACAAGCGACAGAAGCGGATGGCAGCGATTTGGGATAGCCCTGAGCTTTGCGGGATTTCAGTGCCCTCCACGCAGCAAGGTTTCGTCTATTTGGCGGAGGTTGGCCGCGCGGTCGCCGGCCTTCCGCCTACGCAGCGTCAAGCTCTCGTCTTGGTGCTGTCGGGTTCATCCTATCAAGCGGCTGCGGAGAGCTGTCGCTGCCAGATAGGAACGATCAAAAGTAGAGTTTCAAGGGCGAGGACGACGCTGGTCCAAATGCTCGGAGAGAACTCGTTCCATGCAGCGGGGACAATCCAATGACATCTGCGACAACGGCGAAATTTAATGGAACCGACGCCGCGCCGCGTCGTTCGACAAATGGATTTTGCATGAAGGAATCCGAAAACTCCAACTTCAGGAGGAAATGAGAATGGCTTCCCAAGGTGGAACTCATGAACAGCACGTTAAGGCTGGCCAGCAGAGCCGTAAAGGCGGCGGCGGCAGGAAGCAGGGTGCGACACAGGACGGTCAGTCGAGTTCGAGCCGCAGAGACTCTCACGAGAGGCAACCGAAGGCCGGCAAGCAGGGCCACAAGAAGAGCTAACAGAGTTGGAGAGGCTCAGAGGAGCCTCCTCCTTTGCGCCGAAAGGCCAGACTTGACCGATTCAGGAAAAATATCGTCCGCGAATTGCAAATCGTCCAACAGGCCAACATGGACAACTAGAACAGCGGCGGAAACAGGCGCCACATAGCGCTCCGGCGCCTGAGGTCGGAACAACTGCGGGATGGAGGCGTTACCGGTGCTCGTTGTGTCCATCTCAGGAGTTCTATCGTGAAAACCTATTTAATCGCCGGTCTTGCCGTCCTTATCTCCACGCCCGTATTTGCGCAGTCCGCCGCCGAGAAAACCGGCATTAATTCGGTCATGGGGGTCGCACCAAAGACCGAAGACTTTGTGACGGAGGCCGCCGGAAGCGATATGTTCGAAATCGAATCCAGCAAGCTCGCGCTCGTCCTCTCCGAAGACGCCGCGACGAAAACATTCGCTCAGCAGATGATCACCGATCACACAAAGACGTCCGACGAACTGAAGACAATGGTGTCGGGCGGCAAGGTTAAAGCGACCATCCCGGCGGCGATGAGTTCATCGCAGCAGAGCATGCTCGACAAGCTCACGAAACTCAAAGGGAACGACTTCAATAAGCAGTATCACTCCGATCAGGAAGACGTGCACAAAGACGCGGTCGACTTGTTCAAGCGCTATGGGGACGAGGGCGACAACGCCGCTCTTAAGGCCTGGGCCGCAACGACACGTCCGGCACTTGAGCACCATCTCCAGATGGCGACCGACATGAACCAATAAGTCACCGGCGATCGCAGGTTAGCAGAAGGCATGCCGTTTCCTACAGAAACGCGAACGAATGATTCCGGAACCCATCTGGCCTTCAAGCATCGCTTGCGCAATAGCTCTAGTGGTTGCAGGCAACGACAAGGGGAATGTCGAGGGTCTCGTCGGCTACGCCCACGTAACTTTATGGCGCCGATCCCGTAGTTTCCGACATGGGATGCGTTCAACGCTTTGCCGGGACGTCCATAGCGATCCCGGATCAGGTCGTGGGACAGGAAGCCACTGAACAGCGCTGCGCGCTTGCGCGTGCCGTGGGGCAGGATCTTTGCCACCAAGCAACGGTCGTTGTCATAGACGATCGACTGCGGCACGGCCCCGAAGAAGGCGAACGCATGGATGTGGCCATCAAGCCAGGCCTCAGCTACCGCCGCCGGATAGGCCTGCACATAGCAGCCGTCGCTGCGCGGTAGATCGAGCACGAAGAAGCGGGCCTTCTGCTCGACGCCGCCGATCACCACAGTCGCCTCGCCGAAATCGGCCTGCGCATGGCCGGGCGGATGCGACAATGGCACAAACACTTCCTGGCGCCGCTGATCCCGCTCGCGCATATAATCCTTGATGATCGTGTAGCCGCCAGTGAACCCGCACAGACGGACACCCGCTTGGCCGTATGGCGCTGCTTGCGCGGCACCTTCATATCCTCTTCCAGCAATGCTCGATCGTCGAAACGAACGCATCCAGCTGCCTTTCTGGAAGAGCAATGCCGCAAACGCCAGAGCGATAAGCTACGCGGCGAAAACGAGACGACAGGCGAACGCTTGCTGCGGGATCTCGCGGCCATGCGCTCCTTGCCGGCGTCGCGCGATCAGGCGAGTGCTATTGCGACAGCCCAGTCATTGCGCTCGGCCCGAGCGGTACGGGCAAGACGCATGTTGCACTCGGTCTCGGCCTGGCCGCATGCCAGAAAGGCTTATCCGTCGGCTTCACCACGGCCGCCGCCCTGGTCAGCGAGATGATGGAGGCACGTGACGAACGGCGTCTGCTCGCTTCCAGAAGCAAATGGCTGCATACTAGCTCTCATCATCGATGAACTGGGCTTCGTGCCGCTGTCGAAGACCGGCGCGGAGTTGCTGTTCGAGCTGATCTCGCAACGATACGAACGCGAAGCCACCCTGATCACCAGCAATCTTCCGTTTGACGAAACCCTGGGTTCCGAGCGTCTGACAGGCGCACTGCTCGATCGCATCACCCACCACGTCAACATCCTCGAGATGAATGGCCACAGCTATCGTCTCGCCCAAAGTCGAGCCCGCAAGGCAGGCTGAAGCTCTTCTCAAAAAATCGCCACGCACGCGTGAGACCCCCGCTCGGGCTACGCCCTCCCGGAGGTCTCATGCGTGCGCCACAAGTGGCCTGGTTTTACTCCGCCGTTGACATCAACTCCACACGCGCGGAGCCTTCGAGATTAGACTTCACTTTGCTGTCACCCGCCAGATCGTGTTGCCGACATCGTCGGCAACAAGAAGGGCACCGTCCTTGGCGACGGCAAGGCCGACGGGTCTGCCTCGTGCCTCGCCTTTCTCATTCAGGAAGCCGGTCACCACGTCCTGGGGATCGCCGTTCGGGCGTCCGTCTTTGAAGGGCACAAAGATGACCTTGTAGCCGTTGAACGTATCGCGGTTCCAGCTCCCATGTTCGCCGACAAAAGCGCCACCTCGATAAGACTCGGGAAGATTGTCTGCGTTATAGAAGACCATGCCGAGCGGGGCTACGTGAGCACTTAGGGCATAATCGGGAACGATCGCCTTGGCGACCAGGTCGGGTCGGGGTGGCATAACCCGCGGATCAACGTTCTGGC
>NZ_JBFRDU010000086.1:0-4502 GCF_052113965.1 Rhizobium sp. RAF56
CCGTAGATCGTGTCGTTGCCGGAGCCGCCGACCAGGCTTTCCATGTTTGCAAAGGTATCCGTGCCTTGGCCAGTCGCCGTGTTGGCGGCGATCGCGATCGGCCCGGTGACGTCGGTGCTGCCAAGATTTGCAACGATATCGGCGGTGGAGCCGGAATAGTCGGCGATGTCGGCGCCGGCATAGGGGGCCGAGACGCCCACGGCCGACGAGCTGCCGGCACTCATCGGCAGGAGTGCCTTCACGTCGGTCTCCGACGTCAGGAGGGGAATGGAATACGTCGTCGCACCCAGGTAGTTGGAGCCGCCGTCGAAGCTGTCGTTGCCGGCGCCGCCGATGAGTATGTCGGAGCCAATGCCGCCGAGCAGGATGTCGTTGCCGGCACCGCCGATGAGCTTGTCGTCTTGCGAGCCGCCGTCGAGCGTGTCGTTGCCGGCACCGCCGCTGAGGATGTCTTCGCTCGCACCGCCGGTGAGCTGGTCGTTGCCCAACCCGCCGACAAGGACGTCTTTGCCGTTGCCGCCGTCGATCGCGTCGTCACCGCCGCCGCCGACGATCGTGTCGGTGCCGTTGCCGCCAGCGACCGTCACGCCGCCGTTGGCGGCATCGCTCCTGTAGGCGTCGCCAATGATGATGATGTCGGCGCCGGCCGATCCGGTGATCGATTCGATGCCGGAAAGGCTGGGGCCGCTTCCAGAGGCCGCGTTGAACGAGACACCGTTGGTCACGGTACCGTTATCGAGCAGGATGCCGTCGTTGCCGGCGCCGCCGGTGAACTGGTCCCTGGTAGTCGTAAGGCCCGACTGCGACAGGTTGAGAATGGTGCCGTTGCCGAGATCGACCGGGATCGTGCCGGTGCCGGCGTCGGCGGTATCCGCGCTGTAGTTGAAGGTATCGTCGCCGGCGCCGCCGGAGAGCGTGTCGTTGCCGGCGCCGCCGGAGAGCGTATCGTTGCCGAGGCCGCCGTCGAGCGCATCGTTGCCGGTGCCGCCCAGGAGCGTGTCGTTGCCGTCGCCGCCCGCAAGCGTGTCGTTGCCCGCGCCGCCGTCCAGCGTGTTGTTGCCGCTGTTGCCGGTAACGGTGTCGTTGCCGCCGCTGCCGGTCCCGTTGATGTTGCCCGTGCCCGTGAGCGTCAGGTTTTCGACGTTGGCAGGCAGGGTGTAGGTCACCGACGACTGTATCGTGTCGGTGCCTTCGCTSGCGTTTTCAGTAAC
The DNA here is from genome assembly GCF_052113965.1 of Rhizobium sp. RAF56. Taxonomy (NCBI): domain Bacteria; kingdom Pseudomonadati; phylum Pseudomonadota; class Alphaproteobacteria; order Hyphomicrobiales; family Rhizobiaceae; genus Rhizobium; species Rhizobium sp. RAF56. The sequence goes on from NZ_JBFRDU010000086.1 coordinate 1,212, forward strand.
GGTGTCACTGGCGCTGTCGACCACATAGGTGTCGTTGCCGGTGCCGCCCGAGAGCTGGTCGACGCCGGTGCCGCCATCGAGCGTGTCGTTGCCGAGGCCGCCCGAAAGCGTGTCGTTGCCSGTGCCGCCGGAGAGCGCGTCGTTGCCGTCGCCGCCCAGAAGCTGGTCGTTGCCGCCCCCGCCGTTGATGACGTCGTTGCCCGCGCCGCCGTCGAGGATGTTGGCGCCGCTGTTGCCGGTCAGCGTATTGTCGTCGATGCTGCCGGTGCCGTTGATGTTGCCCGTGCCTGTCAGCGTCAGGTTCTCGACGCCGGTAGGTGCGGTGTAGTTCACCGACGACTGTATCGTGTCGGTGCCTTCGCCCGGGTTTTCGGTGACGATGTCAGCGGTGCTGTCGACCACATAGGTGTCGTTGCCCTGGCCGCCGGCCAGCTGGTCGTTGCCCGTGCCGCCGTCGAGCGTGTCGTTGCCGGCACCTCCCGCAAGCGTGTCGTTGCCGGCACCGCCCGAGAGCGCATCGTTGCCGAGACCGCCGTCCAGCGTGTTGTCGCCGCTGTTGCCGGTCAGGGCGTTATCGGCACCGTTGCCCGTGCCATTGATGTTCCCTGTGCCCGTAAGCGTCAGGTTCTCGACGCCTGTAGGTGCCGCGTAGTCGATCGACGACTGTACCGTGTCGATGCCGTCGGAACCGGGCGCCGTTTCGTCGACGATGTCACCGGCGCTGTCGACCACATAGGTGTCGTTGCCCTGGCCGCCGGCCAGTGCGTCGTTGCCCGTGCCGCCGTCGAGGAGATCGTCGCCGGTACCGCCGATGACGGTATCGTCGCCGGCTTCGCCGTAGAGCTGGTCGTTGCCGGTGCCGCCGTCGATGACGTCGTTGCCGTCGCCGCCGTGGATGGCGTCGTCGCCGGTGCCGCCATTGATGCTGTCGATGCCGTCGCCGCCATCGATGCTGTCGTTGCCGTCGCCGCCGTTGACGGTGTCGTCGCCGGCAAGGGCGCTGATGGTGTCGTTGCCGCCGTTGCCGTTGATGACGTCGATGTCGGCAGTGCCGGGGAGCGTATCGTCACCGGCCGTGCCGTTGATCGGTGCCAGGACGGCGAGCAAGATGGTCTCGGTCGACCCGTCAGGATGAACGATCTGGATGTTCTCGACGCCGGTCAGGGTGTCGGTGCCGCCATCGGCGGTGGTGATCGTCACCGAGCCATCCGCATTGCGGGTGGCCTCGATGTCGCTGGCTCCGGTACCGTTGTAGACCGCGGTATCGTTGCCGTCGCCGCCGGCGATGGCGTCGTTGCCAGCCCCGCCATTGAGGGTGTCGTCACCCAAGCCGCCGTCGAGCGTGTCGTTGCCGGCACCGCCGTTAAGCATGTCGTTGCCGAGACCGCCGTCGAGCGTGTTGTCGCCGCCGTTGCCGGTCAGCGTGTTGTCGGCATCGTTGCCGGTCGCATCGATCGGCGCGTTGCCGGTCAGCACGACGGTCTCGATGCCGGTAGGCGCGGTGTAGGTGATCGACGACTGCACCGTGTCGATGCCGTCGGAATCGGGCTGCGTTTCGTCGGCGAGGTCACCGGCGCTGTCGACCACATAAGTGTCGTTGCCGCCGCCGCCGGCCATCCTGTCGTTGCCCGTGCCGCCGTCGAGCGTATCGTTGCCCGCACCGGCGATCAAGATGTCGGTGCCCGTGCCGCCGTTCAGCGCGTCGTCGCCTTCGCTGCCGACGAGGTGGTCGTTGCCGTCACCGCCCGATAGCGTGTCGTTGCCGAGACCGCCGGTAAGCGAGTTGTCGCTGCCGTTGCCCGTGATGACGTTATCGGCATCGTTGCCGTACGCATTGATCGCCGCCGTGCCGGTCAATTCGACGTTCTCGACGCCCTCAGGCGCGGCGTAAGTGATCGACGACTGCACAGTGTCGATGCCGTCGGAACCAGGCGCCGTTTCGTCGACGACATCGTCGAAACCGTTGACCACATAGGTGTCGTTGCCCTGGCCGCCGGCCATAGTGTCGTTGCCGGTGCCGCCGTCGAGGAGATCGTCGCCGCCATTGCCGTTGATGGTGTCGTCGCCACCTTCGCCGTAGAGCAGGTCGTTGCCCTCGCCGCCGTTGATGGTGTCGTTACCGTCGCCACCGTTGACGGTGTCGTTACCGGCAAGGCCGTTGATGACGTCGTCGTCGGACGTGCCGGTAAGCGGGTCGTCGCCGGCCGTGCCGTTGATCGTAGAAACGAGAGGCGGTGCCAGGGTGTCGATAGAGATGTTCTCGGGGAAGGTGCCGTCAGGATGAGTGAGCTGGATGGTCTCGATGCCGGTCAGGGTGTCGGTGCCGCCATCCGCCGTGGTGATCGTCACCGAGCCGTCCGGATTACGGACTGCCGTGATTTCTCCGGGACCGTTGAGGTCGTAGACCGCGATATCGTTGCCGTCGCCGCCGTTCATGATGTCGTCGCCGGCGCCGCCTTCGAGGGTGTCGTCACCGGTGCCGCCGTCGATGACGTCGTTGCCTTCGCCGCCGAGGAGATGGTCGTTGCCGACGCCACCGTCAAGCGTGTCGTCGCCGGTACCGCCGCCGAGGTTGTCGTAGCCGTCGCCGCCCTCGATCGCGTCGTTACCGATGCCGCCGATAAGCGCGTCGTCGCCGTCGCCGCCCAAGAGCGTGTCGTCGCCGTCGCCGCCGTTGAAGTTATCGTTGCCGTCGCCGCCCTCGAGCGTATCGTTGCCGATGCCGCCATTGAGCGTGTCGTCGCCGGTACCGCCGGCTACGCTATCGTCGCCGTCGCCGGCGTTGACGTTGTCGTTGCCGCTGCCGCCGTCGAGCGTATCGTTGCCGACGCCGCCGGCGAACAGGTCGTCGCCATCGCCGCCGTTCATGCTGTCGTTGCCGTCACCGCCGTTGAGCCGGTCGTTGCCGGCTCCGCCGTCGAGCGTGTCGTTGCCGAGACCACCCAAGAGCTGGTCGTTGCCGGCACCGCCGTCAAGCGTGTTGTCACCGCTGTTGCCGGTCAGCGCGTTGTCGGCACCATTGCCGGTGGCATCGATGTTTGCCGTGCCGGTCAGCACGACGTTCTCGACGTTATCAGGTGCTGTGTAGTCGATCGACGACTGCACCGTGTCGRTGCCTTCGCCCGGATTTTCCGTGACGATGTCGTCGGCGCTGTCGACCACATAGGTGTCGTTGCCGGTGCCGCCGGCCATCGTGTCGTTGCCSGTGCCGCCGTCGAGGAGATCGTCGCCGCCATTGCCGTTGATGGTGTCGTTGCCAGCTTCGCCGTAGAGCAGGTCGTTGCCTTCGCC
>NZ_JBFRDU010000087.1:0-4321 GCF_052113965.1 Rhizobium sp. RAF56
CTGGCTGGACGTTTCTTCACGTCGATGACCAGCCTCTATTGTCATATAGATTACAGTCAGAACGATGACGCCAAGAAACGCGAAGCTTGTATAGATCGTCCCGAAACCCAAGCCGCCATACTCCGACGGCTGGGCAAGCAGGTCGCCGAGCGATGCTCCGAGTGGCCGTGTGAAGATATAGGCCAACCAGAAGGCGAGAATGCTGTTCAGGGACAGGAAGTAGTAGGCGCCCGCAACGAGTGCGATCACACCAAGGAACAGACCGGCAGTCGCCAGGTATCCGATGTCGAACCTCTCGGACACAAGATCGCCGGCCGCCGTTCCCAGAGCGAACGTAAACAGGATCGCCAGCCAATAGAAGGTTTCTCGCCGGTTCGTGAAGATGGTGTGGATCGAAAGCGTTCCCTCAAGGGCGTACCAGGCCGCGAAGGTGGCTGAGAGGGCGATCACGAAGATGACGGTCGACACTTCAAGCGGAACGCCAAGATTGTCCGTTAGATTGTCGGTGACGAGCGTGCCGACAACGCTGATGAGCACGACCGCGCTCCAGTAGGCCCACGGTACATAGCGCTTCTGTCCGAGCTGGGCGACGATCGCGATGCAAAGTACAGTCGTCATGATCAGCGACGTCGCGGTCAGTCCCAGGCCCAGATTGACGGCCAGATAGTCTGCCGCCGTCTCGCCCATGGTGACGGCCATGAGTTTGATGATCCAGAAGTCGGCGGTGACTTCGGGAACGCGATTTAGGTTTTCTGTGGAAGGTTCGGTCATGGCGAATATCCGGCTACTTTCCCATGATCTTCATGGCTTCGGCGAGGAATTTGTCCGAGCGAGCGTCGTCGTCGGCGTTGCAGCGTTCGACGGCCYTGGTTTCGAGGTCGTTCACTTTCTTCATGTCCGCGTCGGCGATTTGCGTCGCTTTCTTCGCGTCTCGCATCTGTTGGAGCATGTCCTCGCAGGGAACTGCCGCCGCGGCCGCAGGGCCTGAAATTGCGGCAACAGCGAGCGCGGCATTCAAAACAGCGACGGCAACGATTGCTTTCATGGTGAAATCCTCTTCGTTCAATTTGTCTGGCCGACTGCCAGCGCCGCGCACACTAGAGGTGCGGACATACAACAGCCTTGCCGCAACCTTACTGTTTCGTAAGTTCCCGACAGGGGATCGAGCCGTGCCATTTCTTACAAATCTGTATGCTCGCGGAGAAGCCGCGGACAAATTCAGCGGCTAAAGGGAAACGAAGACATCCKGATCGGRGGCGTAATGCGGATTCTGCTTATCGAAGACGATCGAAGAACGGCCGACTTCGTCTCGAAAGGGTTTGCCCAGGCGGGGCATAGCTGCGACGTTTTCGCGGACGGGCGCGACGGTCTTTTCCAGTCCCAGTCCGATGCGTATGACGTCATGGTCGTAGATCGCATGCTTCCCGGCCTGGACGGCCTGTCCGTCGTCCGCGCGGCGAGGGCAGCGCACGTCAGGACGCCTGTGCTCTTCCTCACGGCGGTCGGCGGCGTCGACGATCGCGTCGAGGGGCTGGAAGCCGGCGGCGACGACTATCTGGTCAAACCCTTCGCCTTCTCCGAATTGCTGGCGAGGGTAAATGCGCTGGCCCGCCGGCCGCCGGTGCAGGAGCAAAAGACGGTGCTTAAGGTGGCCGATCTGGAACTTGACCTGATCCGCAGAGAAGCCCGCCGGGCCGGGCAGGTCATCGAGCTGCAGCCGAGGGAGTTCACGTTGCTTGAGGTGCTGATGCGAGGTGAGGGGAGGGTCGTCACCAGGACGATGCTTCTCGAACATGTGTGGGACTTTCATTTCGATCCGAAGACGAGCGTCGTCGAAACGCACGTCAGTCGGCTGCGCGCCAAGATAGACAAGCCGTTCGCGGTCCAGCTGCTGCACACGATTCGCAATACGGGCTATTCGCTGCATGCGCCTCGCTAGCCTCCGTCATCGGACGGCGTTCCGCCTGGCGCTCGCCTTCGGCATCCTGTTCATCGTGACCTTCGTGATCAGCGGCGCAGTCATGTATCACATGCTGCGGGTGGGCCTTGCGCGTCAGATCGACGTCTCGCTGCAYGGAATGAACTCGGTCATCGTGTCGACCTACGCGCCGAACGACATGGAAGACCTGGTGACGGCGCTGAACAGCTACGCCGCGCTGCAGTCGACGAGGCAAGGCGTGTATTCGCTCATCGATGCACAAGGCCAAAGGGTGGCCGGCAACTTCACCGCGCCCCGCTTTCCGGAGGGAGTGTCCACCGTTACCTCGACGCAACTCGGCATCCCAGGAGATGTACGCTACAGGATACAGGTCACCAGGCTTGGTGAATATCTGCTGCTTATAGGCAAGAGCTTCGAAGACAGCGACAACCTTCTGAGAATCGTATTCGTCAGCCTCGGGTGGGCAGCGGTCATGGTCATCATGACGGCGATCGGCGGCGGCTTCCTTCTCGCTGGCCGCGCACAGCGACGTCTCGATTTTGTGGCGAACACCATGCGCGACGTCTCCCATGGGCGGCTCGACGCGCGTATCCCWCTTCAGGGAACGGGCGACGACATCGATCGGGTGTCCRTRCAGATCAACGGCGCRCTGGAAAGACTGTCCGGCCTCGTTGAAGGAATGCGGCAGGTCAGCGCCGACATGGCGCACGARCTGAAGACGCCCCTGAACCGCTTGAGGCTGACACTMGAGGAGGCAATACAAGGCTACGAAAACGGTGCCGATATCAGTGACCTGCTGGGGGAGGTGAAGGACGAAAGCGATCAGATAAACGCGACGTTCGAGGCCCTGTTGAGAATCTCGCAAATCGAGGCGGGGGAGAGAAAGCAGCGTTTCGCGCCCGTGGACTTCRCGGSGGTGCTWTCGTTTGTCGAGGAGGTCTATGCAGGCGTCGCAGAAGACCGRAACCAGTTCCTGACWGYGCGTGCAAGCACGGATGCAACTGTAACCGGCGACCGGGAACTTCTCGTCCAACTCGTTGTCAACCTCGTGGAAAATTCGATCAGGCACTGTCCGGCGGCTACCACCATCGCCCTGGCATTGGACGAACGCCACGGAAACGTTGTTCTGACGGTGGAGGACAACGGACCCGGAATTCCTGCCGCCGAGCATGAAAAGGTTTTCCGGCGCCTCTACCGCCTTGATAAGAGCAGRACGACTTCGGGCGCCGGTCTCGGGCTGAGCCTGGTCAAGGCGGTGACCGAGCTGCACGCCGGCCGCATCACCGTGGGCGACAACAATCCGGGTCTGAAGGTCACGGTAGAGCTTCCTTCGACGCCCCGAGGAAATGCTGCGGGCTAACGCGACACTCGCTGTACGCCGAACAGGCACCTTACCTATTTGTATAGCCGCGGACAGATCGGCGAACGGTCGAAAGCTCATACTTCCAGCCGCATCGCCGCAGGCGGTGCGTGTTGGAACCCAAAGGAGTCGACATGACAGCGAAAATGATATCCGCGGCCGCCGCCGTCCTCGTTCTGGTCATCGTTTCGCCTGGTATGGCGAAGACCGACTGCAACAACGACATCCGAGAATTCGATGCTGCCGTAAAGACCACCGCGGCAAAGAAAGCCGATGTTCAGAAGGCCATGCGGCTTCGGGACGAAGCCAGGAAGGACTGCCAGGAAAAAGGCGGCACGCCGGTCGGCGACGCCGACATGCGCCAGGCGTTGACGCTGATTGGCGCGAAGTAAAGATTGTGATCTTCCCAAATCCGCAAACGGCGGCGGAACGTCGCGCGTGGCGTTCGCCACTTCGAATGGGATGGCTCTTCGAAGAGCGCTTGAGTTTCAAGCGCTCGCCCTTCCATCGCTACCTTCAGGTCAGCGTCAGCATGCCTATGAAATACTGCACATGGTTTGCCGATCGTCTCGGCGTGCATCTCAGAGGCAAGAGTTGGAGATACTGCTCGTAGAGGACAACGCACTCATCGGGGACGCGATCGTCGGTCAACTGTCGGCGAGTGGCGGGCATGTGGATTGGCGTCAGAGCGTCGTCGAAGCGATTGCCGCGGTGAACGAACAATCGTACGACTGCGTGGTCCTTGATCTTCGGTTGCCCGACGGGCATGGCCTGTCCGTTCTCAGCCACATCAGGGAGAGAAACGGAATAACCCCTGTTCTCGTTTTGTCAGCCTTCGATCAGATGACGGACCGTTTCGCCGCGATGGCCCGTGGAGCGAACGCCTATCTTGTGAAGCCATTCTCGTTGGGCGACCTGGAGTACCGCATCGCCAGCCTCGTTGCGGACACGCGGCGCTCGCCACTGCGGGGAGCCAATCAGCGTGATTAACGGTGTCCGTCGTTACAGGATTGCCGCGATAT
>NZ_JBFRDU010000088.1:0-3107 GCF_052113965.1 Rhizobium sp. RAF56
CAGCCTGACGGTGCAGTCCAGCCTGATCAGCGCGGGGCAGAACATCGCCTCGGCCGCAAACGGCCTTGGCGGCGACAACAAGGCCTATGCGATCGCACCGGCGGCGCTCGCCGCCTACAAGGCCTATGACGCCCTGAAGAATATCGGCGAAGGCACGCAACCGCTTGCCTCCGCCTCGCTATCAGCCGGCTTCAGCTACTCGAAGAGCGAGATAGCGGCATCCTCTTCCTCGCCTGTTTTGACCACCGTCAACGCCGGCAACGCGGCCACGCTCAAATCCGGCGGCGACACGACGCTTGCCGGCGCCGTCGTCTCCGGGAATAGCGTCACCGCCGATGTCGGCGGCGATCTCGACATTATCAGCCGTCAGGCGACGGCCGCCTATAAGGAGAAGACGCTCGGCGCCTCCCTCGGCATCGATCTCTTCAGCGGCGCCGTTTCCGGCGGCGCGCAGCTCGGCAGGATCAAGGGCGACTATGCCAATGTCACCCAGCAGTCTGGCATCGTCGCGGGCACCGGCGGCTATCACGTCACCGCCGACGGCGATGTCGAGCTGAAAGGCGGCGTCATCGCCTCGACCGCCGATCCAGGGAACAACGAGCTCTCGGCCAATTCACTCACCTATTCCGACATCGCCAACAGCTCGAAGACGTCCACCTCGAGCTACGGCTTCTCGCTGACCCCGATCGGCATTCCGATCCCGCTCGTTAGCCAGCCGGCGAAGCACAGCGAAAAGGGTGAGACGTTGGCCACACTCACCCCAGGCCAACTAACGCTCACCAACCAGAGCCAGGATCTCTCCGGCCTCAACACCGATCTGTCAAAAGCAAACACCAGCGTTGAGCCGTTCGACATCGACAGGCTGAAGGCGCAGCAGGCGAGCGCTGCCGCACTATCGGAACTGCTGAATATCGGCGTCGGCGAGCTCTCCAAAAAGCTCGGCTTTGAGGAGGGCAGCAAGGAAAAGATCGTCCTGCATGCCGCCGTTGGCGCCATTGTCGCCAAGGCGGCGGGCGGCAATATCGCGGCCGGTGCGCTGGCCGGTGGCGCCAGCGAATTCGCCAACGGCGTGCTGCAGGACGTACTCAAGGTCAATCCGAACCTGACGGACACTCAGAAGAGCGCCATCACCCAATGGGTGGCGGCAGTCGTGGGCGTGGCAGTCGGCGGAACGCAAGGGGCTGCGACCGCGCTCGACAACGTCAACGACAACTATCTGACGCACAAGCAGCGCGAAGATCTCTCAAGCGAGTTGAAGGGCTGCGACAGCGAGCCTGATCCGGTCTCTTGCAAGGCCGCGGTTTCCCAGCGCTACATCGATCTGGACTTCGATCAGGATCGCCTGCTCGACGCATGCCGCACGACGAAATGCGTGCGCAATCTCCTGGGCGACCTGAACGAAAACCCGCAATTTTCCTATCGCGAGGTCCTGGAGTTGCAGAAGCTTGGGCTCAATGAAGCCGAAGCGCAGCGCCTGCTTGCCTATCAGGTTCAGGAGCGTTGGCTGACGGGCGACGCCAGCACGTTCGAGCAACACGTAATGGATGTCGCCGCGGGCGTTGGCTACTGCGAGGATCACGGCCAATCAGCCGGCTGCTTCGCGACCGGGCAAGCCCTCAAATACGTCTCCGAAACCGTCACCAACACGGCATACGGCGTTCTCGGTCTATCCGCGGCCGCGAAGGGTGGGGCAGCCGAGGGAGAGGCGGCGGCGGGTGATGAAGCAGTTGGTGGTCATCCCCTAGGCTCGACCCAGCCGTCAGGCGCTGGTGGAAACGCCCGAGCGAGCATAAGTGACATATTGCTGCCTAAAGGCGAGCCGGTTGGATATGTGAAGCCGGGAGCTGGCCAGAATATCCAGACTGTTACACCTGCACAATTTAGCCAACTTCAGTCTCAATTGATGGAAGGGTCCGCACCGGTGACGACTCCACCAGGCTATAAAGGAACGTGGTATCAAAGATCGGATGGGACGGTCTTTGGTCTGAGAACAAGTGACGACAGCGGCGCGACTATTGACGTAATCAAAAGCAATACCCCCAGTTTGCCCTCTGGCTTTAAGGTCCATCAACAATGAGATTTGATACCAGACATAGATTGTACGGGCACACAATTGCAGAACATATCAAAACTGTTGCTGAGGAGCTGCCGATCGATGCTGTCGGCCTGTGGCAGATCGTCCCTGCGGGACGATATGGTTTTGACTTGAGCGGCGGTGAGCTCGCCGAATTTGTGCAAAGGTGCGTGACGGCTCTTCTGGAACGGGGCGCAAAACCTGTCATGGGCGGCGGGGGAACCAAGTACGACTGGATACTCCAGCCACAATATGGTGAGACCAACGAGGAAGTCGCAAACGCCGTTCTGAGAGAATGGTTGGACGCGGGCGCTAGGGACACTGACCCCGGAGGTTTGTGGTTCGCGTTACTTTCACCTCATGTCGGGACGCCAGAATAGATGTGCTCAAGCGCTGAGGGTGCCTACCAACTCGATAACAGCGCAAGAAGGTACACGGCGATGCTACAGGGGACGTTGCCAAGCGCTTTGCCGGCTCCGGCGACGGCTTCTTCTCGATCTGGGGCAAGAACGAGAGGACCGCGGCCGACGGCTCGACCGTCGCGATCGGCTCGAACCTTGCGGCCGGCGGCGACGTAGCGCTTGCGGCGCGCGCCGGCGACGTCAGCGTCTTCGGCTCTTCGGTCACGGCCGGGGCGGACCTTTTGCTGAGTGCCGCCCGCGACGTCAACGTCACGCCGGGCGCCGAAAGCGCTTTCTCCTTGGAACAGAAGAAGCGCTCCGGCTTCGGCATCCAGGTGTCGTCCGGCAGCGGCTCGGCCTCGATCGGCATCGGCTTCGGCTCGGCCACCGACAAGACAAGCCAAGGCACTTCGACCAACGCCACCTCGACGCTTTCAGCCGGCCGCGACGTCACCATCGACGCCGGCCACGACGCCAACCTCCAGGCCGCAAAGGTCGCAGCCGGCCGCGACGCCGACATCCTTGCGGCCAACGACGTCAACCTGCTTTCGGCCGAGGACAAGAGCAACTACGAGGAGCTGCACAAACAGTTCTTCGCCGGCGTCAGCCTGACGGTGCAGTCCAGCCTGATC
>NZ_JBFRDU010000089.1:0-2885 GCF_052113965.1 Rhizobium sp. RAF56
ATCGAGCCGGACGAAGGGTTTAGCTTCGCCGGGCGATGAACATCGGCAATGAGAACGATCAAGCCAATCGAGCTATTAGTACCGGTAAGCTTCATGCGTTGCCGCACTTCCACACCCGGCCTATCAACGTGGTAGTCTTCCACGGCTCTGATAGGGAACACTCGTTTTCAGGTGGGTTTCCCGCTTAGATGCCTTCAGCGGTTATCCCGTCCATATATAGCTACCCTGCTATGCCCTTGGCAGGACAACAGGTCCACCAGAGATATGTCCATCCCGGTCCTCTCGTACTAGGGACAGATCCTGTCAATATTCCTACACCCACGGCAGATAGGGACCGAACTGTCTCACGACGTTCTGAACCCAGCTCACGTACCGCTTTAATTGGCGAACAGCCAAACCCTTGGGACCTGCTCCAGCCCCAGGATGCGATGAGCCGACATCGAGGTGCCAAACAACCCCGTCGATATGGACTCTTGGGGGTCATCAGCCTGTTATCCCCGGCGTACCTTTTATCCGTTGAGCGATGGCCCTTCCACACGGGACCACCGGATCACTATGACCGACTTTCGTCTCTGCTCGACTTGTCAGTCTCGCAGTCAGGCGGGCTTATGCCATTGCACTCGACGACCGATTTCCGACCGGTCTGAGCCCACCATCGCGCGCCTCCGTTACTCTTTCGGAGGCGACCGCCCCAGTCAAACTACCCACCATACACTGTCCCGGATCCGGATAACGGACCGCGGTTAGACATCCATGACGATAAGGGTGGTATTTCAAGGATGGCTCCACGAGAACTGGCGTCCCCGCTTCAAAGCCTACCACCTATCCTACACATGCCGACACGAATGCCAGTGTAAAGCTATAGTAAAGGTGCACGGGGTCTTTCCGTCTGACCGCAGGAACCCCGCATCTTCACGGGGAATTCAATTTCACTGAGTCTATGTTGGAGACAGCGGGGAAGTCGTTACGCCATTCGTGCAGGTCGGAACTTACCCGACAAGGAATTTCGCTACCTTAGGACCGTTATAGTTACGGCCGCCGTTTACTGGGGCTTCGATTCAAAGCTTGCACCTCTCCTCTTAACCTTCCAGCACCGGGCAGGCGTCAGACCCTATACGTCGTCTTGCGACTTCGCAGAGCCCTGTGTTTTTGGTAAACAGTCGCTACCCCCTGGTCTGTGCCACCCTCACATACTTGCGTACATAAGGGTCACGCTTCTTCCGAAGTTACGCGTGCAATTTGCCGAGTTCCTTCAACATAGTTCTCTCAAGCGCCTTGGTATACTCTACCTGACCACCTGTGTCGGTTTCGGGTACGGTCTATACGGTGGAGCTATTTCCTGGAACCGCTTCCCCGCCCGGACAATCCAATAAGTCCGAACAAGTTACGCAATCCGTCACTACCACCAGGCCCACGATTATTAACGTGGTTCCCATCGACTACGCGTGTCCGCCTCGTCTTAGGGGCCGGCTAACCCTGCTCAGATTAACTTTAAGCAGGAACCCTTGGTCTTTCGGCGAGAGGGTCTCTCACCCTCTTTATCGTTACTCATGTCAACATTCGCACTTCCGATACCTCCAGGGCCCCTCACAGGTACCCCTTCATCAGCTTACGGAACGCTCCGCTACCACTGCGGCAACCTCAAGTTGCTACAATCCTCAGCTTCGGTGCATGGCTTCAGCCCCGTTACATTTTCGGCGCAAAGACCCTTATTTAGACCAGTGAGCTGTTACGCTTTCTTTAAATGATGGCTGCTTCTAAGCCAACATCCTGGTTGTTTTGGGATCCTCACATCCTTTCCCACTTAGCCATGACTTGGGGACCTTAGCTGGAGGTTAGGGTTGTTGCCCTTTTCACGACGGACGTTAGCACCCGCCGTGTGTCTGCCTGATAGTACTCCCCGGTATTCGGAGTTTGGTTAGGATCAGTAAGACGGTGAGTCCCCATAGCCCATCCAGTGCTCTACCCCCGGGGGTATTCGTCAGACGCTCTACCTAAATAGATTTCGCGGAGAACCAGCTATTTCCGAGTTTGATTGGCCTTTCACCCCTAGCCACAAGTCATCCCAATCTATTGCAACAGATGCGGGTTCGGTCCTCCAGTTGGTGTTACCCAACCTTCAACCTGCTCATGGCTAGATCACTCGGTTTCGGGTCTAATGCAACAAACTATATCGCCCTATTCAGACTCGCTTTCGCTTCGCCTACACCTACCGGCTTAAGCTTGCTTGTTACACTAAGTCGTTGACCCATTATACAAAAGGTACGCCGTCACCCTTGCGGGCTCCGACTGTTTGTAGGCATTCGGTTTCAGGTTCTATTTCACTCCCCTTGTCGGGGTGCTTTTCACCTTTCCCTCACGGTACTTGTTCGCTATCGGTCATGCACGAGTACTTAGGCTTGGAGAGTGGTCTCCCCATGTTCAGACAGGATTTCTCGTGTCCCGCCCTACTCTAGGACAATCATGATCCTTACGCGTACGGGGCTGTCACCCACTACGGCCAAGCTTTCCAGCTTGTTCCACTTCAATCACAATTGCCACTGGCCTGGTCCGCGTTCGCTCGCCACTACTTGCGGAGTCTCGGTTGATGTCCTTTCCTGCAGGTACTTAGATGTTTCAGTTCCCTGCGTTCGCTTCTTACACCCTATTTTATTCAGGTGAAGATACCTTATAACAATGCTTAGAAACCCAAGCCGCTCATGGAGCGGATTGGATTTTCTAAGCATTTAAGGTGGGTTTCCCCATTCGGAGATCCATGGATCAAAGCTTATTCGCAGCTCCCCACGGCTTTTCGCAGCGTATCACGTCCTTCATCGCCTGTGCATGCCAAGGCATCCACCAAATGCCCTTACGACACTTAATCGTTCTCATTGCCAATGCTCATC
>NZ_JBFRDU010000090.1:0-2852 GCF_052113965.1 Rhizobium sp. RAF56
AGCAGGATGTGCTCGCGGGTCTGCGGCATCGGGCCGTCGGCGGCCGAGCAAACCAGGATCGCGCCGTCCATCTGCGCCGCACCGGTGATCATGTTCTTGACGTAGTCGGCGTGGCCGGGGCAGTCAACGTGAGCGTAGTGGCGGGCAGCTGTTTCATACTCGACGTGTGCCGTCGAAATGGTGATGCCGCGGGCCTTTTCTTCCGGTGCCGCGTCGATCTGGTCGTACGCCTTGTACTCGCCGAAGTACTTCGTGATCGCTGCCGTCAGAGACGTCTTGCCATGGTCAACGTGGCCGATCGTGCCGATGTTAACGTGCGGCTTGTTGCGCTCAAACTTACTCTTTGCCATTTGAATGCTTCCTGTGAACGGTATTAGGTGGCCCCGGCGAACCGGTTTAGCGCCGCCGTTTAAGGCTTTCCCCGCCTTTGCGCAAGACTTTAATTGCACGCCCTATTCTTGGCCGACAACAGTCGCGGCAAGACAATAAGCAGCTTGAATTTAGAAAGAACCGCCAGAGGCGGCAAACGGGCTGAAAAGCGAGAAACGGCAGGCAATTGGACGGCGGTATGACGACAATATAATTGGAGCGGGTAGCGGGAATCGAACCCGCGTATTCAGCTTGGAAGGCTGCTGCTCTACCATTGAGCTATACCCGCGGTATTCTTCGATCCGAGGACGAATGGTGGAGAGAGTTGGATTTGAACCAACGTAGGCTGAGCCAACGGATTTACAGTCCGTCCCCTTTAACCACTCGGGCATCTCTCCAGTTTTTCGTCCGGATCGGTCGACCAAGCTTGCTGGGTCTTGAGCGTCGCCGCCCGTGACCTGCGCCGCGTATATGGACGGACGGTTTCCGTCTGTCAACATGCCGTTTCGGCAAAAATGACGAAAAATTTCGGCCCCTGTGGAAACCGGCGCACGCAGGGAAGGACTAGGCGCGTTGCCACCTGACGGCTATAAAGCCGCATGAGCAAAGACAAGACCTCCGGCCGATCCGGCCCAGAAAAAACCGACGGCGACAAGTCCGCCAAGGATACTCACTATGCAACGCTTCGGCGGGCCCATCGCGACGGCAAGCGCGAACGCGGCGAGATACCGACGCCGCCACCGCAAAAGCGAAAGCGCGGCGGCGACGACTGGAAGCCACCGGCGCTCGCTCCCGAACAGGTCTTCCTCTATGGCCTTCACACGGTACGCGCCGCGCTTGAAAATCGCGAGCGCCGGCTCGTCAAACTATCGGTGACGCAGAACGCTCTGGCGCGTCTCGATTTCGACCCGGATGCGCTCGGCTTTCCTGTCGAGATCGTGATGCCGCACGATATCGACAAGGTCCTCGGGCCCGAGGCGATCCATCAGGGCGTCATACTGGAAACGCGCCCCCTCCCCGTTCGCCGGCTGGAAGCGCTGAAAGACAGCCCTCTCCTGCTCGTGCTCGATCAGGTCACCGATCCGCACAATGTCGGCGCCATCATGCGCTCGGCGGTTGCCTTTAACGCGGGCGCCGTCATAACCACCATGCGCCACAGCCCCACCGAGTCCGGCGTGCTGGCGAAATCCGCCTCCGGGGCGCTGGAACTTATCCCTTATATCCAGGTTACCAACCTCTCGGATGCGCTCGGCGAACTGCACAAGCTCGGCTTCACGACGATCGGCCTCGATTCGGAGGGACCGGCTCCGCTGGAGGGGACGTTCACTGGAGCAAAGGTCGCGCTGGTACTCGGATCCGAGGGCAAGGGGCTGCGACAGAAGACCCGCGAGACAGTGAGCGCGCTCGCGAGGCTCGACATGCCCGGTGCGATCAAATCGCTCAACGTCTCGAATGCGGCAGCCATCGCCCTCTACGCCGCGCGCACCTATCTGGCGAAATAGCACCGTTTAACGGCACGCGTGTCCCGATATCCGCTCCCGAGTACGCACATTAGGCTTTAGGGGCCTTTACAAGCCCCTAAAGCGCACCCTGCGTTTCAAGCTGGCTGACGAGCACATAGATAGTCTCCTCGACGTCCCCCTTGGCAGCAAACCAAATCGGACCCGTCACGAACTCCTCAAGGCCCAAAGTGGCGGAGTACAGGCCACACGCCTCCTTCGTCGCGGGGTCTATGGCGATATCGAGGTAGCCGTTCGGTGCGCCCTCAGGCAGCAAGAAAAGATTGACTGCATAAAGTTTTAGGCCCTCCCGCCCGTTGACCGCCTCAAGAAGGCGAGGATGCATCTCGTCGGCCTCAGCCTCCGTGGCGGGCGTCCAGTAGGTACCGCTGAGCTCATCGTTCGCTTCCACGGCAAAGATATCCTTTCGCGCTGTCAGCACGTCGGTTCTCCCTTGAAAAGGACTTGAAGGGCGGCTTTTGTCACCACCAATGTTCTTATTATGTTCTCTTTTGGCGCGGAGTCAACATGCTTTGTCTTCTCGGGAAGGACGATGTGGGGCTGCCCTCAATCACGGCTTCGGCTTGCGCCGCAACGCCCTTCTAGCCTGCGCTCAGTGTGAGACCACGCACAGCCGTGCATTTTCGTGGGCAGATTATCTCGCGTCCCCTGGCTACAACCAAGTTTCAAACTACGGAAATGAATCAACCATTTGTAGATTTCATTTTCATGTCTGATTGACGAATGGCGGCGCTTGGGCAACTCTGCGCGAATAACGGGTGAGGGACTCATGAACACAATCGAAGAGAGCCTGCGCGCCATCTCGGAGCGGGTAATACGGATCCTCGCTGATCAGAACCCATTGACCCATTCTCTGCGACCGATGGACATGATCCGCCATGGCTGGCTTTCGAGCTTTCGCCAGGCATCGCAGCAGTGATCGACAATGTCGTCGTATGATTTGAAGACTCGGTTCGAGAGCCA
>NZ_JBFRDU010000091.1:0-2777 GCF_052113965.1 Rhizobium sp. RAF56
TCAAGAGAAGATGACGATCCCCTCAAGAGAAGATGACGATCCCCGATCATCGGCAAATCCGAATGCTTCCTGTCCTATCCGGCGACGGCTCATCGCGCACCTCAATCTTCCGACGAAGGTATTGAATCATCAATGATTCCAAACGTCTACAAATATCCGCGCACAGGTCTTGATCAACAGGGCAACGGACATCATGGTTGTGCCTACCATTTACAGTCCATCTTCCCTCTAACAAGTTGTTTTAATTAGTTATCGTCAGCGTCCCGGTATGATAAACTTCCGGTGTTGCTTAACTAATTTTCGCGGCTACCGTCGTGGCTGCCTGAGCAAATGCGCTTTCCATAACTTCTGTGAGTTCGTCGTGGAATTCCACCGGCACAATAAAACTATCGTGAATCGGCAGCGTAGGGACTCGCCGCTTGATCATTTCCGCCAGAACCACACGACAGACCTCAGCATCCACATTCTGAAGGCTCAAACCGATTCCTGTGTGGAAATAATTGCTTACCGGCTGATGCTTTGTCTTTAGAGCTGCGATCAGATCTCTCGCCTCGGATCGGCTGCCCCCCACGTAAGGAACAAGCGCACCATGCGCCTTGTCCGAGGTTGCGGCGTTGAGAAGAATATTGAACGCACGTTTGCAGAGTTGTCGATCCCACCCGTCCAAGGTGTAAGCATCATCATCGAGTGACTGACCCGCAGCCGCATATAGCAGCCGCGGGTGCTGCTGGTGATAGTCCAGTTCAACAGTAGTCTGTCCGTTGAGCCTGAACTTTCTGCGGTCCTGTTTACTTACGATTTGCCACCAACCGCCGTAAAATCGCCCGCCAAGAGTCCAGGCTCCATTGTAGACACGGTACAGCGACGCACGCATTGTGTTGACCGTGTGATTAGCGAATTTGATCATTCCATCATCAAGCGAAACCCCGTCCAGAACGATCTCGGTATCTCTCAGGGAGGCGTTTACCCGTTCGATGAATTTTCTATCTCTGTGCGTGCGCTCCGTGTCGCGATATCCCATCAAAACACCATTGCGATCCTTTAAGCGAATGAGTTCCCCAGGGGTGCTCTCGACTTTTAAAACGCCCACCTCGGCTAGACGAGGGGACGGCAGATAGCTGGACTGTATGCCCGTTGGGCGCCCTGCAGGCTGGAGGTCATGGCCGATGAGGAGTCCCGCAGCAAGCAATGCGTCAATGGCAGGCACCACGGTGTCGTATGTAAAGACACGATCACGGTACCTCTCTGTATGCTGCCACCAACCTTTGCGGCGTGAGTATGAAATCCGCCGTCCCGGCTTGCAACGTGCAGACATGATCGCATCGGCCATAATCACTGCCATGACAAATGCCGATTTCTTAGATTTTGCTGGGGGTAGTTCGACTAGTCTCGCAATGTCAGCGGGGTCCACGTCCCACCCCAGACACAGGTGCCGATCGCGTTTCGCGTCCCAATTTTGTTGACGCCGAGGAGCGAGTTCTTCCGAAGGATTGGCCGGGATATATCCCGACCGGAAAATCAGTTGTGCTCACTTATGCGCTTTTTATGCGCGTCACCGGTTGGCATCACATCTATCTCACAAGGACGGTGCGGCGGGCGCCAACCCCGAGATGCGCAGGTCCTCGAGTAGGGTTGCTCGCGGAAAAGGACTCGTCAAGCACCTTCCGATTGCCAGTACACCTCCCCATTCCTGACACCCATCGTCAGTTCAAGCAGCGGACGGGAGCCTAAGCCGCCAAGCCCCCTGATGGAAGGCAGGGATCCGCGACAAGTCCAGACGTGGGCTTGCTAAATTGCTAAAAGTTCCGAGACGCTGGATATGACGAACCAAGCGGCAGCACACGCAAAGTCGATGCTTGTTAAGATCGTGAGACTACCACCAACCGAAGGAATGGCCGAAGGGGTGAAGTCCCGAAAGAAGAGTGCCAACAGTAGCTAAGGTAGCGAGTACTATCTGGTATCGCTCTAATTTTAGCCGCTTCTCAAGGATGACGGCTTCCCCGTTCCAATAGAGGCGCCCATCATCATCAACTTCAAACTTGCCGCTTTCGTCCCATGTCATTCCATGTTTGGTCATTTTTCGCTGCCTCAAGGTTGACGCATGCCAGACCTGAATATCAGGCGAAAACAGTTCGCCCAGAGGACTTTACTAACCGCCGTGGACGACGTCTGAGTTGAATATAGCGAGGCCGTAGTCCGTGATGAAGTATTTCTCAAGCAGCAGGTCGGGAACAGTGAGTTTAGTCGCCGCTACCGCCTTGTCGAAAGCAGCTTTGGCTGTATCGCTTGTTTCAAACTCACCAATCAAGGTCGTGTTGGGAAGCTGATACCACTTACTGAGATTGGGCTCCCATATCCACGTCGACCATCCAGTCATATCAGCTTGATGGATAAACTCCGCATGAGGGTCAGGATGGTTCGCAGCAAGATCGTAGCAAGCAATGTATTTGGGCATTCAGCGAATCTCCTGTGAGTTTCCATGGCTATGGCGAACAAATCATTCGGCTCTGGCAAGCGAAAAAGCGGCTGATGAGCCGCTCCTACTGCTGGGTGAGCGATATCCCGCCTTGCCCGTTGGCTTGAATAGCAGGCCGCCTTCATCGACCTCCCGGTGACCTACCGCCACACATTGTCTGTTTGCAAGTCAGTATGTTGATTTGCGCTGAGAGTTGACCCGGGATTTGCACTGAGAAGTGACCCGCCTTTTAGGTATCGTTCGTGTCGGTCGTCGTGGTCAAGCTTCTCCGTTTCTCCTTTGCCGTTTTGGGTTCATGTGC
>NZ_JBFRDU010000093.1:0-2622 GCF_052113965.1 Rhizobium sp. RAF56
CCGCACGCCCTGCTTGCCGCATACGCCCTGCTGCGCATAAGACTGCTTGCTCCGGTATCTCAGGCAACAAAGGAGGCATTCAGGACACTTCCGCCCGAGCAGGCCGGGACGCCCGAATCGCCGCGGCTCGATCCACGCACCTTGCCGGCCGCCAAGTGAGCACGCTCAGGACGAAAGACCCGCCTTAGGATGTCGGCATCGATTGGTTATGAATCCGGGTCTGTCGCGTTCAAGGCCTTCATAATGGGAGCCTTCCACGAGTTCAGCCAGCATGATCCCCACGAAACCGCTTGCGTGATGTGCGACCAGGGCGCAGATGAAGATGGTCATACCGCTTCCATGCGTGACGGACTTGGGGCGCCCGCCGGTCCGGCCTCCTCGGCTCGCGCGATCCCTTCCATCTGCCGTTCGCGTCGGATCGCCGTTTTTCGAACTTCGTAATCCGAGCGAGAACGCCCATTACTAGCTTGCCAGTCCGGCTTGTCGTATAGCGCCGCGCCGTCCGGCGCCTACAACACCACATGTCCTCAAGCATATGCACGATCACGGATAGGTCCGTTGCCGATCGCGCCAGGCGCTCCAGCTTCGTCAACAAGAGCGTGGTCGCCCCGCGCGCATCGTTATAAAAGGCAGTTTTTGAGACTCTTTGCGCTGAAGGTCGACGCCTTAACAGCATTGCGCCAATAGAAACGACCGCCGCCTCCCGTTTGCGCCAATAAGCCGACAACCTGTCAAGTTCGAAGAAAATCTACCTTTAGCACGGGTTAAACACTCCCTTTCCCTCCACTCTAGAAGAGCTCTAAATCAGGGCTTTCCCCTGCAACTAATGCTACGACCGTACGTTTAGCTACCGGACCTGCAGCGGCGAAGCCGGTTCTAACCCGCAATCGCCCGGCAGGAAGTACAATGCCCGAATCCGTAAAGTTGCTATCCCTCGGTACCGCCGTTCCCCCACATATCATTGATCAACGCGAAGCTGCTCTAGCATCCCACGGAGCATTTTCATCCAGATTTGGCGACTTCGACCGCTTGGCGAAGGTGTTTGAGAGTTCCGGAATTCGACGGCGATATGGCGTGCGCCCTATCGATTGGTATCTAGAGACCTCTGGTTGGACGGATAGAAATCAAGCCCACATCGAAGGCGCATGTGCATTATTTGTTGCGGCGGCGACCAAGGCGCTTCAATCTGCAGGTCTCTCAGCAGCTGATGTCGACACCATTGTCACGGTCTCTTCCACGGGCATCGCAACGCCAAGTCTGGAGGCTCGCGTCGCGTCACAGATGGGGTTCCGTTCCGACGTCGAGCGTGTGCCCGTCTTTGGGCTAGGGTGCGCGGGAGGTGTTTCTGGCCTTTCCATCGCATCGCGACTGGCGGCGTCTCGCCCCGGTTCGCTCGTTCTTGTTGTTGCCGTGGAGACCTGCACGCTCGCCTTTCGCATGGACAAGCTGACCAAGGCCAATATCGTCGCAACCGCACTGTTTGGCGACGGGGCTGCAGCCTGCGTGCTGCGAGCAACAAATGCCGGCATCGCCGAAGTCGAGATGAGTGGCCAGCATACATGGCCTGACACACTTGATATCATGGGTTGGAGCGTCGATCCGGAGGGGCTGGGAGTGATATTCGACCGGGCAATCCCACCGTTCGCCGAGGCCAACGTTCGTTCGGCAGTTGCCTCCATACTCGGACGATCAAACCTCTCGATTGACAATGTCGACCGCTTTGCATGTCATCCAGGCGGCGCAAAAGTCGTCGATGCGCTGGAGACCGCACTCGGCCTTGGACAGGGAAGCCTCAACCACGAGCGGGATGTCCTCGGCGACTATGGAAACATGTCGTCCCCAACGGCACTATTCGTCCTCGAACGTCTGATTAAAGCCGGTCTGCCTCGGCGAACTCTCTTAACCGCGATGGGGCCGGGATTTACCTTGAGTTGCGTCTCATTGAAGGCAGCCGCGTGAATTGGTCCGTTCTGTTATTGGCCGCAGTGACCGTCGAGCGGTTGGCTGAACTCTGGCTTGCGCGTCGCAACACACGTGCCTTGACCTTGCGCGGAGCCTTCGAAGTTGCCCCAGGACACTATCCTCTTATCATTATAATGCATGCTTTGTGGCTAGTCGGGTTGTGGGTGATCGCCCGGGATAGACCCGTTCAATTGCCGTGGGCTGCCATATTTGGATTTCTGCAGATCCTGCGCTTCTGGACGCTGTCTGCAATCGGCCGACGCTGGACCACACGCATCATCATTTTGCCGGGTGAGCAGCTTGTCTCGACCGGCCCCTATCGGTTCCTGCGACACCCGAACTACATCGTCGTGGTAGGCGAGATAGCCGTGCTGCCACTTAGCCTTGGCCTGCCAATCTATGCGTTGGCGTTCTCGATTGCCAATGCGATTGTCCTGACGATACGGATTAAGGCAGAAAACGCCGCCCTCTCTAGGCCTCACACCGAACTGGCCTGAAGCACCAGTAATTCTTAGAGCCTGACCGAAAAAGAATTGAGTGAAATCAGCCAGTTGTGATTCCCTTGGATTTGCTTAGGATTCGAGGAAACTGCAATGGGCTGGACTGATTTCACCCGTCGCCAATATGGCCGACGGACAGGGCGTTACGCAAGTGATCTGA
>NZ_JBFRDU010000094.1:0-2494 GCF_052113965.1 Rhizobium sp. RAF56
TGTTGATTTGCGCTGAGAGCTGACCCGGGATTGCGGGAAAATATCACTGAGAATTGACCCATGTTTCAATCATCCCCTGTGGTTTCAGCGGGGGCTTTGGAGTGATCGACATGGCGTTACTGAGCGTAATCCGACGCTGGCATTTTCGGGATCATCTATCGATCCGGGAGATATGCCGCCGGACGGGCCTATCCCGGAATACCATCCGCAAATATCTGCGTGCCGGCGGCGTTGAACCGAAGTTCAACGTCCCGGAGCGGTCGAGCAAGCTCGATCCATTCGCGGATCGGCTATCAGCCTGGCTGAAGACCGAATCCGAGAAGAGCCGCAAGCAGAAGCGGACGATGAAGCAGTTGCATTCTGATTTGGTAAGCTTGGGCTATGACGGCTCCTACTGCCGCGTTGCAGCCTTTGCTCGAGAATGGAAGTCGGACCGACAGAGAGAACTCCAGACAACAGGACGCGGCACGTTTGTCCCCCTGGCATTTGAGCCGGGTGAGGCTTTCCAGTTTGACTGGTCTGAAGATTGGGCAATCATCGGCAATGAACGCACCAAGCTGCAGGTGGCACATACGAAGCTGAGCTACTCCAGGGCCTTTATCGTCCGAGCCTATCTGCTGCAGACCCACGAGATGCTGTTCGACGCGCACAATCATGCGTTCCGCGTCTTCGGCGGAATTCCCGGCCGCGGCATCTACGACAACATGCGGACAGCGATAGACAAGGTTGGCCGTGGAAAAGAGCGCGACGTCAACGTCCGATTCATGGCGATGGCCAGCCATTTCCTGTTCGAGCCCGAGTTCTGTAATCCAGCGTCAGGTTGGGAGAAGGGGCAGGTCGAGAAGAACGTTCAGGATGCGCGTCATCGCTTCTTTCAACCGGTCCCGCGCTTTCCATCATTGGAAGCCCTGAATGATTGGCTTGAGCTTCGGAGCAAGGAGTTCTGGGCAAAGACCCCACATGGTCAGATGCGTGGCACCATCGCCGACATCTGGGCAGAGGAAACACCAGCTTTGATGCCCGTTTCCAGGCCATTTGACGGGTTCGTCGAGTATACAAAGCGGGTCACGCCCACCTGCCTCGTGCATCTGGAGCGCAATCGCTACAGCGTCCCGGCATCGTTTGCCAATCGTCCGGTGAGCCTTCGGGTCTATCCGGATCGTGTCGTCGTCGCCGCAGAAGGTCAGATAGTCTGCGAGCACCGCCGCGTCATTGATCGTTCCCATGATCGGCCGGGCCAGACCATTTACGACTGGCGGCATTATCTGTCGGTCGTGCAGCGCAAGCCCGGCGCTCTACGAAACGGCGCTCCCTTCATCGAGATGCCGGAGGCATTCCGGACCCTGCAGCAATATCTGCTCAAGAAGCCGGGCGGCGATCGCGAGATGGTCGACATCCTGGCGCTTGTTCTCCAGCACGACGAGCAAGCAGTGCTCTCAGCCGTCGACATGGCGCTGAAGTCCGGCGTTCCAACCAAAACACATGTGCTGAACCTGCTGCATCGCTTGGTCGACGGCAAATCCTCTACACCGCCGACCCTCGACGCACCTCAGGCACTGACGCTCACCAATGAGCCCAAGGCCAATGTCGAACGATACGATACCTTGAGAAAGACGGAGGTTCGTCATGCGTCATAACCCGGCAAGCGGCGCGATCGTCATCATGCTAAGGCAATTGAAGATGCATGGAATGGCCCACGCCGTCGGTGATCTGACCGAACAAGGGTCGCCGGCGTTCGAGGCCGCCATTCCGATCTTGTCCCAGCTTCTCAAGGCGGAAACGGCCGAACGAGAGGTCCGATCAACCGCATATCAGCTCAAGACGGCGCGCTTCCCGGCCTACCGTGATCTGAACGGCTTCGACTTCACCAGCAGCGAGATCAACGAGGCACTCGTCCAACAGCTTCATCGCTGCGACTTCCTCGACGACGCCAACAACATTGTGCTGGTTGGTGGTCCCGGTACGGGCAAGACGCACATTGCCACCGCGCTCGGCGTCCAGGCCATCGAGCATTATCACAAGCGAGTGCGGTTCTTCTCGACTGTCGAGCTGGTCAACACGTTGGAACAGGAAAAAGCACAAGGTCGCTCAGGGCAGATTGCCAACCGTCTCGTCCATTCCGATCTCGTCATTCTCGACGAGCTTGGATACCTGCCGTTCAGCGCCTCAGGCGGTGCACTGCTCTTCCATCTGCTGAGTAAACTCTACGAGCGCACCAGCGTCATCATCACCACCAACCTCAGCTTTAGCGAATGGGCCAGCGTCTTCGGCGATGCAAAGATGACAACCGCACTGCTCGACCGGCTCACCCATCATTGCCACATCCTTGAAACCGGAAACGACAGCTTCCGCTTCAAAAATAGTTCTGCACATGAACCCAAAACGGCAAAGGAGAAACGGAGAAGCTTGACCACGACGACCGACACGAACGATACCTAAAAGGCGGGTCACTTCTCAGTGCAAATCCCGGGTCAACTCTCAGCGCAAATCAACA
>NZ_JBFRDU010000095.1:0-1865 GCF_052113965.1 Rhizobium sp. RAF56
TCCGGAAAATTGTGCGAGCGTGCTGTAAGTGCCGGGAACAGTGCTCCATTCCAACTGGCGGAGGTAGGCGTGATCCACAACGACGATGCTCGCCGCAATCCCGCGCAGGATCTGGAGCGTGTGGAACTTGCTCATGCCGCTTCACCTTTAGCAGGTTGCACAGCCGAAACAGAACCGCAGCCGTCGCATGAGGTCATCGTGCACGCCTTCAAAAATGCTGGGCGCGCGAGGGCGCCAAACGCTGGGTCATGAGGTCGAGCACCGCTCGCAGATTGCCAGAGAGGCGGCCACGACGATCGACCGCTTTCTCCCCGCGAAGCGTCCCGAGAACGTTCGCCGCGAAGTTTCTGCTCATGAGGAAGAAGCCCTTCCTCCAGGAACACGTGCCCTTGGCGATCAGATAGCAGGGGTTGGCGATCTGAGCGTAACCAAGCCCCATGCCGGGCTGCCGGCCCGACTTGACGCCAAGATGGACGCCACGCGCCGAAGAAACGCGAACGATCGATCCGAAGGCTGCGAGGCGTCGGCTGAAATCGACATCCTCAAGCCAGGCGTAAAGCGGCAACTGCTCATCGAAGCGGAGGTGATGAGCCCTGACAGCAGTCAGGCGGACCGCCATGTTGCAGCCGTAACCGTTATAGACGGAGACAAGGGGCAACGAGCCTGTCGCTGGCGACTTTGCTAGATGCTTTTCAGCATCCGCCACGGAGAGGCCGGGCCCTAGAATTCCGTCCGCGACGACCTTGCCTGTCGTCATGACGACGGTCGGATGAGCCGCAAGGACCGCCTCGGTTTCGGCAAGATATTCGGGCGCCATGACGAAGTCGTCGTCCAGAAACACCAGGACGTCGAGATCGTCGGCGGCATCCAGTAGCCGATTTCGCTGGTGCGGAAGCCCCCTGGGGCCAAGGATATGAACGACCTCGGGATGGCTCTCGCACAGCCCCTCGACGTCCTCCTGTCGCGGCGAGCATACCAGCACCGTGTCGGCCGCGCGGATCTGTCTTTTCAGCAGGCCGACGGTCTCGCGCACGGTCTCAGGGCGGCCGGCCGTCGCTATCGCGACGCCGATGCGTAGGTGTCTCACTGGTGGTTCGATGAAGATCGCTTCGCGGGCGAACATGCTATTGCTCCTGAGCGGCCAGCGGCTTGCGGGCATAGGCCCAGACCATCACCGGGAAATCCGGTTCATTCTTCAGCGAGCCGAGGAAGCCCGCCTTTGGCCAGCGCTTGAAGTTGGCGCGCACGCAGTTTCTGTTGCCCCAGGACTTTGTTTCGATATGCTCCTCGGGGAAACCGGCTTCCTGCAGCAGGCACGAAAGACCAGTTT
This sequence comes from Rhizobium sp. RAF56, assembly GCF_052113965.1. NCBI lineage: Bacteria > Pseudomonadati > Pseudomonadota > Alphaproteobacteria > Hyphomicrobiales > Rhizobiaceae > Rhizobium > Rhizobium sp. RAF56. The sequence goes on from NZ_JBFRDU010000095.1 coordinate 1,331, forward strand.
CGGTCCACCGGTTGCAATCGATCGGCGAGGCATGCACCCGCAGCAGAAACGGCGTTGCAATGATGAAGTGCCCACCGGGACGCAGCATGGCGTAGACGTTGCGCGCCGCGCGCATCGGCCATTTCAAATGCTCGAATACCTGGTCGGCGATGATGAGATCAAAGCGTTCCGGAAGCGTCTCGGCGCAGATATCAAACCCCGGATATTCGGTGGCCCGATATGACTTGAACGTGAATTCGCGGCGCCACTGCACGCCTCCGGAAACCTCAAGCGTATCGAGCGTTTCAGGGCCGAGCTGCCGGATGAAGGCAAAGGCCTCGCGGTAGAGAACCACGCGAACCCAGTCATCGGTTTCATAGCCGAACGACTGCAGCGTTTTTCTTAACCGATCCTTGAGCTCCGGCCGATTCCGCAAGTGTAGGTTCATAAGCGGCTTCCCTGATTTTTCGGTGTTGGGATTGCGTTGAGAACGACGCCGAAGACCATCGCGCCCACGTCGCGCAACGCGTCGGCGACATAGCTCAGCGCGTCGAAC
>NZ_JBFRDU010000096.1:0-1571 GCF_052113965.1 Rhizobium sp. RAF56
GACATCACGAAGGCCTTTGACGGGTATGTCTTCCGGAACGCCTGCGGTCCTGCCGCGAGCATCGCCCAGATCTTCATTCCGCAACGACCGATCGAACCCGACGCCATGCCTTGTTCGCATCAGTGAGAGCGCGCCGACACTCATTGCCAGGACGACGATTACCGTCGAAAACCTTTGCAGGAAGCCTGTCTGCATCGCCAACACTCCGCTCCATCGCAGAGTAAACGCGCATCTTCCTCAAAGGATGCAGTTTTGATTGTAAAACGCACCGGGGTTTTGCCCGCTAATCTTCGCGGCAACCATATGGAATTGCCGGAGAAATTCCGAGGTGTGGGGGATCATGATCGACGCTGTCTGGCCCCTTCTGGCCAACCGCTAGCCAGAAGGGATGACGAAAATCGACTCTAGCGGAGAACGCGAGCGCTTCGTGTTCCGTCAGTAGCAAGCCGCGAAGGGCGTATCGACGCAGGTGCTGTCATAGTCATTGTGGTAGTAGGGTTGCCCTGCGCCACCACTGTCCGATACGCCAGGCAAGGAGCTGCGATACCAGGCGCCGTGGTATACCGGCGCATGCCAGTAGTTGTGGGCTTGTACGCCATTGTCACCTGAGCCTCCCGCGCCCAATCCGCTGCGGGCCAACCCGACGTAGTTAGGGCTGCCTATGCCACTTCCGCCATAGCCACCGCCCCCGAAATCGCCGCTGAAATTATCGATAAAGACCGCGGCGGGACCGCTCGATCCGTTGAGGCTTCCTTCAAGGACCGAAACCTCGAACGTCAGAGTGTTGCCATCGAGCTTGGGCGATTTCAAAACGACCACTGCGTCGCTGACCTTAGAGCCGTCGCCGCCGAGAATGGAGACTGTCGCATTGGGCGGGTTCTTCGCGAAATTGTCCTTACCTTCATCCCATTGCATGATGAATTGTTCGGTCGTCACGTGGCCGGCCGAGCGCACCGGGCGGTCGGCGAATACGATCGAACTCGCAAAGACGCCGGTCAACGTCAGCTTGTCGTTGGTGAGCGTCGCCCCCGCCGAGTTGATGACGGCGAGCGACGGCACCGGCCCGGTCGGTGTGACCACGCCGATCGTCTTCTGAAGGGGAACGTGGGGCTTGACCCCCGCATCTTGGGCGACGGCGCCGACGACGGCGCAGCAAAGCGCAGTTGCGGCAAAGGCAAGGCAGGAGAGATTTCTGGCAAGCATTGCTGGTCTCCATCTTCTGGGGCGGGCAAGCCGCATCGGGAATTCATATCTCGAACAGCAACCGCCGATGGGCGGTCGCGGCAGCCCTCGTCATTCAACAGGGCGGGGCGATCTCTGAGCCGCCATCACTCGCATGGCGGATATGGATAGTAGCCGCACCGGTAGCCACGGTTGTAGTAGGGCGCATATGCGTAAGGATGGGCCACTGCGGCGCCAACAGCGACGCCAGCCGCGACCCCTGCGGCCACCGGCGCACCGGCATACCAGGCGCCGTGATAGACCGGGGCATGCCAGTAGTTTCCGCCGTGCCATGTATTAACATTGATGTTTCGGTTGACGTCGATGCGATTGCCACTGAAGTCTCCACG
>NZ_JBFRDU010000097.1:0-1555 GCF_052113965.1 Rhizobium sp. RAF56
GGCATCCGTTTCTGGATGCCGTGTTCGCTCCGTCTTTCTCGGGCGAAAGTCGATGAGCCGCGTCTTGTCGGGATGAAGCGTTAGCCCAAACCGTTCAAGACGCTTGCCCAGCACTGCCAAGACCCGTTGGGCGTCGACAATATTGTCGAACGCCATCACAGCGTCGTCAGCGTACCGTGCGAGGGTGCAAGCTCCGCGGAGCCGTGGTCGGACCTCCGTCTCGAACCAGTCGTCCAGCACATGGTGCAGGAAGATGTTCGAGAGGCAGGGTGAGATCACACCTCCTTGCGGGGAGCCCATTGTCGTTCGGCGCAGGACACCGTCTTCGACGGCGCCTGCTCCCAGCCATTTGTCGATCATCCGTCGGATGATGCCGTCCGTCACTCGCTGGTCGAGAAAAGCCCGGAGTTGAGAGTGCGGGATCGTGTCGAAATACTTGCGTATGTCGATATCGACGATCCAATAGAGCCGCTTACCCCACACCTCGCCCCGCAATGCGTGGAGCGCGTGATGGGCGGAGCGACCCGGTCGGAAGCCGTAGGAGCAGGGGTRGAAATCCTCCTCSTAAATGGCCTCCAGCACCATCGTGACGGCACGTTGCGCCACCTTGTCTTCAAAGGTCGGAATGCCGAGCATCCTTTGCGACCCGTCCGCCTTGGGTATGTATGCTCGCCGGACTGGCGGCGCACAATATCGGCCAGACTTGATGCGCCCCAAAAGGTCCAGAAGTCTGGCCTCAAGGTTCACTTCATAGTCTGTCGCTGTGACGCCGTCGATCCCGGTGGCACCGTCCTTGCGGGTGAGCCGGTAGGCCTCCTTCATCCATTCCAAGTCGATGACATGGTGGAGCGAGCACAGTGCCACACCCCGTTTCGTCCTCGCCAGATTGGCTATCCGTTGTCGGTTCGTAGACAGGTTTGTGGGGTTCAGTGTCCCCTCCCATGTTTCAGGTCAACGGTTCTCTACACATGACGCCTCCCTTCGCTCCGTCGGGTCCCGGTGAGCCCAGTTCCCCGCCATCGCTGCTACTATGAAGGCGCTACGACTTCCCACTCACGCAGACCTGCTTCCTTATGGTTTCGGTCACAGGCTCCACACGCTCCTCCGTCGTTCGTGATCGCCAAGGCGCTCCCGAGCTGCGCGGAGGACGCAGCCCGAGCCTGGAACCATGGTCAGCCGGGGTTCCTTGTTCCGGCGTTCTCGCCCGTGGGCGCAAGCGGGATCTCTCAGGTTCCCTGGTCATCCCTCCCATGCCTTTGCCCTGTTCCAAGACCCCGGCCGAGCTGAAAGGACCTCGTCTGTGACGGTCCTGCCAGTGCTGCCCCCGGGCCCAACAGACCGAAGGCTCTCAGCAACCACATGATTTCGGGGCTACCCCAAGGCTTCAGCATCCGCTGTCTACGCTTCACGAACGACGTTGCCGTCGCCCATGCAAGACTCGCTTCCGGCTGGCGGACTGCGCCTTTACCGGGAGGGGGTCGAACCCTCTGGATGACTTCGAAAGGTTTCAGGTTCTACATTCCATTCTCCTTTCCAGGGCTTGCCCTGACGCAAG
>NZ_JBFRDU010000098.1:0-1493 GCF_052113965.1 Rhizobium sp. RAF56
TTGATGGTGTCGTCGCCGGCTTCGCCGTAGAGCTGGTCGTTGCCGCCGCCGCCGTTGATGACGTCGTTATCGTTGCCGCCGCGGATGGTGTCGTCGCCGAGGCCGCCGTCAAGCGTGTCTTGGCCGTCGCCGCCGTTGACGACGTCGTTGCCGAGACCGCCGTCGACGCTGTCGTTGCCGTCGCCGCCATTGACGGTGTCGTCGCCGATGCCGCCGTCGACCGTGTCGTTGCCCGCACCGCCGTCGACACTGTCGTTGCCGTCGCCGCCGTCGACCGTGTCGTCGCCGATGCCGCCGTCGACCGTGTCGTTACCCGCACCGCCGTCGACGCTGTCGTTGCCGTCATTGCCGTTGACGACGTCGTTGCCGTTGCCGCCGTCGAGCGTGTCTTGGCCATCACCGCCATTCAGCGTGTCGTCGCCGATACCGCCCGTGACGCTGTCGTTGCCCGCGCCGCCGTCGACGCTGTCGTTGCCGTCGCCGCCATTGACGGTGTCGTCGCCGATGCCGCCGTCGACCGTGTCGTTGCCCGCGCCGCCGTCGACACTGTCGTTGCCGTCATTGCCGTTGACGACGTCGTTGCCGTTGCCGCCGTCGAGCGTGTCTTGGCCATCACCGCCATTGAGCGTGTCGTCGCCGATGCCGCCCGTGACGGTGTCGTTGCCCGCGCCGCCGTCGACACTGTCGTTGCCCGCGCCGCCGTCGACACTGTCGTTGCCGTCACCGCCATTGACGGTGTCGTCGCCGATACCGCCGGTGACCGTGTCGTTACCCGTGCCGCCGTCGACGCTGTCGTTGCCGTCGCCGCCGTTGACGGTGTCGTCGCCGATACCGCCGTCGACCGTGTCGTTACCCGCACCGCCGTCGACGCTGTCGTTGCCGTCACCGCCAGCGACGGTGTCGTCGCCGATACCACCGTCGACCGTGTCGTTACCCGTGCCGCCGTCGACGCTGTCGTTGCCGTCGCCGCCATTGACGGTGTCGTCGCCGATGCCGCCCGTGACGGTGTCGTTATCCGCACCGCCGTCGACGCTGTCGTTGCCGTCGCCGCCGTTGACGGTGTCGTTGCCCGCACCGCCGTCGACCGTGTCGTTGCCCGCACCGCCGTCGACGCTGTCGTTGCCGTCATTGCCGTTGACGACGTCGTTGCCGTCGCCGCCGTCGAGCGTGTCTTGGCCATCACCGCCATTGAGCGTGTCGTCGCCGATACCGCCCGTGACGCTGTCGTTGCCCGTGCCGCCGTCGACGCTGTCGTTGCCGTCGCCGCCAGCGACGGTGTCGTCGCCGATACCGCCCGTGACGGTGTCGTTGCCCGCACCGCCGTCGACGCTGTCATTGCCGTCACCGCCGTTGACGGTGTCGTCGCCGATGCCGCCCGTGACGGTGTCGTTGCCCGCGCCGCCGTCGACGCTGTCGTTGCCGGCACCGCCGTCGACGCCGTCGTTGCCGTCGCCGCCCGAGAGGGTGTCGTTACCGAGACCGCCGTCGATGGT
>NZ_JBFRDU010000099.1:0-1479 GCF_052113965.1 Rhizobium sp. RAF56
AATTGACCGGCACGGCAAACACCGATGCCACCGGCAACGATGCCGACAACGCGCTCACCGGCAACAGCGGCGACAACACGCTCGACGGCGGCGCGGGCAACGACACGGTCGACGGCGGCATCGGCGACGACACCGTCAACGGCGGCGACGGCAACGACAGCGTCGACGGCGGCACGGGCAACGACACCGTCACGGGCGGCATCGGCGACGACACGCTCAACGGCGGTCTCGGCAACGACAGCGTCGACGGCGGCGACGGCAACGACACCGTCAACGGCGGCGACGGCAACGACAGTGTCGACGGCGGCGCGGGTAACGACACGGTCGACGGCGGCATCGGCGACGACACCGTCGCTGGCGGCGACGGCAACGACAGTGTCGACGGCGGCACGGGTAACGACACGGTCGACGGCGGTATCGGCGACGACACCGTCAATGGCGGCGACGGCAACGACAGTGTCGACGGCGGCACGGGCAACGACAGCGTCACGGGCGGCATCGGCGACGACACGCTGAATGGCGGTGATGGCCAAGACACGCTCGACGGCGGCGACGGCAACGACGTCGTCAACGGCAATGACGGCAACGACAGCGTCGACGGCGGCGCGGGTAACGACACGGTCGACGGCGGTATCGGCGACGACACCGTCAACGGCGGCGACGGCAACGACAGCGTCGACGGCGGCACGGGTAACGACACGGTCGACGGCGGTATCGGCGACGACACCGTCAATGGCGGCGACGGCAACGACAGCGTCGACGGCGGTGCGGGCAACGACACGATCGATGGCGGCATCGGCGACGACACCGTCGACGGCGGTATCGGCAACGACGTCGTCAATGGCGGCGACGGCAACGACAGCGTCAACGGCGGCGACGGCAACGACGTCCTCAACGGCGGCGAGGGCAACGACGTCCTCAACGGCGAAGGTGGCGACGACACCGTCAACGGCAATGGTGGCGACGACACGCTCGACGGCGGCACCGGCAACGACACGATGGACGGCGGCGACGGCCAAGACAGCGTCAACGGCGGCGACGGCAACGACTTCATCGACGGCGGCGCCGGCAATGACAGCGTCACGGGCGGTATCGGCGACGACAGCGTCGACGGCGGCACGGGTAACGACACCGTCAACGGCGGCGACGGCAACGACACCATCAACGGCGGCGAGGGCAACGACCTGCTCTACGGCGAAGGTGGCGACGACACCGTCAACGGCAATGGCGGCGACGACACGCTCGACGGCGGCACCGGCAACGACACGATGGACGGCGGCGACGGCCAGGACAGCGTCAACGGCGGCGACGGCAACGATGTCATCAACGGCGGCGAAGGCAACGACCTGCTCTACGGCGAAGCTGGCAACGACACCATCAACGGCAATGGCGGCGACGATCTCCTCGACGGCGGCACCGGCAACGACACGATGGCCGGCGGCACCGGCAACGACACCTATGTGGTCGACAGCGCCGACG
>NZ_JBFRDU010000100.1:0-1442 GCF_052113965.1 Rhizobium sp. RAF56
GCCCATCCGGAATGGAAGACCAAGCAGCCGTTCAAGGCCGTTCTTGAGGGCGACATGAAGACGCTCGCCGCATCGGGAGAAAAGGGCCTCGTCGAGATCATCATGGCGACGCATTCCGGGATGACGAGCGACGAATTCCAGAAAATCGCTTCCGATTGGATCGCCACGGCGCGCGACCCGAAGTTCAAGCGCGCCTACACCGAGCTCGTCTACCAACCGATGCTGGAGCTGCTCGCCTATCTGCGCGATAACGGCTTCAAGACCTTCGTCGTATCGGGCGGCGGGGTCGAGTTTATGCGGCCATGGACGGAAAAAGTCTATGGCATCCCCCCTGAGCAGGTCATCGGCTCGTCGATCAAGACCAAGTTCGAGATGCAGAACGGCAAGCCGGTCCTGCTTCGGACGCCTGCGATCAATTTCATCGACGACAAGGAGGGCAAGCCGGTCGGCATCAACGAGTATATCGGGCGGCGGCCCATCGCGGCCTTCGGCAATTCCGACGGCGACCTTCAGATGCTGCAATGGACGACGATGGCCGATGGCGCGCGCTTCGGCTTGATCGTCCATCACACCGACGCCGAGCGCGAATACGCCTACGACCGCAAAACCGAGTTCGGGCACCTTGATAAGGCGCTCGACGCGGCTGTGGCGAACCATTGGACCGTCGTCGACATGAAAGCCGACTGGAAGCAGATCTTTCCATCAAAGTGAGCTGGTCGCGGGCGAGAGCATTCCTGTCACGACAGCCCATTTCACGAGGGTCAGGATGCCTCAGCATTGCCAGCAAATCCAAGCGGATAGAAAAGGAACCTAGCCATGCGTACGAGAAATCTGGTCTACACTTCTCTGCTGGCCGCCAGCGTTTGTTCCATCTCCGGTGCAATCCGGGCACAGGATGCCAGCGTCCCGCCGCATGTTCCGCTGCAGAAGACCATCGGCGTCGTCACGCCGACAGGCCCGGTCCCGTCGCTCTTCGTGCTGAACTCGGCGGGCGCGACCCTGCAGAATGACAAGCTGACCATGACAGGCGTTGCGGCGAACTCGATCGTCTTCGCCGACCGCCCCGTGCGGGCGGCCGGTCATGTCATGACCGAGCAATTCATCATGCAGTGGGACAAGGACAAGGACAATTTCATCAAGGATCCACCAAACGCAACCATCTCAGTTCTCGGCGGGGATGGTTCGAAGGTTGAAGACGCGGTCGTGGTGCTTAAGGCGCCTAAGCTCGATGGCGGCAATCTGACCTTCGACGTTTCCGTTCTGGAGGGAAGCCTTAGTGGATCCAGTGGACCTGCCGCGCTCTTCATCGACCGTGGCGGCGGGTTTGGTGGGGGTGGTTTTGGTGGCGGTGGGGGTGGCTTTGGCGGCGGTGGAGGCTTTGGCGGTGGCCGCGACTTCGGCGGTGGAGACTTCGACCGTGGAGACTTCAGTGGCAATCGCAT
>NZ_JBFRDU010000101.1:0-1442 GCF_052113965.1 Rhizobium sp. RAF56
GCCCATCCGGAATGGAAGACCAAGCAGCCGTTCAAGGCCGTTCTTGAGGGCGACATGAAGACGCTCGCCGCATCGGGAGAAAAGGGCCTCGTCGAGATCATCATGGCGACGCATTCCGGGATGACGAGCGACGAATTCCAGAAAATCGCGTCCGATTGGATCGCCACGGCGCGCGACCCGAAGTTCAAGCGCGCCTACACCGACCTCGTCTACCAACCCATGCTGGAGCTACTCGCCTATCTGCGCGAAAACGGCTTCAAGACCTTCGTCGTATCGGGCGGCGGGGTCGAGTTTATGCGGCCATGGACGGAAAAGGTCTATGGCATCCCTCCTGAGCAGGTCATCGGCTCGTCGATCAAGACCAAGTTCGAAATGCAGAGCGGCAAGCCGGTCCTGCTTCGGACGCCTGCGATCAATTTCATCGACGACAAGGAAGGCAAGCCGGTCGGCATCAACGAGTATATCGGTCGGCGGCCCATCGCGGCGTTCGGCAATTCCGACGGCGACCTTCAGATGCTGCAATGGACGACGATGGCCGATGGCCCGCGCTTCGGCTTGATCGTCCATCACACCGACGCCGAGCGTGAATACGCCTACGACCGCAAAACCGAGTTCGGCCGCCTCGACAAGGCGCTCGACGCGGCTGCGGCGAACCATTGGACCATCGTCGACATGAAAGCCGACTGGAAGCAGATCTTTCCATCAAAGTGAGCTGGTCGCGGGCGAGAGCATTCCTGTCACGACAGCCCATTTCACGAGGGTCAGGATGCCTCAGCATTGCCAGCAAATCCAAGCGGATAGAAAGGGAACCTAGCCATGCTTAGCAGAAATCTGGCCTATATTACTCTGCTGGCCGCCAGCGTTTGTTCCATCTCAGGTACAACCCGAGCACAGGATGCCAGCGTCCAGCCGCATGTTCCGTTGCAGAAGACAATCGGCGTGGTCACGCCGACGGGTCCGGTCCCGTCGCTCTTCGTGCTGAACTCGGCGGGCGCGACCCTGCAAAATGACAAGCTGACCATGTCAGGCGTTTCGGCGAACTCGATCGTCTTCGCCGACCGCCCGGTGCGGGCGGCAGGTCATGTAACGACCGAGCAATTCATCATGCAGTGGGACAAGGACAAGGATAATTTCATCAAGGATCCACCAAACGCAACCATCTCAGTTCTCGGCGGGGATGGTTCAAAGGTTGAAGATGCGGTCGTGGTGCTTAAGGCGCCCAAGCTCGATGGGGGCAATCTGACCTTCGACGTTTCCGTTCTGGAGGGAAGCCTTAGTGGAGCCAGTGGACCGGCCGCGCTCTTCATCGACCGTGGCGGCGGGTTTGGTGGGGGTGGTTTTGGTGGCGGTGGGGGTGGCTTTGGCGGCGGTGGAGGCTTTGGCGGTGGCCGCGACTTCGGCGGTGGAGACTTCGACCGTGGAGACTTCAGTGGCAATCGCAT
>NZ_JBFRDU010000102.1:0-1366 GCF_052113965.1 Rhizobium sp. RAF56
TCTCCCTCCGGAGACGGCGGCGGCGTGGAGACGCGTTGTCGGGTTTCGCTCCGGACGTGCCTGTGCGGCACACATGGTTTCTCGCTGCCGATGGAGGTGGCGAGGGTCGCAGAGAGACCAGAGTTGCGGGCATAAACCGCCGAACGGGGTGCCGGAAGGCGCCATTTATTTTAGTTTCACGAGGCAACTTCAGGCGCCCCGTCCGAAACGACATGCCGCTCAACCGGGGATTTCCTCCTCCGGCGGTTCCGGCATGGCTATTTGAAAGCCTCTATCCATCCGTGCGAACGGGCAAATTCCTGGCCGGCGCCCTCCCCGATCCGCGAGGCACTTAAGGTCAAGCGCCGACGCGACATCGGTCCGAGGTCTTTACTAAGACCTTGGCGCTGATACTTTCATTCGATGAGCTACCAGCCTTCAACTCAACGTCGTTTCTCAGCGATAATTAAGGGCCTCCGAAGCTGGTTGCTTTGGCTGCAACGCGGACGGGATATTCGCGCCCTTCGGGTGCAGGGTTTTCTGGCTGTCGTCGATTTGGCGATCCTCGCCTTCTTTCTGTTTGGCCCCTATCTCCATGATGCGCGATCCTATTTGATCATCGACTACATGATCGCGGTCTGGATCGCCGTCGAGATTTGCGCGCGCGCGATCCTTGCGGGGGATTTCAAAACCTTCGCCCGGCGCTTCATGAACTGGGTCGACCTCTTCATCCTGGCGACGCTCCTGTTTCCGCATGTCCTGCTCAATTTCGCATTCCTTCGAGCCATGCGAATCTGGGCGATCGGCCATAGCAACATCTTGCAGGAGGTATTGCGCAGGCTGGGCTACAGCCATCTGCTCGACGTTGTTCGCGCTTGTCTGAGCTTCCTTGTGTTCCTCTTCATCGTCTCAGGATTCGTCTACAGCTCCTTCTTCTATGGTCAGGAAGGTGGAGAAGGTTTCATCGATGCGCTTTATTTTACCGTGGCCACGGTCACCACGACCGGATTTGGCGACATCACCTTGCCGGGAACGGCCGGCAAGCTGACGTCGATCGTCACGATGATCATCGGCATTTCGCTGTTCGTGCGGCTCGCCCAGACGATTGTCCGTCCGCACAAGGTCAGATTTCCCTGCACGCACTGTGGCCTCCAGCGTCACGACGCCGATGCGGTTCACTGCAAGGCGTGCGGACATCTGCTGAACATTCCCGATGAGGGAACGTGAGGGGATCGCAGCTTAGACCGTTTCCGTTTTTCTTCGAAACCACAGTACACGACTCAAGTTTGGCGGAAGCGTTTTGGGCAAGCGGTTGTCCATGCGAGTTCAGCGTTTTTGGGCTGATGGATGATATGGTTTCGCAGGGCATCGAAACCGATGCGGAACC
>NZ_JBFRDU010000103.1:0-1334 GCF_052113965.1 Rhizobium sp. RAF56
AGCTTCTCGCTGACATCCTCGCCGATCCGATGCAGGTCGTTGCGGCAGCAAGGACAGGCATGGTCATCGATATCGACCACGATCTCGATGCGCGGCAGATGGGCTGGCAGCGCACCTCTGTTTGTGCGCCGCTTGGCAACTTGCGCCTGGCGAAGAGCAGTGGATGCTTGTTCCTTCTCTTCCAGCCAGACAGCCTCAACTTGCTCGGCCTCTTCAAGACCAAGCAGAAGCTGGTCCTCGGGAAGCGTCTCGGCACGGCGGCCGAAGCGGTGGCGCTGCAATACCTTGATGATCTGACGAAGGCGGGCATTCTCTGCCTCGCGCGAAAGCACCATTGCTTTCAGCGCGTTCAGGTCATCGGGAAGCTCGTCTACCGTTATCGTCATGGATCGAGAACAGCATATTTTTCCGCTTGGAACGAGAGACTGAATGGGGCTGATTCAATTGGTCGCGCCCGTCATCCGGCCTTTATCGGGGTGCGCGTTTCGCTCGGCGCATGTACGCGTTTCCAGTCCAATCCTTCGAACAAGGCCGAGAACTGGGCGGCCGTTAGATGCATCGCGCCATCTTGCATTCGAGGCCAATGGAACTCACCATCCTCGATCCGCTTGGCGACCAGGCAGACGCCGCTTCCGTCCCAGAAGATCAGCTTGATCCGGTCGGTTCGTTTGGCCCGGAATACGTAGATCGTGCCCGAGAACGGGTCTGCACCCATCTCCGTCTTCACCAGTGCCGCCAATCCTTCAGCACCTTTGCGGAAGTCGACAGGCCTGGTGGCGATCATCACCTTTACCGCACCGGACGGACCGATCACGACTGAACCTTCAAGGCCTGAATGACGGCGGCAATGGTTGCGGCATCGGTGCCGGAGGCGATGCGCAGAATGGCTCCATCAATCTGCAATTCAATAGCCGCTCCCGCAGACACTTTCTTTGGCAAACGTGCCCGCCGCGCATTCTTCGTCATGAGCCTCCCAGGCGGCTCGACGACCGCTGGTGCGAACATTGGTGTTTCCTCGGGCAGAGAAAGAACCTCAAGCGGCTTTCGGGCGAGCCGTCGCCAAGTGAACAATTGCTGCGGCGTCAACCCATGAAGCCGCGCCACAGAGCACACTGTCACGCCAGGATCGTAGCTTTCCGCAACGATCTGCGCCTTTTGATCGTCACTCCATTCACGACGGCGGCCTTTGCCTGTGAATACCTCAAACCGGCGCACCGGTTCATCGCTAGATTTAAGCGTAAGCTCTGAAATCGACATATGTTCAAGCTCTCTTTCGAGCCTCAACATCGACAATCAAACGCTGATCCGGAAGGTGGGGGCAAAACAGCGCTTAC
>NZ_JBFRDU010000104.1:0-1300 GCF_052113965.1 Rhizobium sp. RAF56
GGCTACCACCATCGCCCTGGCATTGGACGAACGCCACGGAAACGTTGTTCTGACGGTGGAGGACAACGGACCCGGAATTCCTGCCGCCGAGCATGAAAAGGTTTTCCGGCGCCTCTACCGCCTTGATAAGAGCAGAACGACTTCGGGCGCCGGTCTCGGGCTGAGCCTGGTCAAGGCGGTGACCGAGCTGCACGCCGGCCGCATCACCGTGGGCGACAACAATCCGGGTCTGAAGGTCACGGTAGAGCTTCCTTCGACGCCGCGAGGAAATGCTGCGGGCTAACGCGACACTCGCTGTGCGCCGAACAGTCACCTTACCTATTTGTATAGCCGCGGACAGATCGGCGAACGGTCGAAAGCTCATACTTCCAGCCGCATCGCCGCAGGCGGTGCATGTTGGAACCCAAAGGAGTCGACATGACAGCGAAAATGATATCAACGGCCGCCGCCGTCCTCGCTTTGGTCATCGTTTCGCCAGGTATGGCGAAGACCGACTGCAACAACGACATCCGAGAATTCGATGCTGCCGTAAAGATTACCACAGCAAAGAAAGCCGATGTTCAGAAGGCCATGCGGCTTCGGAACGAAGCAAGGAAGGACTGCCAGGAAAAAGGCGGCACGCCGGTCGGCGACGCCGACATGCGCCAGGCGTTGACGCTGATTGGCGCGAAGTAAAGATTGTGATCTTCCCAAATCCGCAAACGGCGGCGGAACGTTGCGCGTGGCATTCGCCACTTCGAATGGGATGGCGAAGAGCGCTTGAGTTTCAAGCGCTCGCCCTTCCATCGCTACCTTCAGGTCAGCGTCAGCATGCCTGTGAAATACTCTGCATGGTTTGCCGATCGTCTCGGCGCGCATCTCAGAGGCAAGAGTTGGAGATACTCCTCGTAGAGGACAACACGCTCATCGGGGACGCGATCGTCGGTCAACTGTCGGCGAGCGGCGGGCATGTGGATTGGCGCCAGAGCGTCGGCGAAGCGATAGCCGCGGTGAACGAACAGTCGTACGACTGCGTGGTCCTTGATCTTCGGTTGCCCGACGGGCATGGTCTGTCGGTTCTCAGCCACATCAGGGAGAGAAGCGGAATAACCCCTGTTCTCGTTTTGTCAGCCTTCGATCAGATGACGGACCGTTTCGCCGCGATGGCCCGGGGAGCGAACGCCTATCTTGTGAAGCCATTCTCGTTGGGCGACCTGGAGTACCGCATCGCCAGCCTCGTTGCGGACACGCGGCGCTCGCCACTGCGGGGAGCCAATCAGCGTGATTAACGGTGTCCGTCGTTACAGGATTGCCGCGATAT
>NZ_JBFRDU010000105.1:0-1300 GCF_052113965.1 Rhizobium sp. RAF56
CCGACTTCTTGAAACATGGGGATGGGGCAGGGAATGCCTCTTGGCAAAAAACCCAGACCCGATCGAAACTTTGAATTGGAGGTCAATATGAACATCAAGAGCCTTCTTCTCGGCTCCGCTGCTGCTCTTGCAGTAGTATCCGGTGCTCATGCAGCTGACGCGATCGTTGCTGCCGAGCCGGAGCCGCTTGAGTATGTTCGCATCTGCGACGCATACGGCAAGGGCTACTTCTACATTCCGGGCACGGAAACCTGCCTTCAGATCGGCGGCAAGGTTCGTACCGAAGCTCAGTGGGGCGATGCCTACGGTGGTCATGGTACGGCTGGCGACTGGCAGGATGGCACGCTGTGGCACACCCGCGCTGAGTTGAACGTCAACACCGCGACCGACACCGAATATGGTCCGCTGAAGACGGCAACGATCATTCGTTGGGATTGGCAGGAAGGTCAGTCGACCGGCACGAACCTGCTGCATGCCAACATCAGCCTCGGCGGCTTCCTCGTCGGTAAGGACGACTCGCAGTACAACCAGTTCGTTGGTTACGCTGGCGACGTCATCAACGACGACGTGGTCTATGACGGCCCGTACGAACTCAACCAGTTGACCTACCTCTACGACGCCGGCAACGGCTTCACGGCGGTAGCCTCGATCGAAGACACCAACTCCCACCCCACTAACGCCAGCGGCGATTTTGCCTACGACGGCGCTTGGCAAGTCAACGAGCAGAACCACTACGCTCCTAACGGCGTTCTCGGTCTCGGCTACAAGGCTGGTGCCTGGGGCATCAAGGTCGTCGGCGGTTACGACTCGATCGCCGAAGAAGGCGCTATCAAGGCTCGTATCGATGCTGACTTCGGCGTCTTCTCGGCCTTCTTGATGGGCGGCTGGAACACCGACGGCAGCAAGCTCAACCAGTACGCTGGTTCGAACCTTGATGAATCGGCTTGCACCGATGCAGAAGGCAACGTCCACGGCGCAGATTGCGGCTGGGGCGACTGGGCAGTTTGGGGTGGCGTTGGCGTTCCGATGGGCGAAAAGCTGAAGTGGAACCTGCAGCTCGCTTACACCGATACGAAGATCTTTGCCGCTACCTCGAACATCAAGTGGAAGCCGGTTGGGGACCTGCTCATCGAGCCGGAAGTCTCCTACACCAACTGGGACTCGGTCAACAAGGACCAGGTTGCTGGTATCCTGCGCTTCGAGCGTAGCTTCTAATAAGTCAGATCTGACATTGTTAGACGCGAAAGGCCCGGCGAAAGCCGGGCTTTTTGTTTGCCGGCGTGCTTGGCAAGGATCTGGC
>NZ_JBFRDU010000106.1:0-1296 GCF_052113965.1 Rhizobium sp. RAF56
GGCATCCTCGGCACGGCCTATTCGACGGCTTCGAGCTACTCGGTCTACAGCCTGGATATTTCGTCCATGACCTCCGGTCAGATCGCCGGCGCGCTGAGCATGGTGGAATCGGCTCTGAAGACGATGACTTCGGCTGCTTCCAAGCTCGGCTCGCTCTCGAGCCGCATCGATCTGCAGACAAGCTTCACCTCGGATCTGCGCGACTCCATCCAGTCGGGCGTAGGCAAGCTCGTCGATGCCGACATGGAACAGGAATCGAGCAAGCTGTCTGCACTGCAGACGCAGCAGCAGCTGGCGATCCAGTCGCTGTCGATCTCCAACTCCTCGTCGCAGAACATCCTGTCGCTCTTCCGCTAAGGCAAAGGGCAGGCTGCGCGGCAATTGCTTGGCAGCATCGGAAACTTCTGAACGAAACGTTAACCGCGCCTTGTCTAAGGCGCGGTTTTTTTTATTGTTTTCGGCTTTTTGATTTCAACGTTTCTTAACCAACATAGTGTTCTCTAGGGCCATCGAAACGGCGGGTTAACCTTAAGATCTGGGTTAGCTGGCATGACGCTCACAGCCGTTCCCCGGTGGTAGTCCGGAATGTTCCTTTTCAACAGATGCCATAGGGGCAAGGAACACAATGACGAGTATCAATACCAACAATTCCGCAATGGCAGCGCTGCAGACGCTGCGCGGGATTAACTCGAACCTCAACAAGACGCAGAACGCCGTATCGTCCGGCTTCCGCATCGACAAGGCTTCGGACAACGCTGCTTACTGGTCGATCGCAACCACCATGCGTTCCGACGACAGCGCCATGTCGGCCGTTTCCGACGCGCTTGGCCTCGGCGCTGCCAAGATCGACACCGCTTACACGGCGATGGACAACGCCATCGACGTCGTTTCTTCGATCAAGTCGAAGCTCGTTGCCGCCACCGAAGACGGCGTCGACAAGTCCAAGGTGCAGGAAGAAGTCAAGCAGTTGCAGGACCAGCTTCTGAGCGTTGCTCAGTCCGCTTCCTTCTACGGCCAGAATTGGGTCGCAGCGGCTTCCGGTGGTTCGGCTTCGGTCGTGTCCTCCTTCGTTCGCGATGCCAGCGGCGGCGTCAAGGTCAACTCGACCTCTTACGCCTTCGACGCCAGCTCGAGCGGCAACGTGCTCTTCGGCATGAGCGGCACGACGGTCACGACGACCTCGGGCATCCTCGGCACGGCCTATTCGACGGCTTCGAGCTACTCGGTCTACAGCCTGGATATTTCGTCCATGACCTCCGGTCAGATCGCCGGCGCGCTGAGCATGGTGGAATCGGC
>NZ_JBFRDU010000107.1:0-1276 GCF_052113965.1 Rhizobium sp. RAF56
GCCACTGCTGTCCGGTTTAATTTGTGTAGACATGGTGCACGGTGTTGATTCTACTCGTGTTCGAGCGTTTGGCGACGATCTCGGACACGAAGGAGGATCAACCCCGTGCGGCACAACAATAGCGTCTTTCATGATGTTTTGAAGCGCGTTCCATGGGCTGTCTTTGACAGGCTTGTGGAGGAGCACGGCGCCGACAAGCATGTTCGGCGGTTGTCGACGAAGACCCAGCTGATTGCCCTTCTATACGGACAGCTGGCCGGCGCGGTCAGTTTGCGCGAGATCGCCGGCGGTCTGGAAAGCCACGCAACGCGCCTTTACCATCTCGGTGCCCGGCCAGCCTCGCGCTCGACGCTTGCCGATGCCAATGCGAAGCGCTCGAGCGCGGTGTTTGCCGGCCTCTTTGCCGAACTGGTGGCAAGGGCCGGACGCGGCCTGCGCCGGGCGATGGGCGAGGCGACCTATCTGATCGATGCGACAGGGGTGCGCCTGTCCGGGGCCGGATCGCAATGGGCGCGGTTTTCTCATCAGGCCTGCGGCGCCAAAGTCCATGTCATCTACGATGCAGAAGGTGAGCGGCCGATCTATGCGGCCGTCACACCCGCCAATATCAACGATATCACCGCTGCCAAGGCGATGCCGATCGAAGCCGGCGCCACCTATGTCTTCGATCTCGGCTATTACGACTTTGGCTGGTGGGCCAAGATCGACGAGGCCGGATGCCGGATCGTGACGCGGTTCAAGTCGCATACGCCGCTGACCGTGACACGCGAGCAGGCGGTGACGCAAGCCGGCCCCATYCTGTCAGACCGCATAGGCCTTCTGCCGGCGCGCCAGGCCAAAAACCGCAGGAACCCGTTCAGCGATCCGGTGCGCGAGATTACCGTCAGAACGGATGCAGGAAAGGTGTTGAGGCTGCTCACCAACGACCTCGATGCGCCGGCGCAGGAGATCGCCGATCTCTACAAGCGCCGCTGGGCGATCGAACTGTTCTTCCGATGGGTCAAGCAGACGTTGAAGATCCGGCATTTCCTCGGCACGTCCGAGAATGCCGTCCGCATCCAGATCGCCGCCGCCCTCATCGCCTTCCTGCTGCTACGCATGGCGCAGGCCGATCAGAAGCTCGTCCACAGCCCACTCGCTTTCGCCCGCCTGGTGCGCGCAAACCTCATGCACCGCCGCCGCACCGACCTCCTCCTCAAGCCTCCGCCAGACCCGCCAGGCGACACCAGACAGATGGTGCTCAAATGGACCTGAATTTAAACCGGACAGCAGTGGC
>NZ_JBFRDU010000108.1:0-1184 GCF_052113965.1 Rhizobium sp. RAF56
CCGTCCGTAGATCGTGTCGTTGCCGGAGCCGCCGACCAGGCTTTCCATGTTTGCAAAGGTATCCGTGCCTTGGCCAGTCGCCGTGTTGGCGGCGATCGCGATCGGCCCGGTGACGTCGGTGCTGCCAAGATTTGCAACGATATCGGCGGTGGAAGCGGAATAGTCGGCGATGTCGGCGCCGGCATAGGGGGCCAAGAAGCCCGTGGCTGACGTACTGCCGGCCCGCATCGGCAGGAGTAGCGCCAGGTCGGACTCCGACGTCAGGACGGGAACGGAATACGTCGTCGCACTCTGGAAGTTGGAGCCGCCGTCGAAGCTGTCGTTGCCGGCGCCGCCGATGAGTATGTCGGAGCCAATGCCGCCAAGCAGGATGTCGTTGCCGGCACCGCCGATGAGCTTGTCGTCTTGCGAGCCGCCGTCGAGCGTGTCGTTGCCCGTACCGCCGCTGAGGATGTCTTCGCCCACACCGCCGATGAGCTGGTCGTTACCCAACCCGCCGACAATGACGTCGATGCCGTTGCCGCCGTCGATCGTGTCGTCACCGCCGCCGCCGGCGACCGTGTCGTTGCCGCCAAGGGCCGCGACCGTAACGCCGCCGTTGGCGGCATCGCTCCTGTAGGCGTCGCCAATGACGATGATGTCGTTGCCGGCCGTTCCCGTGATCGATTCGATGCCGGAAAGGCTGGGGCCGTTTCCGGAGCTCGCGTTGAACGAGACGCCGGTGGTCGCGGTACCGTTATCGAGCAGGATGCCGTCGTTGCCGGCGCCGCCGGTGAACTGGTCCCTGGTAGTCGTAAGGCCCGACTGCGACAGGTTGAGAATGGTGCCGTTGCCGAGATCGACCGCGATCTTGCCGGTGCCGGCGTCGGCGGTATCCGCGCTGTAGTTGAAGGTATCGTCGCCGGTGCCGCCGGAGAGCGTGTCGTTGCCGGCGCCACCGGAGAGCGTGTCGTTGCCGAGGCCGCCGTCGAGCGCATCGTTGCCGGTGCCGCCCAGGAGCGTGTCGTTGCCGTCGCCGCCCGCAAGCGTGTCGTTGCCCGCGCCGCCGTCCAGGGTGTTGTTGCCGCTGTTGCCGGTAACGGTGTCGTTGCCGCCGCTGCCGGTCCCGTTGATGTTGCCCGTGCCCGTGAGCGTCAGGTTTTCGACGTTGGCAGGCAGGGTGTAGGTCACCGACGACTGTATCG
>NZ_JBFRDU010000109.1:0-1126 GCF_052113965.1 Rhizobium sp. RAF56
ACGGCAACGACAGTGTCGACGGCGGCGCGGGCAACGACAGTGTCGACGGCGGCGCGGGCAACGACACCGTCACGGGCGGCATCGGCGACGACACGCTCAATGGCGGTGATGGCCAAGACACGCTCGACGGCGGCRACGGCAACGACGTCGTCAACGGCAATGACGGCAACGACAGCGTCGACGGCGGTGCGGGTAACGACACGGTCGACGGCGGTATCGGCAACGACACCGTCAACGGCGGCGACGGCAACGACAGCGTCGACGGCGGTGCGGATAACGACACCGTCACGGGCGGTATCGGCGACGACACCGTCAATGGCGGCGACGGCAACGACAGCGTCGACGGCGGCACGGGCAACGACACGGTCGACGGCGGTATCGGCGACGACACCGTCAACGGCGGCGACGGCAACGACAGCGTCGACGGCGGCGCGGGCAACGACACGGTCGACGGCGGCATCGGCGACGACACCGTCGCTGGCGGCGACGGCAACGACAGTGTCGACGGCGGCGCGGGTAACGACACCGTCACCGGTGGTATCGGCGACGACACCGTCAATGGCGGCGACGGCAACGACAGTGTCGACGGCGGCACGGGTAACGACACCGTCACGGGCGGTATCGGCGACGACACGCTCAATGGCGGTGATGGCCAAGACACGCTCGACGGCGGCGACGGCAACGACGTCGTCAACGGCAATGACGGCAACGACAGCGTCGACGGCGGTGCCGGCAACGACACGGTCGACGGCGGCATCGGCAACGACACCGTCAACGGCGGCGACGGCAACGACAGTGTCGACGGCGGCGCGGGCAACGACACGGTCGACGGCGGTATCGGCGACGACACCGTCAATGGCGGCGACGGCAACGACAGYGTCGACGGCGGCGCGGGCAACGACACGGTCACGGGCGGCATCGGCGACGACACGCTCAATGGCGGTCTCGGCAACGACAGCGTCGACGGCGGCGCGGGTAACGACGTCGTCAACGGCGGCGACGGCCAAGACACGCTTGACGGCGGCCTCGGCGACGACACCATCCGCGGCGGCAACGATAACGACGTCATCAACGGCGGCGGCGGCAACGACCAGCTCTACGGCGAAGCCGGYGACGACACCATCAA
>NZ_JBFRDU010000110.1:0-1058 GCF_052113965.1 Rhizobium sp. RAF56
TGCGGCCGGCGTAAATCGACGAGAATGATGTCCGCCTTCTTGCCGGGCTCCAGCGAACCGATCTCATCGTCGAGGCCAAGCACGCGTGCGGCGTCGATCGTGCACATTTCCAAGACCTTTCCCGGCGGGAGCCAGCTCGGATCGTGGAAGTAGGTGCGGTGATAATGCATGCATTGCTGCATGTGGCGGAACATGTCCGCCGAACGGTCGGGCGCCGTGGCATCCGATCCGATCGCCACCACGACGCCCGCATCGAGAAGCTCAGTCACCGGGCAGCGCGCGAGAATGGCGGCGACAGCACTCGGATTGTGAACGATGCAGGTGCCGGTTTCGGCACAGATCGCGATTTCGGTCTCGTCGAGGCCGGTCGCATGCGACAGCAGCGTGCGAGGCCCGAGAATGCCGATGTCCTGCGCGATGCGAACGCTGCCGAGGGTATGGCCGTCCTGGGTGAAGACCAGGCCGCGCTCGTAGGCAAGCCGCTTGACCTTCCGCGCCTGAGCGACGGCATCCTCGCCCGCGGCGCCGTCGAGATGCTCTTGATGCAAGGTCGGCGTCAAGAGCGCGACGTGCAGCCGATCTTCGTGAGTGCGGTGCCAGCGGTCGACCAGCTGCAGCGATGTTGCAAGCTGCTTTTCGAACGACACCGGGTAGTCCGTGCGGCCGCCGCCGTCCCAGCGTGCATAGGTAAGCGGATGCGGAGGGCGCGTGGTGCCGACCGCAACGACCGAGCGCGTGCCGATGTTGAGCACGCCCTCCATATGCGCATCGCCATAGACGGGGTCGTCGGTGCGCATGATGGAATCGCCGCCGCCGAGCAGCGAAATGCCTGTCGTAACCCCGAAACGCAATCGCTCCAGCGCGGCAAGCTGGGCTTCCGCATGCCAGAACTCCGGGGTCGAGCCGACGGTATAGGCACCCTGGCATGCGCGGTACCAGAGATCGCTACGCCCGCCGCCGAGCGTCTTGATCAGTCCGTGGCCGGCATGGGCATGGCTGTCGACGAAGCCCGGCATGATCGCCATGCCGCGCGCGTCGATGATCTCGCCCGCCTGATG
>NZ_JBFRDU010000111.1:0-1052 GCF_052113965.1 Rhizobium sp. RAF56
CACCTGAAAGCCGATGTCCTCGTGGCCGATCGGGCTGCGACGCAATTCCAGGCAGCGGGTGATCCCGGCGATAAATTCAAACTGGCCGAGCTGAAGAGTGCGGCGGACACCGCACGCCGTCTCTATGAGACATATCTTCTGAACCTTTCCGATGCGAGACAGAGGATCACCTATCCCGTCTCGGATGCCGAACTGGTCTCGCAGGCGGTCGCTCCCGCATCGAAGAGCCAGCCTCGATCGGGCCTGCTTATGCTCTTCGCGGTCCTATTGGGCACCGGCGTCGGCATCGTGATCGCCACCATCCGCCACTTTGGAAACCGCGTTGTAACCTCCGCCGACCGGATCGGCGTCGAGACCGAGTTGGCGTGCATTGGTCAGGTTTCGGTCGCCAAAGGAGCGAGAGCGAAGGAAGACGAAGCACTGAAGAAGGAAAAACCCGCTTTAGAAAGGACGGATCGCAACATCGGCGATCCCAAGCAGAAATTCAGTCGGGACCTGCGCGATTTGAACGCGACGATTTCGGGGCTCCGGCGCAATCGAAAGGCTCGCCTGATCGGCTTCGTCGGCGCGGAACCGGGAGCCGGGGCAACGACCATGGCCTACAACGTGGCGCTTCTTGCCTCCGCCTCGGGGTCAAAGACCTTGCTGGTGGACGCCGCCGTTGCCAATCCCACGCTCAGCCAGATGTTTGCGAAAGAGGTGGCTCCCGGTCTGATCGAGCTCTTGGATGACGCCCCCGCCTATGCGCATTTCATTGCGGGGTGCGACAAGCGGCTGACCATTCTGCCGGTTGGCATCTTTAACGGCGTTACACCCGGCGAACGCATCGCCTCGGAGCGTATCTCCTTCAACCTGGCCGATCTGAAAGAGCATTTCGATCTCATTCTCGTCGATCTTCCCTCGATGCCGGATTCGGCGGACGCCAGGGCGATCGCGCCACATCTCGACGGGTCGATCGTGGTCGTCCGCCACGGCAAGACATCGTTCGACGCGCTGAGCTATGTCGCCGACGCGTTGCGCGACGTGGGCGCGATGGTCTTCGGCGTCGTTCT
>NZ_JBFRDU010000112.1:0-1043 GCF_052113965.1 Rhizobium sp. RAF56
TGCGGCCGGCGTAAATCGACGAGAATGATGTCCGCCTTCTTGCCGGGCTCCAGCGAACCGATCTCATCGTCGAGGCCAAGCACGCGTGCGGCGTCGATCGTGCACATTTCCAAGACCTTTCCCGGCGGGAGCCAGCTCGGATCGTGGAAATAGGTGCGGTGATAATGCATGCATTGCTGCATGTGGCGGAACATGTCCGCCGAACGGTCGGGCGCCGTGGCATCCGATCCGATCGCCACCACGACGCCCGCATCGAGAAGCTCAGTCACCGGGCAGCGCGCGAGAATGGAGGCGATCGCGCTCGGGTTGTGGACGATGCATGTGCCGGTTTCGGCGCAGATCGCGATTTCCTCCTCGTCGAGGCCGGTTGCGTGCGAGAGCACCGTCCGCGGGCCGAGAATACCGCCGAAGTCGTTCGCGATGCGAACGCTGCCGCGGGTATAACCGTCCTGGGTGAAGATCAAGCCCCGCTCGTCGGCAAGCCCCTTAACGGCGCGCGTCTGGACCATGAGGTCCTCGGCGCCATCGAGAGGCTCGGGCGTCAGCAGCGCGACGTGCAGCCGATCTTCGTGTGTGCGGTGCCAGCGGTCGACCAGCTGCAGCGATGTTGCGATCTGCTGTTCGAACGACACCGGGTAATCGGTGCGGGTGCCGCCGTCCCAACGTGCATAGGTAAGCGGATGCGGAGGGCGCGTGGTGCCGACGGCAACGACCGAGCGCGTGCCGATGTTGAGCACGCCCTCCATATGCGCATCGCCATAGACGGGGTCGTCGGTGCGCATGATGGAATCGCCGCCGCCGAGCAGCGAAACGCCTGTCGTAACCCCGAAACGCAATCGCTCCAGCGCGGCAAGCTGCGCTTCGGCATGCCAGAACTCCGGGGTCGAGCCGACTGTATAGGCACCCTGGCATGCGCGGTACCAGAGATCGCTACGCCCGCCGCCGAGCGTCTTGATCAGTCCGTGGCCGGCATGGGCATGGCTGTCGACGAAGCCCGGCATGATCGCCATGCCGCGCGCGTCGATGATCTCGCCCGCCTGATG
>NZ_JBFRDU010000113.1:0-1022 GCF_052113965.1 Rhizobium sp. RAF56
CCGGTGAGCGCGTTGTCGGCATCGTTGCCGGTGGCATCGGTGTTTGCCGGGCCGGTCAATACGACGTTCTCGACACCGTCAGGTGCGGTGTAGTCGATCGACGACAGCACCGTGTCGGTGCCTTCGCCCGGATTGTCCGTGACGACCTCGTCGGGGCTGTCGACCACATAGGTGTCGTTGCCSGTGCCGCCGTCGAGGGTRTCGTCGCCGCCATTGCCGTTGATGGTGTCGTTGCCAGCTTCGCCGTAGAGCAGGTCGTTGCCTTCGCCGCCGTTGATGGTGTCGTCGCCTTCGCCGCCGTTGACGGTGTCGTTACCGTCGCCGTCGCCGCCGTAGAGCAGGTCGTTGCCGTCGCCGCCGTCGATGCTGTCGTCGCCGGTGCCGCCGCGGATGTCGTCTTGGCCGGTGCCGCCGTCGAGCGTGTCGTTGCCGTCGCCGCCGAGGATGGTGTCGTCGCCGGTACCGCCGTTGACGCTGTCGTCGCCGGCGCCGCCGTTGACGCTGTCGTTGCCGTCGCCGCCGTCGATGACGTCGTTGCCGTCRCCGCCGTTGAGCGTGTCCTGGCCGTCGCCACCCGAGAGCGTGTCGTTGCCSRSGCCGCCGTCGAGCGTGTTGTCGCCGCTGTTGCCGGTGAGCGCGTTGTCGGCATCGTTGCCGGTGGCATCGGTGTTTGCCGTGCCGGTCAATWCGACGTTCTCGACRCCGTCAGGTGCGGTGTAGTCGATCGACGACTGCACCGTGTCGGTGCCTTCGCCCGGATTTTCCGTGACCACATCGTCGGGGCTGTCGACCACATAGGTGTCGTTGCCGGTGCCGCCGGCCATCGTGTCGTTGCCGGTGCCGCCGTCGAGCGTGTCGTCGCCGTCATTACCGTTGATGGTGTCGTCGCCGGCTTCGCCGTAGAGCTGGTCGTTGCCGCCGCCGCCGTTGATGACGTCGTTATCGTTGCCGCCGCGGATGGTGTCGTCGCCGAGGCCGCCGTCAAGCGTGTCTTGGCCGTCGCCGCCGTTGACGACGTCGTT
>NZ_JBFRDU010000114.1:0-990 GCF_052113965.1 Rhizobium sp. RAF56
ATGGGCCGGTCGTGTTACGGGCCTGGGCGACCAGCATGTCGAAATCGCCATGATGCGCACGCCGGACGGACACAGCCGCCTCGAACTTTCGCGCTTCCTAAAGCCCGAAATCATCTCTGATCATCGAAACGCTCCGGTGAACGCACTTGGATATCTGCGAGCCATGTTCACTGTCGACGACGTTGATGGGACGGTAGAGAGACTTCGAACGCACGGCGCGCAGCTTGTGGGCGACGTCGTCCGATATCAGGACGCCTACAAGCTCTGCTACGTTCGTGGGCCCGAGGGCATTCTGATTGGGCTTGCCGAGGAACTTGGATAGTCCGCCGAGGGATATCCTCGTCCCGTGGCCTCTCTCGGATTGTCTCAACTCGTTGACGTGCAGGGCTGCCGATACCATCTACGCCTCATGCCGAAACACGAAAAGAACGACGTAGAGCTCCTCAGAACATGGACGCTGTCTCCCACGGCCACCATAGGGTCGTCCGTGCGCGCGAAAGGCATACTTCAGGAACTTCAAGCGCGTCTTCCTTCCGCATCGAAGAAGTCGCTCGCTCTCGAAGGTAGCGATATCACACTGGCGATGCCGGTTAGGGAGAAGGCCGCGTTCCATGCGGCGGCAGCCGTCCTCGCAAAGGCAATGGAGGACGTCGAAAACCTACCCGTCATCCCACGAGAAATTCAGGACATCCTGACTATCAAASCCAGCGAACGGCACCGCTGGCTCGCGGACGGGCGCCTGCCGAGCGCAGGAACCCGGACCGTAAGGCTGAACGGGCGCGCCCGACGGATCACGTTTCACGTCTTCGATCCCAAGGTGGTCGWAGACCTGTTGACCGGKGCGCCGTCGATGAATGGCGTGAGGAAGACGCGGAAGCCAGAGCGGAGAACCGTCGGAAGGCGGCGTACAAGGCAAAGTTGACGCGGTCGCTGAAGAAGGCCGGAAAGACGAAGAAGGACAAGGAAGAGAAATCGGACGAGCCCGCTTCG
>NZ_JBFRDU010000115.1:0-978 GCF_052113965.1 Rhizobium sp. RAF56
GCTGCCCGCCACTACGCTCACGTTGACTGCCCCGGCCACGCCGACTACGTCAAGAACATGATCACCGGTGCGGCGCAGATGGACGGCGCGATCCTGGTTTGCTCGGCCGCCGACGGCCCGATGCCGCAGACCCGCGAGCACATCCTGCTCGCCCGTCAGGTCGGSGTTCCCGCGATCGTTGTGTTCCTGAACAAGGTTGACCAGGTTGACGACGCCGAGCTTCTCGAGCTCGTCGAGCTTGAAGTGCGCGAACTGCTGTCGTCCTACGACTTCCCGGGCGACGACATCCCGGTCGTCAAGGGCTCGGCGCTGGCMGCCCTTGAAGATTCGAACAAGACGATCGGCGAAGACGCYGTTCGCGAACTGATGGCCGCTGTCGATGCCTACATTCCGACGCCTGAGCGTCCGATCGACCTGCCGTTCCTGATGCCGGTCGAAGACGTGTTCTCGATCTCGGGCCGCGGCACGGTTGCCACGGG
This sequence comes from Rhizobium sp. RAF56, assembly GCF_052113965.1. Taxonomy (NCBI): domain Bacteria; kingdom Pseudomonadati; phylum Pseudomonadota; class Alphaproteobacteria; order Hyphomicrobiales; family Rhizobiaceae; genus Rhizobium; species Rhizobium sp. RAF56. The sequence continues at coordinate 480 of NZ_JBFRDU010000115.1, forward strand.
CCGCGTCGAGCGCGGTATCGTCAAGGTTGGCGAAGAACTKGAAATCGTCGGCATCCGCGCGACGACGAAGACGACCTGCACGGGCGTTGAAATGTTCCGCAAGCTGCTCGACCAGGGCCAGGCCGGCGACAACATCGGCGCGCTGCTGCGCGGCGTCAACCGCGACGGCATCGAGCGTGGTCAGGTTCTGTGCAAGCCGGGTACGGTCAAGCCGCACAAGAAGTTCAAGGCTGAAGCCTACATCCTGACGAAGGAAGAAGGCGGCCGTCATACGCCGTTCTTCACGAACTACCGTCCGCAGTTCTACTTCCGTACGACGGACGTGACTGGCATCGTGACGCTGCCGGAAGGCACGGAAATGGTCATGCCTGGCGACAACGTCACGGTTGACGTCGAGCTGATCGTGCCGATCGCGATGGAAGAAAAGCTGCGCTTCGCTATCCGCGAAGGCGGCCGCACCGTCGGCGCCGGCATCGTCGCCTCGATCATCGAGTAATCT
>NZ_JBFRDU010000116.1:0-976 GCF_052113965.1 Rhizobium sp. RAF56
GTAAGCGGTGTTTTCAGGCCACGGCTTTGATTTCGGGTTTTGGGGCATAGGCCCACGGCAGCAGGTCGTCGATCTGGCTATTTGGATGACCGTTGATGATCCTTGTGAGGACGTCTGAGAGATAGGCCAGCGGCTCGACATCGTTGAGCTTTGCGGTTTCGATGAGCGATGCGATGGTCGCCCAGTGTTCGGCCCCGGCGTCTGACCCTGCGAAGAGTGCATTCTTCCGATTGAGGGCAATTGGCCTGATTGACCGCTCGACGATGTTGGAGTCGATCTCGATCCGGCCGTCGTCGATGAAGCGGGTCAAGCCTTCCCAGCGGGACAGGGCATAGCGGATGGCTTCGGCGAGCTTTGTCTTCTGGCTGATGTAGCCGAGTTGCTCACGCAGCCAGGGAGCGAGGTTGTCGGTGATCGGTCGGCTCTTCTCCTTGCGCTTGGCGCTACGCTCCTCGTGCGTGCGACCACGTATCTCGTCTTCGATCCTGTAAAGTTCGGCGATGCGTCGGAGCGCCTCGCTAGCTATGGGTGCCGGACCGGCGGCGGCCAGTTCATAGAAGCGGCGTCGAACGTGCGACCAGCAGAATGCCAGCGACACGGTGTTCTTTGCCGCGAGCGGGCGATATCCACTGTAGCCGTCTACTTGCAGGATACCGACGAAGCCGTCGAGATGGGCCATCGGCCGCTCGCCTTTGCGGTCCGGCGCATAGACATAGGCGACGCCGGGCGGGTCATCGCCCTGCCATGGCCTATCATCCCGTGCGTAGGCCCAGAGTTGCCCGGTCTTGGTTTTGCCACGTCCTGGGTCGAGCACCGGAGCTGTCGTTTCGTCAGCGAAGAGCTTGGACGACGACTTCAAATGATCAAGTAGCCGCTGATGGACCGGGCGTAAATGCCAGGCGGCGCGGCCGACCCAGTCGGCGAGCGTCGAGCGATCGAGATCGATACCTTGGCGCTTGTAGATTTGCGCCTGGCG
>NZ_JBFRDU010000117.1:0-974 GCF_052113965.1 Rhizobium sp. RAF56
CCGGAGGTTTACGATGCGATCAGGGATTTCGTTACGTGAAGATTTTGACGGAGAACGTCTTCGGCGGCTGGCGCGGCAGACGAAGGACGCAGCCCAGGTACGACGCTTGTTGGCGCTCGCCTCGATCTACGACGGCGGCTCGCGRTCAGATGCCGCCCGTCTCGGCAATGTCACGCTCCAGATCGTTCGGGACTGGGTCATGCGCTTCAACGAACGCGGTCCTGCTGGACTGGTCAATGGCAAGGCTCCCGGTCAGCAGTCGCGGTTGAACGATCAGCAGCGTGCGGTCCTGGCGCAGGCCATCGAGCGTGGTCCGACGCCCTATCTCGACGGCGTTGTTCGCTGGCGTCTGTGCGATCTGGCTCAATGGCTTTGGGAAGAGTTTCGCGTTTCGGTGAGCGAGCAAACGCTGAGCCGTGAAGTACGGGCCATGGGCTATCGCAAGCTTGCTGCCCGGCCCAAACATCACGCGCAAGACCCTCAAGCCATTGAGGATTTTAAAAAAGTTTCCCCGCCGCRGTGGCAGAAATTGCCGCCGGAGCGGCCCGAGGAAAACGAATAGAGATTTGGTTCGAGGATGAGGCCCGCATCGGGCAGAAGAACAAGATCACGCGCCGCTGGGCCAGACGCGGATCGCGGCCGTCCGCGCCGCATGATCAACGCACGAGATCGGCCTATATCTTCGGTGCAATCTGCCCAAAGCTCGGTAAGGCGGCAGCTCTCGTCATGCCGTGGTGCGACACCTACGCGATGACGCAGCACCTGGCCGAAATCGCCCGCCATGTCGACGAGAATGCGCAMGCTATCCTCATCATGGATCAGGCAGGCTGGCACATGTCCAACAAGCTCGTCGTGCCTGAAAACATCACCATCCTGCCACTCCCGCCGAAATCGCCGGAGCTGAACCCGGTCGAAAACCTCTGGCACTTCATGCGCGAAAACTGGCTCTCAAACCGTGTATTCAAATCCTACGA
>NZ_JBFRDU010000118.1:0-944 GCF_052113965.1 Rhizobium sp. RAF56
AGAACGACGCCGAAGACCATCGCGCCCACGTCGCGCAACGCGTCGGCGACATAGCTCAGCGCGTCGAACGATGTCTTGCCGTGGCGGACGACCACGATCGACCCGTCGAGATGTGGCGCGATCGCCCTGGCGTCCGCCGAATCCGGCATTGAGGGAAGATCGACGAGAATGAGATCGAAATGCTCTTTCAGATCGGCCAGGTTGAAGGAGATACGCTCCGAGGCGATGCGTTCGCCGGGTGTAACGCCGTTGAAGCTTCCAACCGGCAGAATGGTCAGCCGCTTGTCGCACCCCGCAATGAAATCCGCATAGGCTCTGGAGCTGTTCAACACCTCCATCAATCCGATCGAGCCTTCCTTGACGAACATCTGGCTGAGCGTGGGATTGGCGGCGGCGGCGTCCACCAGCAAGGTCTTCGATCCCGAGGCGGAGGCGAGAAGCGCCACGTTGTAGGCCATGGTCGTTGCCCCGGCTCCCGGTTCCGCGCCCACGAAGCCGATCAGGCGGGCCTTTCGATTGCGCCGGAGCCCCGAAATCGTCGCATTCAAATCGCGTAGATCGCGACTGAATTTCTGCTTGGGATCGCCGATGTTGCGATCCGTCCTTTCCAAAGCGGGTTTTTCCTTCTTCAGTGCTTCGTCTTCCTTCGCTCTCGCTCCTTTGGCGACCGAAACCTGTCCGATGCACGCCAACTCGGTCTCGACGCCGATCCGGTCGGCGGAGGTTACAACGCGGTTTCCGAAGTGGCGGATGGTGGCGATCACGATGCCGACGCCCGTGCCCAATAGGACCGCGAAGAGCATAAGCAGCCCCGATCGAGGCTGGCTCTTCGATGCGGGAGCGACCGCCTGCGAGACCAGTTCGGCATCCGAGACGGGATAGGTGATCCTCTGTCTCGCATCGGAAAGGTTCAGAAGATATGTCTCATAGAGACGGCGTGCGGT
>NZ_JBFRDU010000119.1:0-930 GCF_052113965.1 Rhizobium sp. RAF56
GGTCGCCCAGGCCCGTAACACGACCGGCCCATTCGCCGTCGATCATCGCGCTGCCCTCGAGCTCGAGGCCCAGCTCCTCAAAGAAATCTATCGCCGCTGCGAGGTCTTCGACGACGATCCCGATGTTGTCCATCCGCTTAAGCGCCATGAGGAAATCACTGCCGCCATAGATCACGTGAGCCAAGCCTTCATTGTAACCGATCGATACTGCAACCTTGTGAGGATACTGCTTGGCGAGGTTTCGCACCAGGTCGTGCAAATGGTGATCGCCCTCACCGCATATGATCAACCGCCCTCCAGCCTCCACCAAGTGCGGTACGGTTTGTACGAGAAGATCGATCCCCTTCTGCCATGTCAGTCGGCTGATCACGGAAAAGATCGGGCCTTCCTCCTGCTGAAAGTCGAATAGATTGATCAGATGCTTTCGGTTCAAGCTACGAGCAGCCAGGCTGTTCCGGTCGAAATTTTGGACAAGACAAAGATCGGTGGCGGGATTCCAGACGTCGTCGTCGATCCCGTTCACTATTCCTCTCAGCTTCTTTCTGTTTGCCTTCAGGACCCCTTCCATCCCCATGCCGAGCCCCTCCGACAGTATTCCCGCGCGTAGGTTGGGCTGACGGTCGTGATGATATCGGCGGTCTGCACGCCGCCTTTCAAGAAGCTTATATCGCCATAGTATTCCAGGCACTCGGTCGACTGGGCTTCCGGCGGAATTCCTAAATCCGATAAGTGATCGAAAGGAAACTGGCCCTGGAAGGCAAGATTATGAACGGTAAGAACGGTCGGCAGGCTGCTTTTCAGCCGGTAGCGCAGGTAGACAGAAGTCAGCGCGGACTGCCAATCATGCGTATGCACAAGATCCGGCTTCCAGTCGGTGATCGCGCCATCCGCAATCAAGGCACCCCCCAGCGAAAGCGCTGCGAACCGTCG
>NZ_JBFRDU010000120.1:0-893 GCF_052113965.1 Rhizobium sp. RAF56
CTAGACCGTTTCCGCTTTGGTCTGAATCTGAGGTGATTCCCGAATCAGGATGATTGTGATTCAAGATGCTGGCTGGATGGAGGCCAGTATCTATGACCCGACCTTTGTCGAACGACCTTCGTGATCGCGTTGTCGCTGCTGTGTGGAGCGGCGACAGCAGCCGAGCTGTTGCGGCCCGCTTTGGTGTTGCGGTCTCTCCGGTTGTCAAATGGTCTCAGCGCTATCGTGCGACCGGCTCGGTGGAACCGGGCAAGATGGGCGGCCATCGCAAACGTATTTTGGAACCGCACCGCGCCTTCATCGTCGACCGGCTTAACCAGAACTCGCATCTGACGCTGCACGGTTTGAAGGCGGAGCTGGCGGCGCGCGGCATCACTGTCTCCCACAATACGATCTGGGAATTCATTCGACGCGAAGGCCTGCGCTTCAAAAAAAACACTATTCGCCCTTGAGCAGGCCCGTGCCGATGTCGCTCGCAGGCGTGAGCGATGGAAGGGCTTACAGCAGCATCTCGACCCCACGCGCCTTGTCTTCATCGACGAAACCTGGATCAAGACCAACATGACGCCGATCAGGGGCTGGGGGCCAAAGGGCAAGCGTTTGCGCGCCTTTGCTCCGCACGGTCACTGGCGTACACTTACCTTCCTCGGCGCTTTACGCTGTGACCGGTTGACCGCTCCTTGTGTCTTTGACGGACCAATCAACGGCGCGTGCTTCCGCGCCTATGTCGAGCAGCAGCTCATACCGGTTCTCAAACCCGGCGATATCGTCATCATGGACAATCTCGGCAGCCACAAATCGGCCGCCGTCCGCCAAGTCATCAAGGCGGCTGGTGCTCGCCTCTGGTTCCTGCCACCCTACTCACCAGACCTCAATCCGATCGAGCAGGCCTT
>NZ_JBFRDU010000121.1:0-874 GCF_052113965.1 Rhizobium sp. RAF56
GAGACCGATGATGCGGTCGAGCCGCTGGCGGTCGCCAAGATCCTGAAGGGCGTCGTTGCCGAGGAGCAGCCGGGCCTGATCATCGTCGGCAAGCAGGCGATCGACGACGATAGCAACCAGACCGGCCAGATGCTGGCGGCGCTGATCGGGGCGGCCCAGGCGACGTTTGCCTCGAAGATCGAGATCGGCGACGGCTCGGCCAAGGTCACGCGCGAAGTCGACGGCGGCCTGCAGACGATCGAGGTGAAGCTGCCGGCGGTGGTGACCACGGACCTGCGCCTCAACGAGCCGCGCTATGCCTCGCTTCCGAACATCATGAAGGCGAAGAAGAAGCCGCTCGACAAGAAGTCGCCGGCCGATTTCGGCGTGGATACGGCGCCGAGGCTGAAGGTGTTGAAGACCGAGGAGCCCTCCGGCCGCAAGGCGGGCGTCAAGGTCAAATCGGTGGCCGAACTGGTCGACAAGCTGAAGAACGAAGCCGGCGTGCTTTAAAGGCTGAGCCTTGCGGGATCGGCCCTTTCTTCCGTCATCCCGGCCTTGAGCCGGGATCCAGCCCGCGCAAGTCCTTGCGCGYAGACGTCTCTTTCGCGCMGCCGACGCGGCGCGGCTGGATACCGGATCAAGTCCGGYATGACGSASAGGATTTTGGACGGCCTCGCCGTTCCGARAAGCCGCTSAACACGGGAATATTTTTCGAGCGCCGGTCCTTCGCGACCCGGCCAGCTCAGACAGACAGGGAGATTATCATCATGACCATTCTTCTTCTGGCGGATCACGACAATGCCAGCCTTTCCGACCAGACCGCCAAGGCGCTGACGGCCGCCGCCAAGCTCGGCTCCGAGGTGCATGTGCTGGTCGCGGGCGCAAACGCCAA
>NZ_JBFRDU010000122.1:0-845 GCF_052113965.1 Rhizobium sp. RAF56
ATCTTGGCCATCAACGCGGCCGCCAGCAATGGCCCCACAATCGTGCCGAACCCATAAAACAGAAGCAGACCGCTCGATACCTTCACGAAATCGTCTGGACCGGCATGGTCGTTGGCATGCGCTACGGCGATCGAATAGAGGGTGTAGGCTAAGCCGCCGTATGCCGCCATCATAACGATGACCAGTGCGGCCGGCCGGGGCTGCAGGACAAACACGAGAAGCCCGAAGCCGGCCGCTCCGGCTGCGGCGCCAGCCAGCACTCGGCGGCGGTCTGTGACGTCGGACAGCCGGCCCATGGGAAACTGGAGAATGGCRCCGGCAAGAACAACGACGCTGGCCATCAGGGCAATACCCCCGTTGCTAATTCCGATGCGGGCGCCATAGACGGCTCCGAGCGTTCCCCACGCCCCGTTGGCGATCCCGATCAGAAAGCAGCCGATCAGGGCGAGCGGCGACGTGGCGTAGAGACCTTTCAGGTCAAGAGAGACGTCCTCGAGCGGTTTCGGCGTCGCTGCCAATGACACGGCCGTCGGGATCAAGGCGAGGCAGAAGAATACCCCGGCGACCATGAATAGCGACGCGTTCCTYACGTCGCCGACAGCRACGATCATCTGACCGGCGATAAGCGAAGCATACGARACGATCATGTAGAGGGCGAAGACAGTACCGCGGTTTTCATTAGTCGCTTTCTCGTTCAACCAGCTCTCAATGACCATATAAGCGCCGGCCATCACGAAGCCTGTGAAGCCCCGCAGGACGATCCAAACATACTGGTCAATCATCAGGCCCGTCAGCAATGCGATGATTGCGCTAGACGCCGCAAAGGTGCCGAACGCGCGGACGTG
>NZ_JBFRDU010000123.1:0-843 GCF_052113965.1 Rhizobium sp. RAF56
AAGGCCTGCTCGATCGGATTGAGGTCTGGTGAGTAGGGTGGCAGGAACCAGAGGCGAGCACCAGCCGCCTTGATGACTTGGCGGACGGCGGCCGATTTGTGGCTGCCGAGATTGTCCATGATGACGATATCGCCGGGTTTGAGAACCGGCATGAGCTGCTGCTCGACATAGGCGCGGAAGCACGCGCCGTTGATTGGTCCGTCAAAGACACAAGGAGCGGTCAACCGGTCACAGCGTAAAGCGCCGAGGAAGGTAAGCGTACGCCAGTGACCGTGCGGMGCAAAGGCGCGCAAACGCTTGCCCTTTGGCCCCCAGCCCCTGATCGGCGTCATGTTGGTCTTGATCCAGGTTTCGTCGATGAAGACAAGGCGCGTCGGGTCGAGATGCTGCTGTAAGCCCTTCCATCGCTCACGCCTGCGAGCAATATCGGCACGGGCCTGCTCAAGGGCGAATAGCGTTTTTTTTGAAGCGCAGGCCTTCGCGTCGGATGAATTCCCAGATCGTATTGTGGGAGACAGTGATGCCGCGCGCCGCCAACTCGGCCTTCAAACCGTGCAGCGTCAGATGCGAGTTCTGGTTAAGCTGGTCGACGATGAAGGCGCGGTGCGGTTCCAAAATACGTTTGCGATGGCCTCCCATCTTGCCCGGTTCCACCGAGCCGGTCGCACGATAGCGCTGAGACCATTTGACMACCGAAGAGACCGCAACACCAAAGCGGGCCGCAACRGCTCGGCTKCTGTCGCCGCTCAACACAGCAGCGACAACGCGATCACGAAGGTCGTTCGATAAAGGTCGGGTCATAGATACTGGCCTCCATCCAGCCAGCATCTTGAATCACAATCA
>NZ_JBFRDU010000124.1:0-834 GCF_052113965.1 Rhizobium sp. RAF56
CTCAACACAGCAGCGACAACGCGATCACGAAGGTCGTTCGATAAAGGTCGGGTCATAGATACTGGCCTCCATCCAGCCAGCATCTTGAATCACAATCATCCTGATTCGGGAATCACCTCAGATTCAGACCAAAGCGGAAACGGTCTAAATCACGAAGGACCGAGCACCGGCGGAAAAGACGTTTCGGTTCTTCCAGGAAGCCAATCGTGTGGGTGAGTACGGTGTCCATTGTTCCGTGGTCGCCGTGCTGATACCCGCCCTATGAATTGCCAGTGGTTGGGTTGAGCGCCTTGAAGGCGAAGGCCGCCGCGACCCCTCCCAATAATTCCGCGATGATGTAGAGCCACATGCTGGACCAAAAGAGCATGCCCCGGATGGCGGCGCCGATTGCGACGGCCGGATTGAAGGCCGCTCCCGACACTTGTCCCACCGCGAAGGCGCCAGCCAGGACCGTAAAACCGATCGCGAGACCGAAGTAGGAATTTCCTTCTGTTGCGTCCGCCGTCGCCACGTTCAAGACAACGTACACCAGCGCAAACGTGAAAAGGAACTCGGCGAAAAACGCCCCCACGACAGGGGCAACCAAGGGGCTGACCGGCGCGCCTTTGAGGGCCAGGCCGACGATCCACGCCGCAACGATGGCGCCCAGCAGTTGCGCGCCCCAGTAGGGCAGCACGTCCGCGGCTGGACAGCGTCCCCGCAGGTATACCCCAAGCGTGACCGCGGGATTGTAATGGGCGCCCGAGACGTGACCGCCTGCGTAGATCATAACCATCAGCACGCTGCCTATGGCCAGCGGAGCGATTACGCCCGGAGCCGCGGCCATCCCGGTGC
>NZ_JBFRDU010000125.1:0-822 GCF_052113965.1 Rhizobium sp. RAF56
GCTATCAGAAGCGGGGTCGCAAGCCTGGGCCAAGGACGGATTTCATGAACGATCCTGCGGTGATTGCGCGGCGAGAGAAGGCACTGTCGAGGCCGCCGGCGGCGGAATAAAGAGCGTCAATGCACGCCGATGTCGCTCTGCGTATCCGATTCCAATTGCAGGCAGGCTGGCCAAAGTGGCGTCTTGTGGAAGGATCCGTCCTGGAGGAGCGTGAGCCCCTCGCGTGCCTCATAGAGCAAACCGAGCCAGCACAAGCGTCGAAAGACACCATATTGGAGATCGGATTTCAGCTCCCAGGCTTCTATGGTCATTTCGGTGTCCGACAGAGGCGCCAGGTCTGGRTAGAGGATCTTCACAACGTCCAGTGGCGTGCAACCTTCTCTGGCCTTGATATTGAGAAGATTGAGGAACAGGCGCCACCAGCGTAACCGCGCCCGCACCTCCTCCTCATGATCGGTGTCGTGAACGTATGAGTAGAGATAATCCGTAGCGATCAGATCGAAGAAGGCTTGCGGTTTTGCCAAGAACTCCCGGCCCCGTTTGGTTGGGAGCAGCACATCCTTTTTCCGGCGAAGCAGTTTCAGATGACGGGCCATGTCGCGCACGACCCAAAGCGGCGGCATGTCGCTTTCATTGAGCACCTTGTTCATGCTGTAGAGGTCTTCGGCTGTGAAGCCTGGCCAGAGGAAGTGCACAGCAGCCCAATGCACGAACTTTCGATTCATGGCGCCGGTCGCCGTCAATCCTATGCCACCCTCACCGTCAGCATAGGCAACCGAAAGAAGCATGCCGCGCAGAAGTGGTGACAGCGCGGCGACGTCG
>NZ_JBFRDU010000126.1:0-794 GCF_052113965.1 Rhizobium sp. RAF56
AGCCAGTTTTCGCGCATGAAGTGCCAGAGGTTTTCAACGGGGTTTAGCTCCGGCGATTTCGGCGGGAGTGGCAGGATGGTGATGTTTTCAGGCACGACGAGATGATTGGACATGTGCCAGCCTGCCTGATCCATGATGAGGATGGCGTGCGCATCCTCGTCAACATGGCGGGCGATTTCCGCCAGGTGCTGCGTCATCGCGTGGGTGTCGCACCACGGCATGACGAGAGCTGCCGCCTTGCCAAGCTTCGGGCAGATGGCACCGAAGATATAGGCCGATCTTGTGCGTTGATCATGCGGCGCGGAAGGCCGCGTTCCCCGCCTGGCCCAGCGGCGCGTGATCTTGTTCTTCTGCCCGATACGGGCCTCATCCTCGAACCAAATCTCTATTCTTTTTCCTCGCGCTGCTCCGGCGGCGATTTCTGCCACTGCGGCGGGGAAACTTTTTTAAAATCCTCGATGGCTTGAGGGTCTTGCGCGTGATGTTTGGGCCTTGCAGCAAGCTTGCGATAACCCATGGCTCGGACCTCGCGGCTCAGTGTTTGCTCGCTCACAGAAACGCGGAACTCTTCCCAAAGCCATTGAGCCAAATCGCACAGACGCCAGCGAACAACGCCGTCAAGATAGGGTGTCGGCCCACGCTCGATGGCCTGCACCAAGGCCGCACGCTGCTGATCGTTCAACCTCGACTGCTGACCGGGAGCCTTGCCGTCGATCAGCCCCTGGGGACCCCGTTCGTTGAAGCGCATGACCCAGTCCCGAATGATCTGGAGCGTGACATTGCCGAGCCGGGCT
>NZ_JBFRDU010000127.1:0-784 GCF_052113965.1 Rhizobium sp. RAF56
AACGAAGACATCCGGATCGGAGGCGTAATGCGGATTCTGCTTATCGAAGACGATCGAAGAACGGCCGACTTCGTCTCGAAAGGGTTTGCCCAGGCGGGGCATAGCTGCGACGTTTTCGCGGACGGGCGCGACGGCTTGTTCCAGTCCCAGTCCGACGCATATGACGTCATGGTCGTAGATCGCATGCTTCCCGGCCTGGACGGCCTGTCCGTCGTCCGCGCGGCGAGGGCGGCGCGCGTCAGGACGCCTGTGCTCTTCCTCACGGCGGTCGGCGGCGTCGACGATCGGGTCGAGGGGTTGGAAGCCGGCGGCGACGACTATCTGGTCAAACCTTTCGCCTTCTCGGAATTGCTGGCGAGGGTAAATGCGCTGGCCCGCCGGCCGCCGGTGCAGGAGCAAAAGACGGTGCTCAAGGTGGCCGATCTGGAACTTGACCTGATCCGCAGAGAAGCCCGCCGGGCCGGACAGGTCATCGAGCTGCAGCCGAGGGAGTTCACGTTGCTTGAGGTGCTGATGCGAGGTGAGGGAAGGGTCGTGACCAGGACGATGCTTCTCGAACATGTGTGGGACTTTCATTTCGATCCGAAGACGAGCGTCGTCGAAACGCACGTCAGTCGGCTGCGCGCCAAGATAGACAAGCCGTTCGCGGCCCAGCTGCTGCACACGATTCGCAATACGGGCTATTCGCTGCATGCGCCTCGCTAGCCTCCGTCATCGGACGGCGTTCCGCCTGGCGCTCGCCTTCGGCATCCTGTTCATCGTGACCTTCGTGATCAGCGGCGCA
>NZ_JBFRDU010000128.1:0-764 GCF_052113965.1 Rhizobium sp. RAF56
CCCGTCTAGGGCCAGCAAACTGGGGGTTAGCTTAGGCGACTTTCCCGGCGCTCCATTCAAAGGTGGTGCCATCGACCCAGATGCAGTGAAGGATGACAGCAAGCTTTCGGGCAACGGCGACCTTTGCCTTTTTCATCCCGATGCGCTTCGCAAGCCGCAGCCCCCACGCCTTCAACGAGCACCATTTCTTCGTCCGGTGTAGCAGGACCGATGCGGCCTCGAACAGATAGGTYCTTAATAGTCGATCGCCCCATTTCGATGTCTTGCCGTTCGTGTCGCTCTCCCCGGATTGTTTTCGCCTGGGTGTTARACCGAGATRTGCGCCAACCGTCGCGGCCGATCTGAACCGACTCGGATCGTCGATGGTGTGGCGGAACGTCAGCGCTGTGACGACGCCGATGCCCGGCACGGTCATCAGTCGACGRGTTSTTTCATCGGCGCGTGCAAGAGYGGCGATCCGCTTRTCGAGCTTCTCCTGTTCGCCGCAAACTTGTTCATRAATGGAAAGCAGCGGTGCGATGACATCCTGGAGAGCGTGCTCGGCGTCGACTAATTCCGCCACCTTACGCCGGAACATCGATCCAATGGCGCGTTCGAAGAGCAGTCCATATTCCTTCACCATCGCTCGGATCTGGTTTTCTATCGCCCGTCTTATTTCGACCAGGCGCGAGCGCGTTACGAGCAGGGAGCGAGCCTGCTGGCTCTCGGCACTCTTTACCTTCACCTCTCGGTACCAACCGATGCGAACCAACTCCGCCAAGCCA
>NZ_JBFRDU010000129.1:0-756 GCF_052113965.1 Rhizobium sp. RAF56
ACCCCAAGCGTGACCGCGGGATTGTAATGGGCGCCCGAGACGTGACCGCCTGCGTAGATCATAACCATCAGCACGCTGCCTATGGCCAGCGGAGCGATTACGCCCGGAGCCGCGGCCATCCCGGTGCAGCCTATCGTCAATACAAGAAAAAACGTCCCGATGAATTCCACGGCATATCGGCGCATAGCGCGTCCTTTCGCACTGATTGTTGACTTCGATTTTGGCGACCTACCCACAGCTATCAACTCAGGCAGTCGGGCACTACCGACGGCGCGAGGCGCTTCCTTCCGCTCGCTGAGAGTCTCCTATCTACTAGAGTCGTTTCGGTCAGCAGCCTCTGACCAAGACCGTTCGGACCAGACCTCTTGGCAAACTGCCGCCCGTTGCGTTGCAGCCCCCTCACTTCTTGGGGGCTGATTTCGACGCTTCGAATGCATCCCTGTAACCGCGCGCGATCGCGCGCACGCCGCGACCGATATCTTCGTAAGCTTCGTCGGGCAGGTTCGCCAAGGAGACGCGCAACGACCAGTTGGGCGCCTCGAAGCCGCCGCCGTTCAAAAGCACGATGCCGTGCGCCTCGGCCAAGCGGAAAGCGAGATCCAGCGGATGAACATTCTTCTTCAGGTATTCAACCGCGTCGTCGCCGATATTCTTGCGCGCCCAGAACTCGAAATCGATGAGGCCGTAATAGGCGTCGAAGTTCGCGTTCGGATCGACCTGGAGACCCATGCTGTCGATCATGGTCCGGGCGCGCCG
>NZ_JBFRDU010000130.1:0-732 GCF_052113965.1 Rhizobium sp. RAF56
GGAGTATGGCGGCTTGGGTTTCGGGACGATCTATACAAGCTTCGCGTTTCTTGGCGTCATCGTTCTGACTGTAATCTATATGACAATAGAGGCTGGTCATCGACGTGAAGAAACGTCCAGCCAGAACACCTAGCCGTCGCCGGCAGTCCATGACAGCTGAGGCCGGGCAGGCCATACGCCTGTCCGGCCTGCCGTTGCGCTGGAAGCCACGCGCTCTGGACCCGATGTCCGAAAAATCCACGGACCTCCGGAATGCTTCAGTCCAAAGCGCACAAATCCCAATAGCCTATTCTTACTAAACTTTCACCGCCCAGGCCTGGGCTCTTCAGGCCCTCGTCAGCATTGTCAGGCATCTGAAAGGAGATCGTTTCCAGCAGAGAGACCAATGCCTTTCAAACTATCCAAGAGAGTTCGCGCCGCGCTCGCAGGCGTTCTTTTCCTCGGGGCCGGCCTCGGAGGCTACGCTGGCTATCTCAAGCTGGTCGGGAATTTCCACACCGTTATTGAAGGCCAGCTTTACCGCTCGGCCCAGCCGACCCCGTCGCAGCTTGAAAGCTATGTTCGCGAGCATGGCATCAAAACAGTCATCAATCTAAGAGGAGAGAACTCCAACGCGGATTGGTACGGCGCCGAGATTGCCGCGACGCGAGATCTGGGGGTTGAGCACATCGACTTCAGGATGTCTGCGACCACGGAATTTACGCCTCAGCGTGCTAGCGAAATCGTTGCGAT
>NZ_JBFRDU010000131.1:0-712 GCF_052113965.1 Rhizobium sp. RAF56
GTTCGATCCCGCTCAGCTCCACCAATTCGCTTTGGTGTGGTAGCTGGCGGATATCCTTTGAAGAAATAAAGTTTTGCATCGGCATTTTTGCCTGATGCCTGTTCTGCATACATTGTGAAGAGAAGATTGATCTGGAGGCTTCCAGGTGTTTTGGGTTTAGGCCCAAGGCGTCCGAGCCCAGTTCTTGTGAAACCATGGATGGCCTAGCCGGCCGGATGTGGTGGAGGAACTGGAGGTAGGAAGGAAGCTTGTCGCTCTGGATCGCTGGTTGTTGGCGTCATCATTGGCGCTTCTGACGAGCGATCGGATTACCGTTGCCTGACCGCGCGGTATCGGATCATATCTCGAGAAGCTGGTCTTAAAGATACGACCTCGAAGTGCACCGGCGTGCCTTCATATGAGGATTGTATCGAACACGTCGATGGCATCTGAATGGCTCGGTTGTAAAAGGTAACCGGGCTTTGGGTCTGACGGTCGCGGCAATCGCAAGGTTGTCCGGATGGTCAGGTTTGGAACCCCTCTGAGCGCAAGCGAAGAGGACAAGGAATTCCAAACCCAATATAGATGAGCATTGGCAATGAGAACGATTAAGTGTCGTAAGGGCATTTGGTGGATGCCTTGGCATGCACAGGCGATGAAGGACGTGATACGCTGCGAAAAGCCGTGGGGAGCTGCGAATAAGCTTTGATCCATGGATCTCCGAATGGGGAAA
>NZ_JBFRDU010000132.1:0-707 GCF_052113965.1 Rhizobium sp. RAF56
GCGCGCAGGCTCTTCAGCGTCTCGATCGTCGAGATCGTCTCGACCAGCAGCGACTGGCGGCGCGACGCCTCGTTGGCGGCCGTCGCCATGCGCTTGCCGATCCGCGCCTGCGCGTAGAGCCCGATGACCACGGATAGGATGAGGGCGACGGCGGGAATGACCACCAGCCAGCCGGCGATCAGATAGATCACGGCCAGGAAGATGAAGACGAACAGACTGTCGATGAGGACGCCGATCGTGTTCGAGGTGAAGAATTCGCGAACGAATTCATACTGGCTGATGCGGTTGGCATATTCGCCTGTCGACATCGGGCGCGAGGCCAGCGTCGAGTTCAGCACCTTGTCGAAGATCAGCTGCGACAGCCGCAGGTCCGCCTTGCGTCCGGCATAATCGATCAGCGAGGCGCGCGCGGTCTTCAGCAGGAAATCGAAGCTGTAGGCAAGCGTGATGCCGGCGGCGAGAACCCAGAGCGTCGGGAACGCCTTGTTTGGCAGCACCCGGTCATAGACGTTCATCGTAAACAGCGGCGAGCCGAGCGCGATCAGGTTGATGAACAGGGCCGCGAACATGACGCGCAGGTAGGTGCGCCAGTAGGGCACCAGCGTCGTTGCCAGCCAGTGCCGCTTTTCGATCTCGACGGCGTTGCCGACCAGCGCCTCTTCCGAGGCGTTTTGATAGTAGAGCGTGAAGGCGAAGGCGACACGCGG
>NZ_JBFRDU010000133.1:0-701 GCF_052113965.1 Rhizobium sp. RAF56
CCGTTGATGATGTCGTTGGTGTCGCCGCCGGTGAGTGGGTCGCCATCGGGCGTGCCTTCGATCGTACCACCGATCGGCGGTGCCAGGGCGGCGAGCGAGATGGTCTCGGTCGAGCCGTCGGGGTGAACGATCTGGATGTTCTCGACGCCGGTCAGGGTGTCGGTGCCGCCATCGGCCGTGGTGACCGTCACCGAGCCGTCCGGATTGCGGGTGGCCTTGATGTCGTCAGGACCGGTGCCGTTGTAGACCGCGGTATCGTTGCCGGCGCCGCCGGCGATGCTGTCGTTGCCAGCCCCGCCATTGAGGAAGTCGTCACCGGTGCCGCCGTCAAGCGTGTCCTGGCCGGCACCACCCGAGAGCGTGTCGTTGCCGACACCGCCCGAGAGCGTGTTGTCGCCGCTGTTGCCGGTGAGCGCGTTGTCGGCATCGTTGCCGGTGGCATCGRTGTTTGCCGTGCCGGTCAATACGACGTTCTCGACGTTATCAGGTGCTGTGTAGYCGATCGACGACTGCACCGTGTCGGTGCCTTCGCCCGGATTTTCCGTGACGACRTCGTCGGCGCTGTCGACCACATAGGTGTCGTTGCCGGTGCCGCCGGCCATCGTGTCGTTGCCGGTGCCGCCGTCGAGGAGATCGTCGCCGCCATTGCCGTTGATGGTGTCGTTGCCAGCTTCGCCGTAGAGCAGGTCGTTGCCTTCGCC
>NZ_JBFRDU010000134.1:0-691 GCF_052113965.1 Rhizobium sp. RAF56
ATCGCAACGATTTCGCTAGCACGCTGAGGCGTAAATTCCGTGGTCGCAGACATCCTGAAGTCGATGTGCTCAACCCCCAGATCTCGCGTCGCGGCAATCTCGGCGCCGTACCAATCCGCGTTGGAGTTCTCTCCTCTTAGATTGATGACCGTTTTGATGCCATGCTCGCGAACATAGGTTTCAAGCTGCGATGGGGTCGGCTGGGCCGAGCGGTAAAGCTGGCCTTCGATGACGGTGTGGAAATTCCCGACCAGCTTGAGATAGCCAATATAGCCTCCGAGGCCGGCCCCGAGGAAAAGAACGCCTGCGAGCGCGGCGCGAATTCTCTTGGATACTTTGAAAGGCATTGGTGTCTCTGCTGGAAACGATCTCCTTTCAGATGCCTGACAATGCTGACGAGTGCCTGAAGACGCGGGGTCCGGCGGTTAAAGTTTAGTAAGAATTGGCTATCGGGATCTTTCGGACATCGGCGCAGGAGCTTGTCGCTTCCAACGCAACTGAGGCCGGACAGGCGAATGGCCCGTCCGGCCTCAGTTGCCATGGGACTGCCGGCGACGGCTAGGTGTTCTGGCTGGACGTTTCTTCACGTCGATGACCAGCCTCTATTGTCATATAGATTACAGTCAGAACGATGACGCCAAGAAACGCGAAGCTTGTATAGATCGTCCCGAAACCCAAGCCGCCATACTCC
>NZ_JBFRDU010000135.1:0-629 GCF_052113965.1 Rhizobium sp. RAF56
TAGCCCTCCAGCTCCATCTGCCGGCGCGCAACGTCTAGACTGGCGATCAATTGCTGGTTGGGGCTAGTCGAGGCGTGGGTGAACACCGCTTCATGAAATTGCGCTTCCACAGTGTGGAACTCGACATCCTTGACCAACAGCATCGAACCCTGACGCAGGGCAGACATCGACTTGTGGGTCGAATTCGTTTGATAGACCCGTAGCTTCACCTTGCGCGGGTCTGGTATCAAACGCGCGTTCAACAGCGTGTCGTCCGACGGGGTCGCGCCAAGTTCGGCCTGTTGCTTTTCATAGGCGGCAACCGACTGGGGAGCGTGGAGCCACGCCTCGATATCGTTGGCGGCCCCCATCGCCGTGCGCGGACGCAGGAACGGCGAGAACCGCGCAAATCCGAACCACGCTTCGTCCCACAGGAAAATAAGATCCGGCTTGATCGCCAGGCATTCTTCCATGACCCGTCGCGTATTGTAGATATGGCCGTCGAAGGTGCAGTTCGTCAGGTCGACCATCTTGGCACGGTTCAGCCTGCCGTCTGCTTTCAGGTTCAACAGCGCCTGCTTGATGGTGCGAAGCGGGACCGCGCCGTACATCGAGTATTCCGTCATCGGAAATGCCTCGACATAGAGCGG
>NZ_JBFRDU010000136.1:0-613 GCF_052113965.1 Rhizobium sp. RAF56
GACTGTACTTTGCATCGCGATCGTCGCCCAGCTCGGACAGAAGCGCTATGTACCGTGGGCCTACTGGAGCGCGGTCGTGCTCATCAGCGTTGTCGGCACGCTCGTCACCGACAATCTAACGGACAATCTTGGCGTGCCGCTTGAAGTGTCGACCGTCATCTTCGTGATCGCCCTCGCGGCCACCTTCGCGGCCTGGTACGCCCTTGAGGGAACGCTTTCGATCCACACCATCTTCACGAACCGGCGAGAAACCTTC
Source organism: Rhizobium sp. RAF56 (assembly GCF_052113965.1). NCBI lineage: Bacteria > Pseudomonadati > Pseudomonadota > Alphaproteobacteria > Hyphomicrobiales > Rhizobiaceae > Rhizobium > Rhizobium sp. RAF56. The sequence goes on from NZ_JBFRDU010000136.1 coordinate 257, forward strand.
TACTGGCTGGCGATCCTGTTTACCTTCGCTCTGGGAACGGCCGCCGGCGATCTTGTGGCCGAGAGGTTCGACATCGGATACCTGGCGACCGCCGGTCTGTTCCTCGGTGTGATCGCACTCGTTGCGGGCGCCTACTACTTCCTGTCCCTGAACAGCATCCTCGCCTTTTGGCTGGCCTATATCTTCACACGGCCTCTGGGAGCCTCGTTCGGCGACCTGCTTGCCCAGCCGTCGGAGTATGGCGGCTTGGGTTTCGGGACGATCTATACAAGCTTCGCGTTTCTTGGCGTCATCGTTCTGACTGTAATCTATATGACAATAGAGGCTGGTCATCGACGTGAAGAAACGTCCAGCCAG
>NZ_JBFRDU010000137.1:0-548 GCF_052113965.1 Rhizobium sp. RAF56
AGAGCCGTGGAAGACTACCACGTTGATAGGCCGGGTGTGGAAGTGCGGCAACGCATGAAGCTTACCGGTACTAATAGCTCGATTGGCTTGATCGTTCTCATTGCCGATGTTCATCGCCCGGCGAAGCTAAACCCTTCGTCCGGCTCGATGAGCCATCTGTTCAGCGCTCACGCATGAGCGGGCCTTTGGCCCTATGCTCCGCGAGGGCGCCGGACGGCCGGCGACGGACTGGCGTCCTGTGTGGGTGGCATGCCGAAGTGCTCTGAAAAGAGTTCTCCGGACAACGCCAATACGGGGCCAAGGACCGTCGCATAGCGCGCCGTCCTGAGCGCAGCGACCGAAGGTCGCGATAGCGCGAGGACAAGACAGACGTGTTCAAATAAAACAGGCGAATGCCTGCCAGCTTCTCAATTTGTTGCGCTTTGCCGACCTGGTGGTTATGGCGGGGTGGCCGCACCCGTTCCCTTTCCGAACACGGCCGTGAAACGCCCCTGCGCCCATGGTACTTCGTCTTAAGACGCGGGAGAGTAGGTCACTGCCAGGTCTGC
>NZ_JBFRDU010000138.1:0-547 GCF_052113965.1 Rhizobium sp. RAF56
CGACGGCCAAGACACGCTTGACGGCGGCCTCGGCGACGACACCATCCGCGGCGGCAACGATAACGACGTCATCAACGGCGGCGGCGGCAACGACCAGCTCTACGGCGAAGCCGGTGACGACACCATCAACGGCAATGACGGCGACGACACGCTCGACGGCGGCACCGGCAACGACACGATGGCCGGCGGCACCGGCAACGACACCTATGTGGTCGACAGCCCCGACGATGTCGTCACGGAAAATCCGGGCGAAGGCACCGACACGGTGCAGTCGTCGATCGACTACACCGCACCTGACGGTGTCGAGAACGTCGTATTGACCGGCCCGGCAAACACCGATGCCACCGGCAACGATGCCGACAACGCGCTCACCGGAAACAGCGGCGACAACACGCTCGACGGCGGCCTCGGCGACGACACGCTCTCGGGTGGCGACGGCCAGGACACGCTCAACGGCGGYGACGGCAACGACGTCATCGACGGCGGCGACGGCAACGACAGCGTCAACGGCGGCGCCGGCGACGACAGCGTCAACGGCGGTACCGGC
>NZ_JBFRDU010000139.1:0-493 GCF_052113965.1 Rhizobium sp. RAF56
CTGGAAAATGAGGAGAGGGGCGGTTGAAAGTCCTATCGGTAACATCGGAGATTTTCCCGCTCGTTAAAACCGGCGGGCTTGCCGACGTCACAGGATCGCTTCCGAACGCTCTATCGGAGTTTGAGGTAGAGACCGTTTCGCTTGTGCCGGGGTATCCGGGCGTCATGGCACGCTTGAGGAATGTGGCAACCGTTGCGACGATGGACCTKTTCGGCGCCGAAGCGCGCATCCTTCGGGCAGATTCGGAAGGGCTGGATTTGTTYGTTCTCGACATTCCCGTGCTATACGATCGGCCGGGCGGCCCCTATCTCGACGAGCAAGGGATTGATTTTGCCGACAACAGCCGACGGTTCGCAGCGCTTTCGCTGGGGGGTGCCTTGATTGCGGATGGCGCGATCACCGACTGGAAGCCGGATCTTGTGCATACGCATGATTGGCAGTCCGCGCTGACTTCTGTCTACCTGCGCTACCGGCTGAAAAGCAGCCTGCCGAC
>NZ_JBFRDU010000140.1:0-482 GCF_052113965.1 Rhizobium sp. RAF56
CAGGCGCAAGTTGCCAAGCGGCGCACAAACAGAGGTGCGCTGCCAGCCCATCTGCCGCGCATCGAGATCGTGGTCGATATCGATGACCATGCCTGTCCTTGCTGCCGCAACGACCTGCATCGGATCGGCGAGGATGTCAGCGAGAAGCTGGACATTGTGCCCGCCCAATTCCGCGTTCTGGTGGTGCGCCGCCCAAAGTATGCCTGCCGGGCCTGCGAGGARGTAGTTGTCCAGGCTCCGGCTCCGGCAAGGCTTATCGAAGGCGGCATTCCGACCGAGGCAACCGTCGCCCAGGTGCTGGTCTCCAAATATGCCGACCACCTGCCGCTGTATCGCCAGGCGCAAATCTACAAGCGCCAAGGTATCGATCTCGATCGCTCGACGCTCGCCGACTGGGTCGGCCGCGCCGCCTGGCATTTACGCCCGGTCCATCAGCGGCTACTTGATCATTTGAAGTCGTCGTCCAAGCTCTTCGCTGACGA
>NZ_JBFRDU010000141.1:0-482 GCF_052113965.1 Rhizobium sp. RAF56
AGGCCGGCGCGACGGATGTCGACCACTTCACCGTCCTGACCGTCGCCAACGTCGACGGCCACACCAGCGGCTCGACCGGCGTTGCCGGCGAGTACGGCAAGCTGACCTGGAACGCCCTGTCCGGCGCCTACAGCTACAAGCTCGACAACGGCAACCCGGCGGTACAGGCGTTGGGCGCGACGGCGACGGCCACGGAAAGCTTCAGCTTCACCGTCCGCGATGAGCACGGCGCCACCAGCACCCAGACGCTGACCATCACCATCCACGGCACTAACGACGCGCCGATTGCCGTTGCCGATACGAATGGCACGGATCTGGTGAAGGAGATTGGCGTCAAAGATGGCGGCAACGCGCTTGAGCTGGGCGACGCCTCGGCGAAGGGCAACGTTCTGACCAACGACACCGACGTCGACGAGGGCGATACCAAGACGGTCGTCGGAGTTCAGGCCGGCGACAGCCACGGCGTCGATGTCAGCGGTCAC
>NZ_JBFRDU010000142.1:0-472 GCF_052113965.1 Rhizobium sp. RAF56
AACGTGAACTTCGCGACCTTGCACAATACTGCCCGCAGTTTCGGACCGGCATAACCGCCATCCGCAAAGATATGCCTGAGCCACGGCCAGCGTCTGAGGATGGTTTTGAGAGCTGCCGCGGCACCATCGCGATCTTGAATGTCTGCGCTGTGAACGACGAGCCCCACCATCAGGCCGAGCGTGTCGACGACGATATGGCGCTTGCGGCCTTTAATCTTCTTGCCCGCGTCATAGCCTGCAATTCCTCCGCTTTCGGTCGTTTTGACACTCTGACTGTCGATCACCCCTGCCGTCGGTGAGGCTTCCTTTCCCTCCAACTCTCGCGTCTCCATAACGAGATGATGGTTGATGCGCAGCCACAAGCCAGTAGCCCGCCACTCGTAGAAATAACCCTGCACGGTCGAATAGGGTGGAAAATCTTTCGGCAACATCCGCCATTGGCATCCGGTCGATGCGATATAAAGCAATGCGT
>NZ_JBFRDU010000143.1:0-466 GCF_052113965.1 Rhizobium sp. RAF56
AGAGCCGTGGAAGACTACCACGTTGATAGGCCGGGTGTGGAAGTGCGGCAACGCATGAAGCTTACCGGTACTAATAGCTCGATTGGCTTGATCGTTCTCATTGCCGATGTTCATCGCCCGGCGAAGCTAAACCCTTCGTCCGGCTCGATAAACATCCTCTTTTGTCCTGACGCGCCAAAGGCGCTGCGGACGGAGGCCTGTATGGGTGCCAAAAGCACCCCGCAGACCCCAAAAGGTTCCAAAGACGTGTTCAAAACCAGCGAAACGGACCCGGATAGCGCAACGCGCTGTTCGCCACTCCTGTTCGCTCACAAAATCCAGCTTCTCAATTTGTTGCGCTTTGCCGACCTGGTGGTTATGGCGGGGTGGCCGCACCCGTTCCCTTTCCGAACACGGCCGTGAAACGCCCCTGCGCCCATGGTACTTCGTCTTAAGACGCGGGAGAGTAGGTCACTGCCAGGTCTGC
>NZ_JBFRDU010000144.1:0-452 GCF_052113965.1 Rhizobium sp. RAF56
TGCTTGCTTTGGGTCGTTCGCCGACCTTCCGGCGAGGTTCCCGCCTTCGACAGCTATGTGCTCTTGCTGTTGCGTCGACCTGACGAACTCTCGATTCCCAGAGGTCCGCACTGGCTGCTGGACTATTTCCTCAACATGACGAGTTTGGGCAGCGTTACGATTCTCGCGACCCTCACCTTGCTCGCTACCGCCTACCTTTGGAGCACTGGACGCAGCGCGGCCGCCGCCTACGCATTTGTGGCCGCCGGCGGCGCTTGGGCAGTTAGCAACCTCCTGAAGGCGCTTATCGGGCGGACCAGGCCATCCCTCGTTCCTCACCTTGTTGAGGTGCACGACGCGAGCTTTCCAAGCGGGCACGCAACAGTGTCGATGGCGGCCTACCTGGCGTTTGCCATTCTAGCCAGCACTCTCGGCCGCCCGCCCCGGCAGGGCCGGTTCTTCCTGCCGGTCGC
>NZ_JBFRDU010000145.1:0-452 GCF_052113965.1 Rhizobium sp. RAF56
TGCTTTGGGTCGTTCGCCGACCTTCCGGCGAGGTTCCCGCCTTCGACAGCTATGTGCTCTTGCTGTTGCGTCGACCTGACGAACTCTCGATTCCCAGAGGTCCGCACTGGCTGCTGGACTATTTCCTCAACATGACGAGTTTGGGCAGCTTTACGATTCTCGCGACCCTCACCTTGCTCGCTGCCGGCTACCTTTGGGGGACCGGACGTAGCGCGGCCGCGGCCTACGCATTTGTCGCGGCCGGAGGCGCCTGGGCACTTAGCAACCTCCTGAAGGCGCTTGTTGGGCGGGCCAGGCCATCCATCGTTCCTCACCTTGTTGAGGTGCACGACGCGAGCTTTCCAAGCGGGCACGCAACAGTGTCGATGGCGGCCTACCTGGCGTTTGCCATTCTAGCCAGCACTCTCGGCCGCCCGCCCCGGCAGGGCCGGTTCTTCCTGCCGGTCGCAGCG
>NZ_JBFRDU010000146.1:0-433 GCF_052113965.1 Rhizobium sp. RAF56
ATCTTGGCCATCAACGCGGCCGCCAGCAATGGCCCCACAATCGTGCCGAACCCATAAAACAGAAGCAGACCGCTCGATACCTTCACGAAATCGTCTGGACCGGCATGGTCGTTGGCATGCGCTACGGCGATCGAATAGAGGGTGTAGGCCAAGCCCCCGTATGCCGCCATCATAACGATGACCAGTGCGGCCGACCGGGGCTGCAGGACAAACACGAGAAGCCCGAAGCCGGCCGCTCCGGCTGCGGCGCCAGCCAGCACTCGGCGGCGGTCTGTGACGTCGGACAGCCGGCCCATGGGAAACTGGAGAATGGCACCGGCAAGAACAACGACGCTGGCCATCAGGGCAATACCCCCGTTGCTAATTCCGATGCGGGCGCCATAGACGGCTCCGAGCGTTCCCCACGCCCCGTTGGCGATCCCGATCAGAAAGC
>NZ_JBFRDU010000147.1:0-427 GCF_052113965.1 Rhizobium sp. RAF56
ATGCAAGCTTGATTAATTGGGGAAAGGTTAACCCTTTGATAATATCGATTGTGGCATCACTCAATCCAAGCCGAAACTTAGCGGCAAGGCGGTCTTCCAGAATCAAACGCTGCGCCAAAAGCAGGTAAGAAAGATTCATATCCCGAATACACTGCATCGGCTCATCAAAATTCGTTACGTTCACTTCAACTGCCCCTTGTATTTTGTAACCAATAACGCAGTTACCGTCCTGCAATTCGTAACTAATGAGTAACAATAAAAATAAATAAAATTAAAAATAATCAGGCAGCGTCATTCATCGAGGATTAATTTATTATCGGCATGAGATATTACTTATAACCTTATGATTCCCAGCCCCGACCTTCCAGCCGCGCACGCAAACGTTTAATCGTCTGGCTATGTAATTGGCTGACGCGAGTTTCAGTAA
>NZ_JBFRDU010000148.1:0-426 GCF_052113965.1 Rhizobium sp. RAF56
GCCGGTCCTGATGCGCTACCCGACGATCCCGGCGAAGTGTTTGCCGATAGCGCCTATCGCGGCGATCATTTCGGCAATGCCGTGCGGGCGAAAGGCGGAACACCACGCATTGTCGCCACCGGAATGTGGGGACGGGACGAAGTCGAAGTGCGAGCACGTCTTGAGGCTTGGAACCAACCGATCCATCGCATTCGTGGCCGGATCGAGAAGATCTTCGGTACATGGAAACGAAGCTACGGCCTGCGTCGGATGCGWTGGCGAGGGCTTGCAAAAGCAGGCGTTCAAATTCGCCTTACCGCCATCGCCTACAATATGAAACGGAGTTTAAACGTCATTGCGATGGCCCGGTAGCGGCAACAACAACACCGGCGCTTCCACCGGAGCGCCAGAAGCTACAGCCGGCAACGTCGGCGCTGATATCACTAC
>NZ_JBFRDU010000149.1:0-413 GCF_052113965.1 Rhizobium sp. RAF56
ACCATCGACGGCGGTCTCGGTAACGACACCCTCTCGGGCGGCGACGGCAACGACGGCGTCAACGGCGGTGCCGGCAACGACAGCGTCGACGGCGGCGCGGGCAACGACACCGTCACGGGCGGCATCGGCGACGACACCGTCAACGGCGGCGACGGCAACGACAGCGTCGACGGCGGCGCGGGCAACGACACGGTCACGGGCGGTATCGGCGACGACACCGTCGCTGGCGGCGACGGCAACGACAGCGTCGACGGCGGCACGGGCAACGACACGGTCACCGGCGGTATCGGCGACGACACGCTCAATGGCGGTGATGGCCAAGACACGCTCGACGGCGGCGACGGCAACGACGTCGTCAACGGCAATGACGGCAACGACAGCGTCGACGGCGGTGCSGGYAACGACACGGTCGA
>NZ_JBFRDU010000150.1:0-395 GCF_052113965.1 Rhizobium sp. RAF56
GTTTACCTGCACATCGCTGAGAAACACCATATGGTTGAGGCCGAAAAGATCGAGCGCGATCTCATCATGCGCATCCAGCGCCAGCACATCGCGGACAAACATCTTCATGCCGACAGGAATGTTGCAGACGCCGATAAATTTCCTGAAGTCGGTATGGCGACAGACCGCTTCGGTCACCATTCCCGCCGGGTTAGTGAAGTTAATCACCCAGGCGTTCGGGCAGATCTCCTCCACGTCGCGCAGAATATCGAAAATGACCGGAATGGTGCGCAAGCCTTTGAACAAGCCGCCTGCGCCGTTGGTCTCCTGACCAAGATAGCCGTGGCTTAAGGGAATGCGCTCATCAGTTCGCGCGCTTTCAACTGGCCGACGCGCAACTGGGTGGTAACAAAATC
>NZ_JBFRDU010000151.1:0-393 GCF_052113965.1 Rhizobium sp. RAF56
TCCGGAAAATTGTGCGAGCGTGCTGTAAGTGCCGGGAACAGTGCTCCATTCCAACTGGCGGAGGTAGGCGTGATCCACAACGACGATGCTCGCCGCAATCCCGCGCAGGATCTGGAGCGTGTGGAACTTGCTCATGCCGCTTCACCTTTGGCAGGTTGCACAGCCGAAACAGAACCGCAGCCGTCGCATGAGGTCATCGTGCACGCCTTCAAAAATGCTGGGCGCGCGAGGGCGCCAAACTCTTCGATCCTTGAGCTCCGGCCGATTCCGCAAGTGTAGGTTCATAAGCGGCTTCCCTGATTTTTCGGTGTTGGGATTGCGTTGAGAACGACGCCGAAGACCATCGCGCCCACGTCGCGCAACGCGTCGGCGACATAGCTCAGCGCGTCGAAC
>NZ_JBFRDU010000152.1:0-387 GCF_052113965.1 Rhizobium sp. RAF56
CAGGAGGGCGCACGCAAATGCGGAACCTCACTGATATGAATACTTGCGGCTCCGCATTTGCGTGGCCTTCGGCGTTCTTCGGGACTTCCGGTCCCTTGAGATGAACCCCTCGTCTCGCTGCACCGAAGCATTGTCGCGCCGGCTTGCATGGTTGACCCAAACCGGGCTTGGGACCCGGGGGAGACTTGACGTGCGGCCCGTCGGCAAGYTTGATGRAAGTTCTCGCAAAACTTTTCTATCAGACTGCCGGCCGCGCCGCCGCGGCATTCACCTCCCCTGCCTTCGCCGCACGTTACGGTATCGGGCAGAGGCGCCGGCCTCCGCCTGCCCGCGAACGTCTCGCGAAACACTCCGGCGGCGGAAGCACGGGTAATGTAGGTATGGTTT
>NZ_JBFRDU010000153.1:0-377 GCF_052113965.1 Rhizobium sp. RAF56
CCTGTCGGGAACTTACGAAACAGTAAGGTTGCGGCAAGGCTGTTGTATGTCCGCACCTCTAGTGTGCGCGGCGCTGGCAGTCGGCCAGACAAATTGAACGAAGAGGATTTCACCATGAAAGCAATCGTTGCCGTTGCTGTTTTGAACGCCGCGCTCGCTATTGCCGCAATTTCAGGCCCTGCGGCCGCGGCGGCAGTTCCCTGCGAGGACATGCTAAAACAGATGCGAGACGCGAAGAAATCAACGCAAATCGCCGACGCGGACATGAAGAAAGTGAACGACCTCGAAACCAGGGCCGTCGAACGCTGCAACGCCGACGACGACGCTCGCTCGGACAAATTCCTCGCCGAAGCCATGAAGATCATGGGAAAGTAGCC
>NZ_JBFRDU010000154.1:0-372 GCF_052113965.1 Rhizobium sp. RAF56
TGGCCTGCACCAAGGCCGCACGCTGCTGATCGTTCAACCTCGACTGCTGACCGGGAGCCTTGCCGTCGATCAGCCCCTGGGGACCCCGTTCGTTGAAGCGCATGACCCAGTCCCGAATGATCTGGAGCGTGACATTGCCGAGCCGGGCTGCATCTGACCGCGAGCCGCCGTCGTAGATCAATGCGAGCGCCAACAAGCGTCGTACCTGGGCGGCATCCTTCGACTGCCGCGACAGACGCCGGAGACCTTCTCCATCAAAATCTTCACGTAACGAAATCCCCGGTCGCATCGTAAACCTCCAGTTTGCCCCAGAGATTCAGATTCACCGCGTTTTGGGAAGGCCAAAGAGTCGAGGTCAGCGAGTTGGCGTAT
>NZ_JBFRDU010000155.1:0-366 GCF_052113965.1 Rhizobium sp. RAF56
CTCGAAAAGAACTCAATAAACATGGTACCTTGCGATCCTCCGCGTGAGAATGCGGATATGGGCAATAAGCATCCAGGCTTCAGCGGAAGCGATTGATTTTTCCCAATCCTTGGCCAGTCGCCTGCATCGGCCAAGCCAGGCGAATGTACGCTCCACGACCCAGCGACGCGGCAGCACTTCGAAGCCTTTTGCTTTGTCCGTTCGCTTCACGATCTGCAACGTGAACTTCGCGACCTTGCACAATACTGCCCGCAGTTTCGGACCGGCATAACCGCCATCCGCAAAGATATGCCTGAGCCACGGCCAGCGTCTGAGGATGGTTTTGAGAGCTGCCGCGGCACCATCGCGATCTTGAATGTCTGCGCT
>NZ_JBFRDU010000156.1:0-357 GCF_052113965.1 Rhizobium sp. RAF56
AGTATGACGAGAGCCGCCGTACCGGCAACGGCGGCGGTCTGATCGAGGAAGGAGAAGATATTGAAGTAGTGGAGATGACCTTTACCGATGCGCTGGCCGCTATCCGCAGCGGAGAGATTGCCGATGGCAAAACGATTATGCTGCTCCAGCACCTGGCCTTAGAAGGCATGCTTTAATACCCACATAACGCCCGTAGGCCKGATAAGGCGCAGCCGCCATCAGGCATTTCACCCGATGGCGCTACACTCACATCTTATCGAGCAGCTTCTTCACATCTTTGCTGCTCTGCTTATCCTTGTTGCGATCGGCCCAGTCGCTCAGGCGGCGTTTCGCCTCATCCTGCAGATGCTTACGCAG
>NZ_JBFRDU010000157.1:0-356 GCF_052113965.1 Rhizobium sp. RAF56
GCCCAGCAGTTCGCCCGGGCCGCGGATCTCGAGATCTTTTTGCGCAATCACAAAGCCGTCGTTGCTGTCGCGCAGCACCTGCAGGCGCTTTTGCGCGGTTTTCGACAGCGGGGATTTGTAGAGCAGCACACAGTGTGAGGCCACCGCGCCACGTCCGACGCGCCCGCGTAACTGGTGGAGTTGCGCAAGACCAAGGCGTTCAGGGTTCTCAATAATCATCAGGCTGGAGTTCGGTACATCCACGCCAACCTCAATGACTGTAGTGGCGACCAGCAGATGAAGCTCGCCCTGTTTAAAGGCCTGCATCACTGCCTGTTTCTCGGTCGGCTTCATGCGGCCATGCACCAGCCCGACGT
>NZ_JBFRDU010000158.1:0-337 GCF_052113965.1 Rhizobium sp. RAF56
CGTCTCCATAACGAGATGATGGTTGATGCGCAGCCACAAGCCAGTAGCCCGCCACTCGTAGAAATAACCCTGCACGGTCGAATAGGGTGGAAAATCTTTCGGCAACATCCGCCATTGGCATCCGGTCGATGCGATATAAAGCAATGCGTTCAAAACCTCGCGCAATYCCGTTTTGCGTGGCCGGCCAAGCCTGCGTGGCCTCGGCATAAACGGAACGATCAGCGACCATTCCCTATCCGTCAGATCACTTGCGTAACGCCCTGTCCGTCGGCCATATTGGCGACGGGTGAAATCAGTCCAGCCCATTGCAGTTTCCTCGAATCCTAAGCAAATCCAA
>NZ_JBFRDU010000159.1:0-332 GCF_052113965.1 Rhizobium sp. RAF56
GCCTACACCCTCTATTCGATCGCCGTAGCGCATGCCAACGACCATGCCGGTCCAGACGATTTCGTGAAGGTATCGAGCGGTCTGCTTCTGTTTTATGGGTTCGGCACGATTGTGGGGCCATTGCTGGCGGCCGCGTTGATGGCCAAGATGCGACCGGAAAGCTTGTTCCTTGTTACGGCTTTCCCGCACGCCCTGCTTGCCGCATACGCCCTGCTGCGCATAAGACTGCTTGCTCCGGTATCTCAGGCAACAAAGGAGGCATTCAGGACACTTCCGCCCGAGCAGGCCGGGACGCCCGAATCGCCGCGGCTCGATCCACGCACCTTGCCGGC
>NZ_JBFRDU010000160.1:0-332 GCF_052113965.1 Rhizobium sp. RAF56
CAGGTCGCCGCAAACCGGCATTTTATCGAATTTCGCTCGCGTTATGCGTTGAGCTATGGCCACACCTATGTGGTCTTCGGCACACTCGACAAGAACGGAAACCCGATCAATCCGGAGGTGGCAGGCCTTGCGCCCGCTTCTCACGAGCCGAGCGACTACGTGCTCGGCCATTTCGTGCCGGTGGCGGCCACGACCGGATGGACCGACGGCGATCTCGAAGAACAATACCGCTCCGCCAGCTGGCGGGTGCTGCTAAGCGAATCGGAATACAACGACGTCGTTGCATTCATCCGCAAGCAGCAGGCGGTGTCGAAGACCTGGGAGGCGACGGT
>NZ_JBFRDU010000161.1:0-325 GCF_052113965.1 Rhizobium sp. RAF56
GCTGCCCAAACTCGTCATGTTGAGGAAATAGTCCAGCAGCCAGTGCGGACCTCTGGGAATCGAGAGTTCGTCAGGTCGACGCAACAGCAAGAGCACATAGCTGTCGAAGGCGGGAACCTCGCCGGAAGGTCGGCGAACGACCCAAAGCAAAACAAATACTGCGGTCAGGAACGCCAATATCGCGGCAATCCTGTAACGACGGACACCGTTAATCACGCTGATTGGCTCCCCGCAGTGGCGAGCGCCGCGTGTCCGCAACGAGGCTGGCGATGCGGTACTCCAGGTCGCCCAACGAGAATGGCTTCACAAGATAGGCGTTCGCTCC
>NZ_JBFRDU010000162.1:0-314 GCF_052113965.1 Rhizobium sp. RAF56
GGCGTCGAGAACATCCAGATCGTTCACCCCGACGGCTCGACCGAGACCATCTCGCTCGCCGCCCTGGCACCGCCGATCGGTGGTACGATCGAAGGCACGCCCGATGGCGACCCACTCACCGGCGGCGACACCAACGACATCATCAACGGCAACGGCGGCAACGACACCATCGACGGCGGTCTCGGTAACGACACCCTCTCGGGCGGCGACGGCAACGACGGCGTCRACGGCGGTGCCGGCAACGACAGCGTCGACGGCGGCGCGGGCAACGACACCGTCACGGGCGGCATCGGCGACGACACCGTCAACGGCGG
>NZ_JBFRDU010000163.1:0-306 GCF_052113965.1 Rhizobium sp. RAF56
TCGTTCCTCACCTTGTTGAGGTGCACGACGCGAGCTTTCCAAGCGGGCACGCAACAGTGTCGATGGCGGCCTACCTGGCGTTTGCCATTCTAGCCAGCACTCTCGGCCGCCCGCCCCGGCAGGGCCGGTTCTTCCTGCCGGTCGCAGCGACGGTGTCCCTTATCATCGGCACCAGCCGCGTCTATCTGGGTGTCCACTACCCGAGCGACGTCGTTGCAGGCTGGGCGATCGGCGCTGGGTGGGCCCTTCTATGCTGGTCGATTTTTGCGAGGCGCGTTGTCGCGCGCGATCTTGACGGCAGGTAGC